>JAQBVM010000089.1 GCA_027623095.1 Verrucomicrobiota bacterium
AAGAATTCGACGACCGTTTCGCGGCTGTGGATTTCAGAAAACCTGGCGATGGGGCATCCGACGCGGGTAACGTCTGCGAGGCGCGACGTTCAAGGTGCCAATGGTGGATCGTTGGCTAAGATGCGTCGCCACTTGGAAAAGCTCAAATTGTGACATATTCCTCTTTTCTCTGCCCGACCCCTTTATGCACGATCAACTGAAGGCTTCATCTTCGGGAAGTCCTGCCGGAGGCGACCAGCGAGCTTTTCAGTGTCGGTCATGCAACCTGAAGGAGCTTGTTTCGGGCTAACGCGGTCACTCGATTTGTTAGCCGTTTCGGATGCGATCGACCCAATAGCGAGGCCGCTTACTCCCGTGGGCTACTGCAAGGACCCAGACTCGATCTCGCTCGGCGGTGTAGGCAACATAAAACGGAAAGACCTTCAAGTTGACTCGACGATGACCCTCTCTCATCCTGGGCACTTCTGGATTCGCCGAGATCCAGTCCAAGTACGCAATTACTTCAGCGTAAAAGCGCTGCCCTAAACCCGTCTCTTGATCCTCATAATATGCTACCTGTGCGGCAAACTCATCATCTGCCCCTGGATGAAGCTCGATCCTCAAGATTTGAATCCAGCTTCGATTCGCCTTTTCACTTCCTCCAGAGGTACGCCAACGACCTGCCCTGAGCGAAGCTCCCGCAGTCGCGTCTTAATTTCCTCATCCCATTCTTTCCGCGCTTGATCCGATGACGCAGAGTCAAAATCGGTCGAATCAAGAATAAGTCGAGCAAGCTTCATACGGTCCGACGCGGGAAGCTCCACCGCGTCCTGGGCTACTTGACTAAGCGTCTTTGGCATGTGTGGGATTCTCCTGCGAAGCCGACACATTGTCAATCGCTCGGCTAACGATAAGCTCACCGACCGACGCCGGGAGCGGGCACTGGCAGCGAATCCAGCGTCCGATCAACCTGGCACATCCGAAGCCGGAGCGCAGGGCGGCGGTTCGCGTGTAGCGTCTGGTTCGGCGTCTTCCGTGTCAAATGGATCAGGACCATGCCAGACATCCCAAAACTCAGAGAGCCGAAAAGACTCGATCTCCGAACGCTGCTCCAACCAATGCTGGACCGCAGCCTTCTCCACATCGGTCGTCGAATCGTAGCGGTCGTCGCGGCAAACAACTCCACTCCATCCGCGCTCCGGCGAACCGCCTCCACCGAACACTAAGCCGTGTGCTTCGATGGCTTGGACGATGAACTCGTCCGTGAACTGGTCGAACTCCGCGCCGGATAGACCAGGACGCATCTGGCAGTCTGCGGTGAAACCCATCTGGCGAAATTCACCGAGATGCTTCTTTTTGCGAAGGCGCTTTCTCATGTAACAAATTCCGCCGAACGACCCGAGTGAGCGACCGCCGCCGACCGCGCACTCAAGCTGTGTCTGATGATGTTGATAAATCCAGTCGTGTCAAAACCGAGACGCTCAGCGGCGGTTCGCTCGACTCGCTGGTTCGGTGTTCTTCGGAAATGTCTCATGATACGTCGCCGCGTCCCGGCTTTCGGGCAATGATCTCCAATGCGTCGGCGATACGCTCCAGAGTCCTAATGAAACGGATCAAAAGGAAAAGCCCGAAGCCGACGGTCACGATTAGAAATACCAAAACAGCCTCTTGCATAATAGATGGGTCGGCTATTCCGAGTCAGTAAATGCAGCTTTCCACCGAACGACCAGAGGACCGATGAGCGGCCGTCCCAGAGTCTTGGAATTCAAAATGTGCGTGCTGGCCGCTCATTCGGTCACTCGATTGGTTCGGCCATTCATCGACGCCACATCCCGAAGGACGGACGCCTGCTGTGATGCCGTATTACCAAAACTCGGACGGCGTCCCCGACAATCCGAAAAATGAAGTGGTAAGGGAACCTATCCAGATTGACTCGCCTCAAATCGCGCTCGCGAACTGAAAAGGACGTCGGCCGTCTGGCGGCCTCAGCCATGAAGCTCCGCAACTCGGCATAGAAGTCGTCGGCGAGCTGGTCCGTACCGGTTGCCTCGTAAAACTCCATGATCCTATCGATGTCCAAATAGACCCGTGGATGAAAAACGAGCCTCATCAGCTCCGCCGGTCCTGCACCTGTCGATCAAGCTCCTCCAAACCGATTCCCATCGCCGGATTGCCATCAAACTCCGCATCTCGCCGCACCGCCTCCGCGACACCCTCGTCCTCGTCGTGCAGAACAGGGGATAGCGAGCCAAGCAAATCGGCGGCGAGAGCGGCTCGTAGGGGTTCTGGAAGACCTAGTGCGAGCTTCTGAACATCATCGATTGTGGCCATGGGAGGAAATGTAACTGCACACCGGTACCGAAGCAAGTTCGCGAACAGCAGAAGACCCAAGCTCAGCGACCCGGCCCACGGGACGCCGCGATTGCAACAGTGACGCGAGGGCCGGGTTCGCTGCAGCGCATGGCTTCTTATGGACGTGGGAATGTCAAGGTCACGGCAAATCTTCCAAGCCAACTGGTCTCGAATCTCCGTATGGCGCGGTATCGCGCTACGCTTGTTCTTGGTTGGATTCTTCCACCATGAGTGCCGCCCACCTTCTCGCACAAAAACACAGCCATGCTCGCTCAAATGTCCCAGTAGCTCTCGCCTCTTCACAAGGCCAACGGCTCCTCAATGAAATCACCGCAAGCGGCACTGCGGGCGTCCTCTCGATTAAACTCGATCGCTTCGCGAAGGGCTTCCCGTAAGGAATCCATCAACTCTTCCTTTGTCTGTTCCTGTGCATTGACGCCAGGCACTTCCTCAACCCATCCGATCCACCAATCGCCGTCTTGTTTCAGGATTGCCGTGTGGTCGGTCTTCATGGCCAAACGATAGGCTGAGCAAAACAAATCGGCAACTCATCTTCCGCGGCCGAACGACCCCAGTGAGCGGCAGCCACCGACCGAAGGCTCCGACATCCGAACTAATCCTGCTCGCACCCGGAAGTTTTGGCAAGCACGAGCGCGGGTGGCCGTTCTGCTCCATGCCATGGTTCGGCAATTTCGTGTCTCGGTTCCGAATCTTGCTACAGCGTAGGATTGTTCCATATCTTGACATTAGAAAGAGCGAACACAACGTTTTTGGGACAATTAGACAGGGTCATCGACGCTTCCCGATAGATTTCCATCTCATAACTTACCGAATTCCAGGACGAGTGTTGGGCGGTTCGAGGCCATAATACCAATGCAAAGCCCAAAGTCTTTCCAACTGCACAGATTCAACGTGTCCGTCAAAAAAGCCAACATTTACGGCTCCTGGGAGTTTTTGTGGAGTATTCCAATGTTCAGGAATTACCGATGGTCGATTCCCGTGGCGTGCTAGTGCAAAGGTGCTAAGTCCAGAGTTTGCCCACTCAAACAATGGGTTGACTCCATATATCCACGTTGGCGGGTTGCCAATGCTGAAATTTGGATCCGGAAAGACACCCCAATGCGCACTCTCAGCAATGATGGGCGTCGTGGAAGGAAAGCGAATTCGTGATTCAGTTCGAAAGTGCCTTTCCGGCTTGGCTATCTCCGCAGTAAGAGAAACGAATGTTCGCTCTGTTCCGAGAAAATATAGATTCAATCCGTAACTAGAAGCTCGATGGCTGGGCTGGATTTTTCGCTCTGGCGAATAATACGGAAAAAACGACCCCCATCCACTAAATTGATCGACTGACCAAGCTTGATCAACCAACCCGAATCCGGCCGTAGGTCGATTTTTCCTCTCGGGCGCACTCGGACAGATCCAACCCTCATCTGAGAGGCCGAATGTCTGGAAAAACCAGTCGGCAACTGGTGCTTCGTCGAGACGATCACTGGAATCATCGTCCAGCGCAATTCTGAGGCTCAGCGTTGTCTGCCGCTCGTTGCTCATGCATTGAATGGTCCGGGCCTTGGATTTTGCACGGGAAAGTGCTGGCAGCAGCAAGCCCGCGAGAATCGCGATGACAGCGATCACGACCAGCAGCTCGATCAAAGTAAACCCCGGGTTCGCCGTTCGGAGCATCCGCCAGATTGCAGGCCTACACTCGCAATGTTTCATTTTGCCGAACTATTACTTGTGTGGAAGTGAGTTATGCATATCCAGGGACGGCTGAGCTCGAAAAGAGCGCTTTGACTTCTGGTTTTGTCGGCGACCGTTGCTCTTGGAAATCGTGCCATTTTCGCTTCCTTTGAGAATTGAATCTTAATCTGGAGGACCAGCGGCGTGCTGTCAACTACTTGTTGCCGAGGCGGATTCAGTCATCAACGGTACGGACCGGAAACCGTTCGGAGCGGGTGGTCAGGCTTGGAAACATTTGGCTTGGCACGCTTGGGCTTCCGGTGTTATGCAGAAGTCAATCAAGGAGGGCAAATGCAGAAGTCAGATTGGGAGCATTGTCTGGAGGGGACGGACCTTTCGGAGGAGAAAAAGAGCACTTGTCCTATCGCACGGAGCAGACTTACCTGGAGTGGGTATCGCGGTTTGCCCGATTCTTGAACGGAAAAGATCCGATGACAGCGAGCGACGAGGATGCGGTGGAATTCTTGAGCGATCTGGCGATTCGCAAACGAGTGGCAGGCTCGACGCAGAATCAGGCGAGTGGATCTGGCAATGGGTGTTTCCGTCACGCCAGTTGAGCCGCGATCCTCGGGGCGGAACGTTGCGGAGGCATCATGTGCAGGAGAACGCACTCCAAAAAGCGCTTGCGGAAGCAGGGCGCAGGGCGGGATTGGACAAGCGTGTCACGCCTCATACGCTTCGTCATTCGTTTGCTTCGAATTTGCTGGACCGGGGCGCCGATATTCGAACGGTGCAGGCGTTGATGGGGCACAGCAGCGTGGAAACAACACAGATCTATTTGCACGTCATGAGGAAACCGGGGATGGGAGTACGAAGTCCTCTGGATGGTTGATTGGCAAGACCGAGCGAGCGCTTGACAGTTCACACCCGCGGCCTAGCCTTCTCGGGAACTCCCGGAGATGCCTTAGATTTGAGAATATCGAAACACAAATGGACTGATCAGACTATGAGCCACAACCTGCTTCCTTTTGTACTGACCGTCATTATCGGCGTCGGCGCAAGCGTTCCCGCCGCCGACACTGTCACCGCGCCCGCTGAAAAAGCTGCATCCATTCACTTTAATCGCGATGTTCGTCCGATCTTTTCAGATAACTGTTATGCATGCCACGGCCCGGACGGAAACAAACGAAAAGCTGGTTTGAGACTCGATCGGAAAGAAGAAGCATTCAAACAGCTTGAATCCGGTGATTTCGCGATCGTCGCGGAAGACACTTCGAAAAGCCGGATGCTGGAGCTGGTTTCAACTTCCGACGATGACGATCGAATGCCGCCGGTTAAGACGGGAAAACGATTAACTCCAGCGCAAATCGAAATGCTTCGGAATTGGATCGAGCAAGGCGCGCAATGGGATGAACACTGGTCTTACGCCCCGCTCAAGAGACCGGAACGGCCGAGTGTGACCGACCGGTCCTGGCCTTTAAATCCGATCGATGAATTCATTCTTGCCCGACTGGAAGCGAAAGGTCTGAAACCTTCCAAGGAGGCCGACAAACGCATCCTGCTCCGTCGCGCCAGTTTCGATCTCACGGGATTGCCGCCAAGCGCGACGGACACCCGGGGTTTTCTCTCCGATCCTTCCGCCCGGGCCTACGAACGTTTGGTGGACCTTCTTCTGTCGTCGCCTCATTACGGGGAACGGCTGGCTGCGCAATGGCTCGACATGGTCCGATACGCGGACACCGACGGCTTTCACGCGGACAACTATCGCAGCGTTTACCCATACCGCGACTACGTGATCAAGGCCTTTAACGACAACATGCCGTTCGACCAATTCACGATCGAGCAAATAGCGGGCGATCTCCTACCCGAAGCCGGACTGTCTCAAAAGATTGCCTCGACGTTCAACCGATTGAATCGGACCACCGAGGAAGGCGGCTCGCAAGCCAAGGAGTACCTCGCGAAGTACGCGTCTGATCGGGTTCGAACCACTTCGGCAGTTTGGCTTGGCGCAACGATGGGCTGCGCTGAATGCCATGATCACAAGTTCGATCCATTCACGACCAAGGATTTTTACAGCATGGAAGCGTTCTTCGCGGACGTTAAAGAACGCGGCGTCGGCAAACCGGAAGGCACGCTTCTTCCCAATGAAATGCAGCGGGCTCTACTGAATCGGCACGATCAACGAATCGCAACTCTTGAGAATGAATTGGGCGCTGCAACCAACCGTCTTTCGACAGCGCAGGCGAACTGGGAACAAACAATGATCGAGTCCGTCGATTCCGGAAAACTCGATTGGATAACTCTTAAGCCCGTCTATTTCTTCGCAAAAAACGAGTCCGCGATTCGGGTTGAAGAAGATCTTTCTCTAAGTTCAGTCAAACAGAACCCCGAGAATGAAGAATACACAGTCTTCGTCGCGACAGACCGGGAGCAGATCACAGGGATGCGTCTTGAAGTGCTGCCTCAACCGGTGCAAGCCGGACAAGACGCTCCCGCCGCCGAATCGAATTTTGTGCTGACGGACTTTGAAATCAGCGCCACATCGGGACGAAGCGTCCAATGGGAACGTATCGATATTGTTCGAGCCACCGCGAGCTCGGAGTTGAAGAACTCTCCCGTGACGGCCGCATTTGACACGAAACCCGAGAGCGGCTGGGCGCCGGCGAAAGACTCGGACGATTCGCCTCACAAAGCCGCTTTTGTTTTTGCCCGTCCCCTGACAGGAGGCGTCGGCACAGCTTTCAAGGCGCACCTTAAAAATTCATCCAAGAGCCGGCCACAACAGAACATTCGCCGCTTCCGGATTTCAATCAGCACGACTCCAAATCCCCACTACGGCGACCACGGAATTCCACCCGAAATCGTCAACTCTTTGAAAAAGCCCGCGGAGGGCCGGTCAGAGGAAGAACGAGCATCGCTGATGAACTACAATTTGGATACGGATTCTGGCGTGTCTCGCATACGCGCCAGCCTCGTGTCGGAAAGAACATCGAAAGAGACCTTGGAGCGCACCATCCCAACAACCCTGGCAACCGTCGCAATTGAACCGCGCGTCACGCGGATCTTGCCACGCGGGAATTGGATGGATGATTCGGGTGAAATCGTTGAACCCGCCGTCCCGGAATTCGTATCGGGCTCAAAGCCGGGAGAACCGAAGCGCCACCTGACCCGGCTGGATCTGGCGAACTGGATTGTGTCCGAAGAAAACCCAATGACCGCGCGTGCTTTTGTGAACCGGCTCTGGAAGATCTGCTTCGGCACCGGCCTCTCACGCGTCATGGACGACCTGGGATCGCAGGGTGAATGGCCGACGCATCCCGAACTGCTGGATTGGCTGGCAGCGGAATTCAAAGAGAGCCGCTGGGACGTCAAACACATGGTGAGCCTGATCGTGAATTCGCGCACGTACCGGCAGTCTTCAATGCCGAGTCAGAAACTGAGGGAGCTCGACCCCTATAATCGCCTTCTCGCCAGGCAATCCCGATTCAGGCTGGAAGCCGAGATGCTCCGCGACAATGCGCTGGCGGTGAGCGGGATCTTGGCGTCCGAAATCGGCGGACCAAGCGCCAAGCCATACCAACCCGAGGGCTACTGGCAGCACCTCAATTTTCCCAAACGCGCCTATCAAGACGACACGGGAGCGAACGCATATCGCAGGGGCCTCTACACGTTTTGGTGCCGCAGTTTTCTGCATCCAAGCATGGTTGCATTTGACGCGCCCAGCCGCGAGGAATGCACTGCAAACCGTGTGATCTCGAATAACCCGCTCCAAGCACTTGTCCTCCTAAACGATCCGACTTACGTGGAAGCCGCCCGCGTTTTTGCCGAACGCATTCTTCGCAACGGCGGGACAACGCTCGATGAACGGTTGAACTGGATGTTCGCCACGGCGCTGACACGCGAACCCACTCCGTCCGAATCCCGAGAGCTCTCCGAGCTCTACGCGGAGCAACTCACGCGATACACACACGACAGCGAAGCCGCCGCCAAACTGGTGAAAGTCGGTAACTGGGAGACTTCCGACGATCTCGGTCGAGCCGAACTGGCCGCGTGGACGGCGGTCGCGCGCGTCGTTCTCAACTTGCACGAATTCATCACACGTTACTGAGACCATTGGACAAAGTTATGAATCCATTTTCTGAATTGAGACTACAGCAAACACGGCGATCGTTCCTGAGCCGCGCGACAACGGGGATCGGATCGATGGCATTGGCTTCCCTCCTCAATCCGCGGATGTTCAGCCAAGAAAGCCCGAACTCCGCGGACGCCGAGCACTGGCGGGGCGTCATCACGCCGATGCATTGGGCGCCGCGGGCGAAACGAATCATCTACCTCTGCATGGCCGGCGGACCGTCGCATCTCGAAACGTTGGACTACAAGCCGGCCCTTGCCGAACTCCACGGAAAACCGATGCCGGAGTCGTTCACCAAAGGCCAACAGATTGCCCAGTTGCAGGGCCAGAAGTTGAATTGCTTTGGACCGCAGTATCCATTTCAACGCCACGGACAATCCGGCCAGGAACTCAGCGACGCGCTCCCGCATATCGGCAAGATTGCCGACGATATCTGCATTATTCGGTCGTTGCACACAGAGCAAATCAATCATGATCCGGCTCATACGTTCATGAATACCGGCACCGCGATTGCAGGCCGGCCCAGCATGGGATCATGGCTGCTCTACGGGCTTGGCAGCGAATGCGAAGATCTTCCGGGGTTCATCGTCCTTGTATCTTCCGGCGGCGGCCAAGACCAGCCGATCGCCGCCCGCCAATGGCACAGCGGGTTTCTTCCGAGCCGGTTTCAGGGTGTTCAGTTCCAATCGAAGGGTGACCCTGTACTCTACGTCAGCCGCCCTCCGGGAGTCCGCATGCAAGATCAAAAAGACATCATCGATCGCATTAAGTCGTTGAACAATCAATTCGACGCAACCGTGGACGACCCGGAGATCGGGACGCGCATCAGCCAATACGAAATGGCCTTCCGCATGCAATCGAGCGTGCCCGACTTGATTGACATTTCAAACGAACCGCAGCACGTGCTGGATCGCTATGGCACGAAAGGCGGAGACGGCTCCTTTGCGGCGAACTGCCTTCTTGCTCGGAGACTGGCAGAGCGCGGGGTTCGATTTATTCAATTATACCACCGCGGTTGGGATCACCACGGAGGCATCAAGAAGGGTATTCAAGTCACCGCGAACCTGGTCGATCAAGCATCCGCCGCGTTGATTACGGATCTCAAAGAACGAGGAATGCTGGAGGACACACTCGTTATCTGGGGCGGAGAATTCGGAAGAACGCCAATGGCCCAGGGAGACGGGCGCGACCATCACATCAAGGGTTTCTCCATCTGGATGGCCGGAGGCGGAATTAAAGGCGGAGTCAACTACGGGGCAACGGATGAATTGGGTTACAACGCAGTCGAAAACGTCGTGAGCGTGCATGACCTTCATGCAACGATCCTGCATCAGTTTGGAATCAACCATAAACGGCTGACTTACCGGTTCCAGGGCCGCGATTTTCGGCTGACGGATGTCGAAGGCAACGTCGTCAAACCAGTGCTGGCGTGAGCGGATTCAACGTTCGAATCGCGGAGATAGAAACCTTCCGGATCGCTTGTCCGACCGCGGGTCCGTTCCAATTATTTGACGACGCGCAAGGACGGGCGGTTTGATGTCGAGAGGTGCCGCATCATGAAACGGCTCGTTCCGGATGTATTTCTACGGGCGGATGCCAATAGTGGACCCGAAGGCGCTTGAAAAGACCGACTCTCAGGACTGTCCAATATTGTTGACACCTAAAGAACGGACCGGTTGACTATTTGACGTTCAACCTGAAACATGACCGCGCGATTGATCGACCCATGCCTATTTTGTATTTTGGCATTCGCATTGATTGAACGTTCTGCGCCTCACAGAGGCGCGCTCCGAAGCGCGGGTCTTTGGCTTGCAGCAAGTGCGAAATGCCAGCGAACCGAATAGCTTGGATCTGGCATTCGCGATTTGCATCTTCGAACTCCGATTCAAAATCAAAACTAACCTGACTTATGAGGAAATTACCTGTCTCTCTGGCGATCCCATTGCTTCTGTTCTTCAGCCTCACGCTGCACGCGCAGTTCCAACACTTCGATCCGGAGAAATGGCCGTCGATCATCAACCTAAACGCGAAGGTTCATTACATCAGCACGGACGAATCGTTTCTTCCTCCCGGACCCAATTGGTTTTCAACGGATCTAACAATCCTGAGCGGGGGCGATCAAGTCACTCAACCCATCAACATCGGCGGACACACCGGTTTGAAAGTCACTGGAAACTACCTCAACATCGCCGATGGCTTTTTCCAGGAATGGGACAACCATGACACGATCGACATCCTCATGCAGGTCTATGGAAACTCCGCGCTTTTTAACGCGAGCGGAGCACCGAGAAACTTCAACTTCCTCACAGGCACACTTCCCGAATTGAACTCCCCGGTTGGTGGCTTGATACCTGTCGAAGCGAAGAATCTGAAATGGAACTGGGTTCTTTTTCGCATTCCGAACGGATTCCGTCCCTCAGACGGCTCTCACTTCGTCGGTTCCATTCCGGGTAACGCGCAAGGAGCCACGGCGGCCGGCGGTGTGAACGGAGGAACGATTCGAATGCAGACGGTCCCCGGTCTGATCGTCCGGCTCGTCGCGTTCGGCGAACAGGGCGCGTTCGGCGAACCCGACGAGATCAACGTATTCGCCCCCGCCGATGTCTGCGAACCGGAACCGGAAACCAACTACGCTTTCGTCGATATCAACAAAAACATGGAGAGTCACCTGAGGGTTTTGAACAACGGGGATCAAACCATCACGTTCCAAGACAACGTCGGACCGGCCGCAGACAAGCGACGAGCGGCGCGAGTCAACGGCAGCTATATGAATTTCGGCATCACGGACAATTACTTTGGGAAACCGTGCAACGATCCCCGCGCGATGAAGATTTGTGTGGAATTCTACGACGATCCGGCACTGATCGGCGCCGTGTTTGGCCCTGGTGCCTTCGCCACCGACAGCACCGGAGGAACCGCCGAATACCCCGCGAATAAACGGCACACCCTGGAAGGCACAGGACAATGGATCCGCCGCTCATTCACTCTGGCCGACGTGAATCTGAACGGCGTGAACACAACCCCGCTGACGGGAGGCCCGCGCTTGGTATTCGAAGGCGGCGCGGTATTCATCTCCAACGTTGATCTTGCCATTCTTCGAATTGGAGGACATCCGCTTGCGAATCAAGATCCGCTCGCTGGCTGCGTTGAGGATCTTAACATCTGCAAAGGCGTGTATGGAAACTTCGTCGAACTCGATTTCAACAAAGGCATTCAGAACGGACTTGCGCCCGGAAGATCCGGTGGAGACCAAGAAATGATCGAGGCAGAAGCGGGTCCGCCCCAAGATCGCAGGCAGGCCGTGCGGGCCGCGCGCGACGATGGCACACCCGGGTTCGGACATATTTACATGAATTTCGCGATTACCGAACAGGCGCTCGGACCCTCAAGCCAGCCCAACGCGAACCTCGCGGTCTGCGTCACTTACTATGACGACCCCGATCTGATCGGAACAACTTTCAGGCCGGAAGTGTATCAAAGCGACCGGGGCGGCCAAGTCGGCCTTGCGTTTACCACCGGAAGCGTTGCCGTTGCATTGGAGGGTTCCGACGAATGGAGAGAAGCCTACTTCGAGATTCCAGACATGAAATTCAACGGTGTGAATCAGGGTCCTCAAGCGGCGGCGCGATTCGTCACGAGCGGGAAGGTGTTTTTCAGCCGCATACGGTACACCGTGATCCGACCTTGCGGCGACCAAGCCGGAATCAACCTGCTCGCAGACTGCAAGCCGGCCGGCGCGCCCTCACTCATGGCGATGCTTGGCCCGAACAAGATGATTCGCCTTGCATGGCCTGCCGCAGCCGCGGATTACATTCTCGAAGAAAGCGCGACGATCGAAGCGCCGCAATGGGCGCCTGCAAATGTCACGCCGTCGGTGGAAGGCGTTCAAAACGTGGTCAGGATCTCCCCCACGGGAACTCGATTCTACCGGCTCGTGAAATAGAGGGGGCGTATCTCCCTTACAACGATCCAGCAAAATCAGAACGGAACGTTTGCCGAGCGTCCCGCCATGAGCGGATGGCCACGCAGCGCTCGATCAAAGTGATAATCGCCATGAATACTCCGACCCATTACTCCCTTTTGCTCATCGCCTCACTTACGCTTTGGAACCCGGCTCTTGCGGCGGAAAGCGTTCCCTCGCTTTTCATCGAAGGCTATGCGGGACAGCTCAGCGCCGCACCAGGTGAAGAGATTCCCATTCACGTCTCGACCAGCGCGGCAAGGTTTTCCGTGGAGATCTCGCGGCTTGGTCAAAAAACGAACGTCGTGTGGACGAAGCGCGACCTGCCAGGCAAGGAACATCCCGTACCCGAGGACGCGTCGGCACAGGGCTGCCGGTGGCCGGAAACTTTTCGAGTGCCGGTGGCGAAGGATTGGCCCTCGGGCTACTACGTCGCAAAATTCCGCTCCGAGGACAACGGCGGGAGCTGGACGCAGCGGGGCCGCCGCACGGCGGAGAGCCAGGCGTATTTTGTCGTCCGCTCCGCCACCCCTGGCCGGGACACGAAAATCCTCCTGCAACTCGCCAGCAACACCTACAACGCTTACAACAATTGGGGCGGCTTCAGCCTCTATGCTTACAACGGCTACTCGAAAAACCAGGGCAACCGCGTCTCGTTCGACCGGCCGGGTGGATCCCAGTTTGAAAAATGGGAACTGCCCTTTGTGCAGTGGGCGGAAAGGAACGGCTACGTGATCGATTACGCCGTGAATTCGGATCTCGAGTTCCGTCCCGAGTTACTCGCTCACTACCGGCTGGTCCTGAGCGTCGGGCACGACGAGTATTGGTCCGGGCCGATGCGCGATCGCCTGGAGAAATTCATCGCAGACGGTGGCAATGCAGCCTTTTTCAGCGGCAACTCGGTCTGCTGGCAAGTGCGGAGCGAGGACAACGGCCGCGCGCTAACCTGCTGGAAGCAGTATTACTTCACGGATCCAGTCTGGAAGACCGGCGAATTTGCGACACTTTCGACCGCGTGGAGCCACCATTTGTTGAAGCGTCCCGAGAACCAGCTCACGGGCGTGGGTTTTCTTTGGGGCGGCTACCGCAAGAGTCACGGGCAATTCATGGATGACCCGGCGGAGTACACGGTTCATCGACCGGAGCACTGGGCATTCGCTGGCACGGGGTTGGAGCGCGGCGAAACTTTTGGTGGCAAAGACACGATAGTCGGCTACGAATGCGACGGCTGCGAACTCGAGTGGAAGGACGGCCTGCCGTTCCCGACCTCCCGGGATGGGACCCCGCCGAGTTTCACCGTGCTCGCGACCTGCCCCGCGCGCTGGCACCCGGACGACGCGGAGTGGTATGAGCGTTGGGAAAAGGGCCGGGTGGGGAATGCGTGCCTGGGCGTTTACACGCGAGGCGGCACCGTTTTTACGAGCGGCGCGACCGACTGGGCGCACGGCCTGCGCGGCGGCGACCAGATCGTCGATCGTGTGACGCGGAATGTTCTGGATCGATTGTCGAAATAATATGAATATGGCACGGAGCGGCGGTTCATGCGGAGCCGGCCCTGGCCTTGACGCGCTTGCGTTACCGTTCTGCCAATGTGCGCAGCAGTTTTAAAGGTTCGGGAGTTTTATAGTGCCGCTTAAGACCCGCCTCGCTGAGCATTCCAGCGGGAACTCGCGCAATAAACTCAGGAAAGTATTTTTCCACACGGTCACGCTGCAGTTTTTGGCCGGATTTCGAAGCCCAAAATTCTTCTTCCACCTTCGCCAGCGCAATGGCGGCTTCCTCTGGCGTTAAATTCTCACGTTTGGCCAAAAGCCAAACCAGTTCCGCATCGCCTGGAAGACACACTGGAAAGGGAATGAATTTGAGGGTTATTTCCTGTTCACCATCCTCATTCATCGTCGCGTTTGGATTGACTCGAATCTCACCGCTAAATTGGCTTCCGTCCGGCAGAGCGACCTCCACGGAAAGGCACTGTTCTTTCCGGTTCGGTTTCACGGTCACGTCCCCTTCGTCGAATGATGCCGCCAATTGCTGCTTTACACTTGCCACGTTGCTCGCTTCCAGATTTGGCAATTCGACCTTGGCGCAGAATTTCTCAAAGGCAGTGGCTCGGGCCTTCGCCTTGAGTTCGGTCTCAAAAACCTTGTAAATCTTGGCGGCAAGTTTCGGATCGTGGGTGGCTTTCGGAAGGACACGCTTCAACAAATCCAGAAGCTGGCCTTCATTTCCCTTGGTTGGTTCTTTTTTCATTCTTAAAAAACGGCTCGTGCTTTTGCCATTTTTGTTGTTCGAGAGCAACATCGAATTCGGATTTTGGTGAGGTGCGGAGTTAAAGGAGGAAAAGGCTTGGGATTTGTTTCGATCATGGTAACCGTTCTGGCAGGCATCGCAATAGGTTCCAAACTTCGGGCGCGGAACGGGTCCGGCGCTGCCCACGAAAACACAATCCAGTCATGAGACCGACGAAGAAATATTCTGTCTTTGATCTGCGGCAGATGAAGGGGAAACGCTGTCTGACGCACATTCATGTGAAGTCCCCGGAAGAGGCGGCCGCTGCCGAGACCGCGGGCGTTGACCTGATGAGTTGCCCCTTTGACACACCGGCGGCCCAAGCGCGTTTGCCCGAATTGGTGGCGGCCGCCCCAGTCAGTTTCATCTCGGGCTCGACACCGCACGGACTCCCTTCGCAGGAGGAGGCCATCCGGGTGGGTTTCCGGGCTTTGGAGATGGGTGCCAGCTCCGTTTATTGCTCGGCGAGCCCTTTCATCATAGAGGCGATGGCACGTGAAGGGATTCCAGTGGTCGGTCATCTGGGGATGGTTCCTCGTCATGCGACGTGGACGAATTTTCGCGCGATCGGGAAGACGGTGGTGGAGGCGAGGAGGTTGTACGAGCAAATGAAGCGCCTCGAGAGCGCCGGCGCATACGCGGCGGAGTTGGAAGTCGTGCCGCACAATCTGGCGACGTTCCTGTGCAAGAAGACGTCGATGTTACTGATGTCCCTTGGCTCGGGTGCCGGCTGCGACACGCAATTCCTGTTCTCGGACGACATCCTCGGCGACTACGACGAGCGTTTGCCCCGTCATGCCAAGGCGTACCGGAATTTTCTCAGTGAGTATCGCCGCCTGCAGGAGGAGCGGATTGCCGCGTTCGGCGAGTATATCGCGGATGTGAAAGCAGGACGATTCCCCGAGCGCTCCCATCTGGTGGATATGGAGCCGGCACTGCTGAACGAGGTCATGGAGACGATCGAGTAAATTCAAGCGCCACCGAACCAAGTTTTCAGGGTCGGGGCGGGGTCGGACCTGAGCAAGTTCGTTGAACGCAATGGATTCCAACAATCGTTATCGATAACAATGGGTCGCCGCGAGAATGGCCATGGTGCGGCTATCATGAACTCATGAGCTTGCGGCAGCGGTTTCGGATTCTCGCTTTTGAGCGGACTGTGGCGTTGCTTGGAGCAGTTTCCGCCGGCGAATTTCGACGGAATTACGAAGCGATGATCCAAGAAAGAATCGTCTGCAAGCACTGGATCCGACGCCCAAGTTCGTGGGATGCTATTCTCTGATAAGGATTTCCTCAGGTCCGACTCCGACCGCTAGAAAACGACCCACGCGGCGGCTGTTGACTGGAGTGTTCCGGTTAGCTCCGAATCTCACAAAACGCTGCATCGGTACGAGGCTCTGGCACTGGCAATCCTTCCTCTCGAAGACCGTCCATGTGAAACTCGATCGCCTCTCTCATATTCTTGTGCACCTCGTCACGTGTCTGTCCTGTGGACACACAGCCAAGTAAATCCGGCGAGTAAGCCGAGAAGCCTGTCTCCGTCGGTTCAATGACAATCAAGTATCGACTCACTTTAGTCCTGCTTGTTTCAAGATGCTGTTCAATGTGCCTGGAGCGAGATCATCTCCTGGGCGACCGGGCACAAGGGGACCGTTTACCGGCATGTCAACCCTATTGGCCGATTCCGTGATTCGCACCGGTCGGAAGGGGCACCTGATTGGGGCGCATCAGGTAAGCGATCAAGTCACACGCCTGGCTTTCATCCAACGCCTCGAGCAAACCGTCCGGCATTAATGAAAGTGACGAATTGGAAATACTCTCAATCTCCCGCAGTTCGACTGTCATCGTCTCGGAAGCAGTCCGAAGCGTTAGGGTACGATCGGTCTTGCCGGCGAGCAGCCCGTTCAACACACGCCCGTCGCTTAGGCTGACCACCACCATTTTGAAATCGGCACTCACAACGCCACTGGGATCGACGATGTTTTCGAGCAGGTAATCGATATTGTCGCGCCCCGCTCCCGTCAAATCCGGGCCAGCTTGTCCGCCTTCCCCGTAGAGCGTGTGACATGCCGAACAAAGCGATTTAAAGAGCACCCTACCCCTGCTTGGACTCGCATTCGCGAGAGCCTCGCGCGACAACCGTCTCTTCATTTCAGAAATCGTCCGTTTCTTTTCTTCGCCGGATTCGCGCAAAACGCCCCACGCCTCGGATAATCGCTCGTTTAACGCCGCATCATTAAAGCTTCGAATTTGCCGGGCAGCGAAGGCGGACAGCGCTGTCCGCGGGATCTTTCCAGCGGCCATATTCTCCAGCAACGGTTTGGCGAACTCCTTCCTGGAAACAAGCGTCTCGATCAAAGTCGGCTGCGCGGTCGTGTGAAATCGCGGATACGCATTCGCCAATTTAATTCCAAGCTCCGGGTCGTCGTAGTAGGCCAGACCTTTCACCGCGAGGGTGTTCAGCTCGCGTGTAAACAAAAGCTGTTCGCAAATCTGCCTCAGATCGGGCGGGCGGTTTTCAATTAACGTTCGAAGCGCCGCTTGCCGGAATGGCAACTCCGCCGTGACGCTCAACGCCAGTTCTTGAATCGAATCGAGCGCCCGGCCGTCCCCGAAAACGACATTTAAGTCGCGGGCTTTTTGTTTTAAAGCGGGATTGTCCGTGGCCGCAACGCTATCTTCCAAAGCAGACCACGCCGCCGGTTTTCGCGCGCTTCGCCAACCGACTAACGCTTCCGATAGACCACTCAAAATATCGTCCTGAAATACCTCGGACCGCCGTGCCGCAATTAAGATTAACTCGTTCAAGGGCTCCGAATCTCTCTCAATATCCTCTCCCAAACGCCGGGCAATCGCCCTGCGCGTCTCGGGCATTTCGCAGACCGCAGCAACACGCAGAAGTTCCTTTGCGTTCTGGTCGGCGACCGGTATCAGTCCATACCAGATCATCAGCGGCAAGTTATGATCATTCGCATCCTCTGGGTGCGCCGCCAAAAGCGCCGCGAGCTCCGGTCGCTCGGAAACCGGAAGCCTCTGCAGCGTGGACGCGATTGTCAAACGCACCAACGCGGACGGATCGTGACGGGCCAAGTCCTTGAGCAACGGCAACAGGCTGGGAACACCCGATTCCGAAATGCCTGTGTCTCCGGCCCCGGGAGGACGCGCCGACAACAGCGTATCCAACGGCCATCGATCCGTGAGCAAACGGATCGCCCATGCGCGCACGTTTTCGCTGGAATGCTTGACGAGTTTCCGGAGCATTTCATCGTTCACTCCGTCGATTGCATTTAGCGTCCACACCGCCTCCAGCAATTGCACGGCGTCCTTTTCCGACCGGATCACAGCACGCAGCCTCCGTTTGGCATCCTCCAACTGAACCCCCGCGGCAGCTCGATTCGCCAATTCAATCCGCGCCTGATGGACGTGCCATTGATTCGCATTCCGATGCAAGGCCACTAGCGCCCGCTCGTCCAGTTTGGACAGATCAAACCCAGGTCTATTCTGGATCTGTCCGTGAGTAATCTTATAGATGCGGCCGCTCGTCCGATGCACCCCGGTGCTTTCGTGACACTCTCCGATATCGCTCCAATCAATAAGAAACACTCCGCCATCCGGACCCGTGCTCAGATCGAGTCCGCGAAACCATGTATCCTCGGAGAGCATAAAGTCCTCGCCATGCCTGCCCGCGTATCCGGAACCATTACGTTCCAAAATCTCCTGATTGAGCCGCCGCCCGTGCATGTTGATGGTGAACAAGCGGTCCCTGTATTCGGCTGGCCAATTGTCACCCTGATAAATCATCATCCCGATGTGCGCGTGCCCGCCTCCATAGGCGTTCGCCGCGCCGTCTCTTGATTTCATCCATTCGAGACTCGAATCGAAATGCCAATGATCCGCGTGCATATCGATCTGTCTGTAGGCTCGAGGATTGGGATCTAGTTTCGACATTCGAACAAAATGCGCCCCGGGGAACACGTGCCACAGGTGCCCGTTCACGGTATTAATGAAAAACAACTCGCCGTATTTGTCCCAATCGTGCCCCCACGGGTTCGTCGTTCCGGTGACGAGGGATTCGAACACCTTGCGCTCGGGATGATACCGCCACATTCCACCGCGCAATGGAATCCGCCCATCCGGTGGTGTACCCGGCAGCCCGATATCCCCGGGTGCCGAACCGCCGCACCGGCCGTATAACCATCCATCCGGCCCCCACCGGAGTCCGTTCGCGAAGTTGTGGTAGTTCGCTTCGGGAACTGAGAAGCCGTCCAGGACAACTTCCGCTTCGCCATCCGGTTGATCGTCCATGTTGCGGTCTGAAATAAAGAGGAGTTGCGGCGGACACATCACCCAAATCCCGCCGCGACCCACTTCGACGCTTGTGAGCATCTGCACCTCGTCGGAAAATACCTTCCGCGAATCAAACCTCCCATCACCGTCGTTATCTTCGAATATCAAGATTCGATCCCGAAGGCTCAGATCGAAATGCCGCCCGCGTTCCGCGTAGGTGAAGTTTTCCGCAACCCACAACCGCCCCCGACCGTCCCAAGTCATCGCAATCGGATTTTGAACGTCCGGTTCGGAAGCGAACACGGAAGCGTGGAAACCTTCGGGCAGCTTCATCGCTGCGGCGGATTCCGCAGCAGACAACAACCGGCTCTCCGTGTCGGGTTCGCTGTTATAGACCTCTGGGAATTCGGCTCCGTTTGTGACACCTAAAATCAACAAGCAAGCCAAGAACTTAAACCTTGCGGAATACCCTGCCCACTGCGTTGTCACGGCTGCGCGGCAGCGCAGCTCTACCAAGAATTGTATATTCAAAACAGATGGAACGTCCTTATCGAACCGACTTTCTTTAACGATTGCTCACGAGAGTCCCTGAAGCTTCCCAGTCGAATCGCCATGCCGTTCCACACCGGTGACTCCGAGTCGGTCAAGCATGCTGAGGTACAGGTTCGTAATCGGCACGCCGCCCGCTTTGAAGAAACGCCCGGTTTTCAAGGTACCTCCGCCCGAACCAGCCAAGACGATCGGCAAATTAACATGCGTGTGCCGGTTCCCATCTGAATTGCCGCTGCCATAGACGATCATTGAATTGTGCAAAATTGAAGTTCCGTCCGCGTCCTTGGCCTGGTCGAGTTTCCGCAGAAACTTTGCGAACCGTTGCATATACCAAAGATCAATCTCGGCAACTTTGCCGATCATTTCATCCTTGTTCCGATGGTGGGTTAAATAGTGGTGGCCTTCCGAAATGCCGATCTCAGGAAACGCCCGGTTGCTGCCTTCGTTCGCCATGAGAAATGTTGCGATGCGGGTGGAATCGGTCTGAAACGCAAGCGCCATCATATCGAACATCACCTCAATGTACGCTTCGAAATCCGCTGGGATTCCGGCCGGGGTTTGCATGGCGGGATCAGCCACGGCATCCGCAAATCTCTCCGCGTTTTCAATTCGTTTTTCAATCTCGCGAACGCTTCCGAGGTACTCGTCCAGCTTTGCTCTGTCCCGGCTCGGGAGATTTCGATTCAGAGAACGCGCGTCGTCGAGGACAAAATCGAGAATCGACCGTTGTTGTTCCTGCCGCCGTTTGAGGTCCTGAATTCGTTCTCCGGGAGCGCCGGATCCGAAAAGCCGTTCAAAAAAGAGCCGCGGGTTCGGCTCCGGCGCAACCGGCTGATTCGGCGATTTCCATGCCAAGTTGTATTGATAGGCGCAGGAGTAACCGGAGTCGCACGATCCGGATTTGCGCACCGCGTCACAGGTGAGTTCGAGCGATGGGAACCGGGTGAGATGACCAATCTGATTTGCCGCGACTTGGTCGATTGAAATGCCAGCGTGGATGTCGGCTCCCGCCGTTTTCCGGACCCGAACACCCGTGAGGAAACTGCCGCTCGCTCGCGCGTGATCTCCGGCGCCGTCCGGTCCGGGCGTTGCGTTCTCGCAATCCAAACCCGACATCACCTGCAGCTTATGCTTCAACCCCGAGAGCGGTTGCATGCTCGGCGCCAAATCAAATTCGGCCCCCGAGTCCTTGGGCCACCATTGATTCTGAATTGCGCCGTTTGGAAAATAGACGAACGCCATTCGGACCGGCGCGCTCGCTGAAGCTTTCGCCGCTTCGCCCGCGAGCAGCCGCGCGGGCGCCAGCGATTCGAGCGCGGGCAGCGCAAGGCACGCGCCAAGTCCTCGCAAGAAGCGGCGCCGGTTGAGACTGTAATGCCGCTCGGCGGCAACATTTCGATCGAGCATTGGGTTCATGTTCATGGCAACTTTCACTTTCCGGCAATCTGTTTCTCTGATTCGGGATCTTTAGCGGAAAACTGATCAGATTCGTCTCGCTTACGCTGGAACGGCGCGGACTCGATGATTCCGCTCAACAACGAAGAAAACCGCCCGTCACCGTTCTCGAGCCGCGCGACAATTTGATCCACCGATTCGATGTCGAAGTAGTCCAACCCGCGCCCCAGCGCGTACGTGAGCAACTTTTCAGTAAGGCAACGATAAAAGTCGGCCCGCCGATCCTTGGCGAGGATTCGCTTGAGCTCGCGGACATCTTCAAATGGCTCGCCGGTTATGAGCTTTCCTGGTGTTTCAATCGGCATCCCGCGTTCTTTGTCACGCCACATTGCGAGGGCGTTGAAGTTCTCAAGCGCGAGTCCCAATGGATCCATCCGCGAATGACAGGAAGCGCACAATGGCTTGTTCCGATGCGCCTCAAGCACTTCCTTGAGGGTTGGTTCGTGATCCGCAATCTCTTTCTCGGATTCCTCCAAAGCCGGAACGTCCGCGGGCGGCGGTGGCGGTGGAATTCCCAGAATATTATCGAGAACAAACAATCCTCTCTTCACGGGGGAGGTTCGTGTCGGATTCGAGGTTACAATCAGCACGGATCCGTGCGTGAGCACTCCCCCGCGCGGACTGCCCACGGGAAGGGCCACCTTTTGCATTTCATCCCCAGCCACACCCGAAACGCCGTAATGCTTCGCCAGCCGTTCGTTTAGAAAAGTATAATCGCTGTCGATCAATTCGATCACACTGCGGTCTTCGCGCATGACATAGTCGAACAGCATCTCTGTCTCCCGGCGCATCGCCTGCCTCAACTCGCGGTTCAACTCAACCGTGGGCGCGCGGAATCGCCGGCGAAATCCCGCGCGAATTTCGTCCAGTTCCTTTGCCTGTTCCGGAGTAAGCTGATCCTCGGGGATTTTGCGCAGCTCGGTAAAACGATTTCGGTCCCGCTCCATCTGCCGGTCTCTTCCCTGGTCGCGCGCGAGGACGGTCCGCGCGTCGATCTGTATTCCTTCCAGATCCCGCACTTGGAGCCATTGCCCGACGAAGTTTCCCACAAACTCGCTTGATCGTTTATGCGTCAGCATCCGCTCGATCTGACTGGAAAGATTAATCCGCAATTGGCCCTTGCCTGCCAGATTCAACAATTCTTCGTCCGGCATGGTGGACCAAAGAAAATAAGACAACCGCGACGCGAGAGCATACTCATCGACAAGCGGATACTTCTCTCCAGGCACCGGCGATTGAACCTCCTCCACACGAAACAGAAACCGTGGCGAAGCAAGAACCGCAACCATCGCCCGTGCGATGCCTTCTTCAAATCGCTTCCCAGGAGTTCGATAAAAGCTCTCGGCGAAACTCGCCAAACGGTCGATCGTCGCCGGTTCGACTCGCCGCCGGAAAGCTTTGCTTGCAAAGCTCGCCAACAGATCGCGCGCGTACTCTCGGCGTTCCTCCGCTGATTGAGGCGGTTCGTCTCTGGAAAAGAAACGGCTGTAGTTTTCCGGACGAATCCAACTCTCCGGAGCGAGCGGTCCCAGCACGTCCACCGAAAGAATCTGCATATCCACCGATGTCTGTTTTTCCTCGACCGGCGTCAGAGGCTGCAATTCAAAACTCAACGAGTGCTTCCCGGGCAACCATCGACTGGCAATTTCAGGGCGATACTTCTTCCGATCCTGCCATTTGAAGTCTTCCTGCCAAACCTCGCGATCGTCCACCCGGAAAATCAGACGGCAACGCCCTGGATCAAAGTCGAAGGCCCCTCGCACGGTGAGATTCAAAACGAGCTGATAATCCCCCGCCACATCCACGCTCACCTCGTGGAAGACCTTGAATGGAGCGTAGAAGGAATTGATCAATGGACTCTCTCCGGATAACGAACGCGCCGAGTTGCTATGGCTTGCGGCAGTGTTGTTCTTAGAATCCTCCGATTCCACAAACTCTTTTCCAGGAATCGTAAACTCTCGAACAACCTTTGAAACCGTCGGCACTGCCTCCGCCACGATCGTCTCCGCGGCGCGCACGTATTTTTCCATCAGAATGGGTGACATTGTGAGAACGTCTCCGATGTTGTCGAATCCGTAGCCTGTGTCGTCCGGTGGAAATTCTTCCGTCGCCGGAAACTCGACCCCCATGAGATCCCGGATTGTGTTGCTGTATTCGGTCCGGTTCATGCGGTGCAAAGCAACGCTTCCCGGATCGGGATTCTCAGGATCGATTCCGAAGGCGTCGTATTTGATCCAATCCACAATTTGCCGAATCTGATCCGCCGATGGGTGTGGTTTCTTTTCCGGCGGCATGAGACCGGCTCTGAGATTCTTGATCACCTTCAGCCAAAGATCGCGCTCCTGCAAAGCGTTGCCTGGATTCAGCTCATCAAATGCGATTCCCCCCTTTTTCGTCCCGTCACCGTGACAATCGTAGCAATACTCGGCGAGGATCGGTTGGATGTGTTTGCGGAAGTTCTGTTCCGAATGCTCGCCGGCTTCGGAACCGGGGCTTGCAAAAAGCATCCAAAACGCAAGGGAGCCCACCCCATTTAACACTGCCCGAGACATTGATCCAAAGTGAAGAGACCCCAGTTTCCGGTAATCAAGGAATCGCAATCTCATGATAGGCATTAACCTGAATTTGCTGCGGCAGTGTAAGTTTTGTAACCCACACCACACATCCTGTCAATGCGGTGCATCTCAAAGTTGTCAGGAGCTACGAACTCCTGAGGACACGTGGCTGGAAAAACGTTCACCCAAAACAACAAAACAAGA
>JAQBVM010000090.1 GCA_027623095.1 Verrucomicrobiota bacterium
TGACCGCCTATCAAGCCTCAAACGCACATTCGGACCTCAAAACTACCCACTCGACTTCCAGAAGACCCTGTTTTTTTACTGGATCGAAACCGGATTCCTGCCAAGGATCACCGCCTCATGAGACACTGTTGCATCGATTCGAAACTCTTCACTACAAACCGTGAACGTCTCAGAGGCATGCTTCCCGCGAACGCTCTCGCGGTTGTGAATGCCAACGACATTCTGCCTTCCAATTCAGACGGCACTCTGCCGATGCATCCGAGCGCGGATCTGTTCTATCTCACCGGAATTGAACAGGAAGAAACGATCCTTTTGCTCTTTCCGGATGCCGACGATGAGAAGATGCGGGAGATTCTTTTCACTCGGGAACCGAATGAGCATCTCGCCACGTGGGAAGGGCACAAGCTGACAAAGGCTGAAATCAAGCGAATTTCGGGAATCGAGAATGTGCGCTGGTTGACGGAGTTCTGGAGCGTTTTGCATCCGTTGATGTGCGAATGCGAGATCGTTGTCCTAAACAGCAACGAGCATAAGAGAGCCGTGGTGGAGGTGGAAACGAGGGACGCGCGATTTGTCAGCGCTTTGCAGCGGCGGTATCCGTTGCATTCGTACCACCGTCTGGCGCGCTTGATGCATCGGTTGCGGGTCGTGAAGAGCGAACTTGAGGTCGAACTAATCAAGCGGGCCTGCAACATTACGAAGGGCGGATTTCACAGGCTGCTTGGGTTTGTGAAGCCCGGTGTCAATGAAACGGAGATCGAAGCGGAGTTAATCCACGAGTTTGTGCGCAATCGGGCGGGTTTCGCTTACGCGCCCATTATCGCTTCGGGAAGCAACGCTTGCACGCTCCACTATGTCCGGAACGATCAGGTCTGCAAGAAAGGCCAATTGCTGCTGTTGGACACGGCGGCGTGCTACGCGAACTACAACTCGGATTTGACAAGAACCATTCCGGTCAGCGGACGGTATTCGAAGCGTCAAAAGCAGGTTTACAAAGCTGTCCTCAGAGTGTTTCGCGAGACGATCAAAGGAATGGCGCCGGGGAAGAAACCGAAGGAGTTGCAGAAGCAGACAGAGGAATGTGTCGCGAAGGAACTTGTGGATTTAGGGTTGTTGAAGCCGTCGCAGATTAAGAAAAAAGACGCCGAACAGCCGGCTTTCAAAAAATACTTCATGCACGGAGTTTCTCATCCACTGGGATTGGATGTCCATGATGTCGGCATCACCACCGAGGCAATGCAACCAGGGTGGGTGCTGACATGCGAGCCGGGAATCTATATCCGGGAAGAAGGTTTGGCTGTGCGTTTGGAGAACGACATTTTGATCACGGATGCGGGGAATATCGATTTGATGGCGGATATCCCTATTGAAGCGGAAGAAATCGAAGATCTCATGAACCGAAGGCGCCCTTGATCCTAACATGGATCCAAGGTGTCCGGAACCCTCCAGGGCCCTCGACCTGGCGAAGCGAAAGCGGTGAATCGCTCCGCTCGTCACCGCAGTCCAAGGCGCTGCCGCCTATATCGCAGTCTCGTCAGATTATTCATAGGTGGATGCTTTTCATGTTGGCAATGGTCCGGGTGTTGAAAAGAGGCGGTGGATCTTCTATTGTTCACTCATGTCTGAGATTGCAGAGCCGGAAGTGTTGCCAAGTGTCGATCACGAAGAGGAAACGGAGGCTTCAGAGAGTCTGGAGCCCGGTTACCTTGTGATCTGCTGGGATGATCCGGTCAATTTGATGGATTATGTCTCTCACGTTTTTCAGAAGGTCTTCGGCTGGACGAAAGAAAAGGCCGAATTCCACATGCTCCAAGTGCACAAGCAGGGAAAGAGTGTTCTAGTTCGCGAGAGCTTGGAGAAGGCGGAACACTACGTTCATCAACTGCAAAAGTACACTTTGCACGCTACCATGGAGCGCGATTAGGTGAAGCTCATCGAGTTTGACGGCAAGGACTATCTCTTCGAATTCGGAGAACGCGAGAGGCAATGGTTTTTCGAGATCCTGGGCCGGTATCCGTTCATTCCCGTTTCTCACCATCAGCTGAGCAAATCACCGGATGAAGCCGAATCGGAAGCGAATCAGAAGCTTTTGGAAGAGGCAATGGCGGAACAGCGGGCTGAGAACAAGAAACATGTGCAAGCGATGCTTCACGATCCCGGGAGGTTTGAACGAAGCGAGTCGATTACCCGCTTCCGGTTGAATTCGGGAGAAAGCGAATGGCTTCTCCAGATCCTGAATGACGTCCGGGTGGGTTGTTGGATTCAACTGGGACAACCGGCGGAGACGAAGAAATGGAAGGTCGATGTCTCGTCTGAAGCCGGCAGTTTCATCTGGGCGATGGAATTGTGCGGCTATTTCCAAGCAGTTCTCTTGGAGTCGCTCAATGCCTAGAGACTTGCCGGCATTGCTCGATCAACGGCTTTGGTTTCCCAATCTGCGGACGATCGGGGAGAGCGGCATGCGGGACGGATTGGTCGCGATTGGAGGCGATCTTTCCGTGCCGCGACTGCTTCTGGCGTACCGGAGCGGCATTTTTCCATGGAGCGCGGATCCCATTACCTGGTGGTCACCAGATCCACGGGCAGTATTGGAGTTGGACGGCTTTCATATTTCGAGGAGTCTTGAAAGAACACTTCGAAAGAATAAATTTCGAATGACGATTAATGCGGCGTTTGAAAGCGTGATAGCGGCCTGTTCGAAGCCGGCTCCAGGCCGTGAATCAACCTGGATAAGCCTCGAAATGATCCACGCGTATGTAAGGCTTCATCAAGCAGGGATTGCCCACAGCATCGAGTGTTGGATGGACGGTGAACTGGCGGGCGGCGTTTATGGTGTTGCGGTGGGAGGCGCTTTTTGCGGCGAATCGATGTTTCATCGAGCGAGCGACGCATCAAAAGTTGCATTGGAATTCGTAGTGCGCCATTTAAAGGAACGAGGTTTCGTGTTGTTTGATATTCAGATGATCACACCCGTGACGCGGCAGTTGGGAGCAACATTGATTTCTAGGAATGTTTATCTTTCGCGGCTCCGCGAAGCAGTCGAGCTGCCGTCCCGGTTCCCTTGAATCCAGCCGCCGTTTACCGGCACCAGTCGCGATCAGATTCTGGCTCAGATCGTCCAAAAGGGAGCCGAAACG
This sequence comes from Verrucomicrobiota bacterium, assembly GCA_027623095.1. GTDB lineage: Bacteria > Verrucomicrobiota > Verrucomicrobiia > Limisphaerales > SIBE01 > JAIPJX01. Next base: position 3,138 of record JAQBVM010000090.1, read on the forward strand.
ACCGCGGAGCCGGAACAGGAGAATCCCGCTGGATCTGGAGACGATTTGCTTGAAAGCGATGGAAAAAGACCCCGACCGGCGGTATCTAAACGGCGGCGTGTTGGCGGAGGATTTGCGGCGGTTTCTGAATCGTTTCGCTATTTCCGCGCGGCGCGCGGGAATGGCGCAAAGGGCGGTAAAATGGGCCAAGCGGCATCCGGCCTTGGCCGGTGTGAGCGCTGCGGCCGTTATTCTGGTAATGGTAGCCGGAGGGTTTGCCTATCAGGCTCGTCTGGCCCAAGATCAGCTTGCGGCTCAACAGCAGCGCAACGTCTTGGATGAGGCGTTGGCCGCCGCCATGGGTGGCGATTTGGAAGGCACGGAGGAAGCGATCAAGCGAGCGGAACTGTTGAAAGCGAGGCCGAGCGATCGGTTTCTGCGTGGTCTGGTTGCATTTCATCGCGGCGATTACCTGCAAGCGGTGGATCAGCTTGAACAGGCGATTGCGCTGAATACAAAGAATGTGGCCGCTCGGGCCATGCAGTTGCTCTCGGCAAATTATGGCGGACTCTGGTCAAAGATACGGTCGATCGAGGAAGCGCTTGAGAAACTGACGCCTGAAACGCCCGAAGATTTCCTGTTCAAGGCTTTGGTGGAACGGGAGAGTTCGAGCCAGGGACTTCAGCTTGCGGATGCGGCGATTGGCAAACGTCCGACTTGGGCCGTCGGCTATGCCATACGCGCGCAAATTCGGGCGGAAACGGCGATGGACCGGAGTGACAACGCCCTGGCCGAACTGGGCGAGGACGGCCCAGGGAAAGCCTTGTCGCTCTACCGCGAGTTGGCCGGACAGAATGACTTGTCCGTTGACCAGGATATACTGTGTTTCCTCGGCCACGCGTCAGAAGCAGCCCTGGATTTTCAGCGGCAGCGAACCAAGAGACCGCCCGTCCGTGCCGAAACACCGTTCGAAAAGCAACTCGCGGATTTCAACAGCGGTGTTGGCTCGGAGGAGGACCTCCTCCAATTGGCGCAAGGTTCGCGCAAGAGTCTTACTTTCTCCCATTGGACCATCGGCCTCCGTCGTCTGAGTCGCGGGGATCGACTCGGCGCCACGGAGCATTTCCAGAAGTGTGTGGATCTCGGACTGTTTTATTATTTCGTTAATAACGTGGCGGATGCCTTTTTAGCCCGCCTGAACCGCGATCCCAACTGGCCGCCGTGAATTCCGGCGAAGCCGGAGGCAAGTCCAAAATGAGGCCCAGCAAATCCATGCCTCGGCGTTCGGGAGCATCACTCCCCAACCTTTGCCAAGGTGGCTTTATACCCGTTGCGAAATGTAGAACCCATGGCCGAGCAGAGCGTCCAGCTCTGGTCTGAGCGCCAGGATAAACCCCTGAACTTTGGCTTGCTGCAAAACACCAAGGATTCCCAGCATGGGCAATGCCTGCCGGCTAAGTTCGCGCCGGCCTGCCAGTTCATCCATGATCACCAGGTCGGACGAGATTTCGTGAGCCAGGACGATGGCCTCGCTCTCACCCACTCCCAAACTAACCCGCAGCGGCTGGACTCGGGCAGGATTTCTGATTGCCCGCGTCTCGATCCAAGACGCATCGAGAACCTCCCCGGCTCCGGGCCGACCCCGACCTTGTACAACCACTTCGTCGTAAACCGCGGCGGGAATGAAGATGCGTTGGTAAAGGGATTTCAAAAGCTCCAACCGCTTGATGGCAGCAAGCGCAATGAGTGGCGTCGAATCCGCGACGACGATCCTTGCTTGGAGGGCGCGAGACGTTGCACTGTCCTGAACTCTTCAGCCAGTTCATCGTCGCTCGGCTCATACCAAGGTATCCGTTCGCGGGCCAACAAATCGAGAAAGTCCCGTCGGCTCATTCCCAGCACTTCGGCTGCTTTTCCGGAGGAGATTGCCCCTTCTCGAAATCTTTTCAGCACCAGCAGCAACGGCACTTCTCGACGCACTTCCTCGGGGCCGAATCCGAGAGCGGCGAGCGCCTCTGGCAGCTCGACTTCGACAGTAAACGTGCTCATGCGAACAGTGTATCATGCAACGAACTCCCCACAAGCCGACAAAGACCTTTGACGATGAAGCGGAGTGAGCTATGGAATTAAACGAGAAAACGCCATTCGATAAACTTGGCGATTTCGAGGTGTTGCGCGAACTGGGCCGCGGCGGGATGGGGATCGTTTACGAAGCGCGGCAAGTGTCGCTCAATCGCAAAGTGGCGCTGAAGGTGTTGAGCGGCGGGTTAGGTTTGACCGGCCAGGCGGTGATCCGTTTCCGCCGCGAAGCCGCCGCGGCCGCCAAGCTCCATCACACCAACATCGTTCCGATCTACGCGACCGGGGAGAGCGACGGGATGCATTACTACGCCATGGAATTGATCGAAGGACCGTCGCTGGACAAGGTGATCAAGCAGATGAGGGCGCGGCAGGGGTCGAGGGTCGAGCGTAAAGACCGAAGACCGGACGCGGCAAGAAGGGAGCGATCAAGACGGGGAGAAGTGGCCGCTCAATTTCAAATCTCAAATCTTGCATCGGAAATCCCGTCCGCGCCTCCAAACACCGGTGCCGGCGATGGAACGGATGAACTGGCGGCGACGGTCATGGAATCCCGGCGCTCGACCCTGGACGCTCGACTCTCGACTGCGAGCGTTAGCGAGACCACGACCTCGCTCGGTTCGGGCAGCGGCTGCTTCGACACGGTCGCGCGAATGATGGCCGAAGTGGCCGATGCGCTGGATTACGCGCACAAACAGGGCGTCATTCACCGGGACATTAAGCCATCGAATTTGCTGCTCTCGCAGTCAACCACGTGTCCCCTCTCAGGAGGGGTTAGGGGTGGGTTGGCAGGCCGGTTAAGCATCAACGATTTCGGACTGGCGCGGGTGCTGGAAGAGCCGGGTATGACAATTACCGGCGAGTTTCTCGGATCACCCAGCTACATGTCGCCCGAACAGATTACGGCGGGGCGAATTCCATTAGATCATCGGACGGATATTTTTTCGTTGGGGGTTGTGCTTTACGAACTGCTGACGTTTCAGCCGCCGTTTACGGGGAGCAGCCGGGATCAAATACTGGCGCAGATCGTGCAAAAGGAACCGAAGCCGCCCCGGAGTTTGAACAGAAACACTCCGGTCGATCTGGAGACCATTTGCCTGACGGCGATGGAGAAAGACCCGGACCGTCGCTATCAGAGCGGGAGCGCGATGGCGGAGGATCTGCGGCGGTTTGTAAATCGGTTTGCGATTTCGGCCCGGCGAGCCGGGCTGATTCAGCGAACCGTGAAATGGGCCAGACGGCGTCCTGCCATAGCGGCTTCGGTCGCCGTTTCCATCGGAGCGATTCTGTTGGCGGGGCTGTTTGGTTTTCAAGCCGCGCTTTCCCAGCGGCAGTTGAAAGCGGAGCAGGGCAGGAATGCGGTCGAGATGGCGCTGTTGGCGGCGATGAGCGGTGATCTCGACGCCACGGAAGCAGCGGTTCGTCAAGCCGAGCTGATGGGCGCTTCCGTGCGAGAGGTTCGGATGCTGCGAGGCCAGATCGCGCTGCATCGTGGGAAGCCGGAGGAGGCCATCGTGCATCTCCAACAAGCGGTGGAGTTGGCTCCCAATAGTGCCGCCGCCCGGGCGATGCTCATGATGGCTCACAGTGACGCAGGACACATCGAGGTGATTGACTAGATGTTTGCGGACCTGGAACAACTACCGCTGATCACACCTGAAGATTCCCTTTTCAAAGGTCAAACAGAAGCTTGGTGGGACCCAGATCGTGGTCTGCAAACTTTGAATGAAGCGATCCGTCTTCGGAACTCGGTCATCGCGCGCACGATTCGAGCCGGACTGCGAGCCAACTATGCGACGCTAACCGGGAATCCGGAGGACGCCCTTCAGGCGATTGCAGATGCCAATATTGCCAGCGGGATGCAGCCCGACAATCCGTACGTGCGTGCGGCCGGCCTACACTGCCATACGGTCGCCGCTCCCGTGGCGACAGAACTGGTATAAACGAATTTTGGACTTCGTAAGTGACAGGATTTCCGAGGCTGATCTGATCTCTGGAATGGGAGCGTCGAAGTGGAACCAGTGCGAAGGCAATTTCTACGCGGGACTGCGCCGACTCTCTGTGGGGGATCGGGATCAAGCCAAAAACCATTTTCTCAAATGTGTCGAAACTCAAGTGTTTGGTTTTTACGAATACCTCTGGGGCCGCGTTTTTCTTACCCGGATGGAGGAAGACCCCAACTGGCCGCCGTGGATTCCGGTGAAGAAACAGGACACATCCAAATGAATGCGCTAACGCGATCCCAATATTCGTTGGACCTTCCCCGGGTCTTGACGACAATCGGAAACAAAAAGCACCAACGCTTTCTTGTCTTCGACTTCGTACCACACCGCAAACGGGAAGTGCTTCAACAGGGCGCGCCGAAAACGGTTGAAGACTACTCGGGGGACTTCAGCCGAATGACGAATGAACTCCAATCTGGCGGCATAATCTGCCAGAAAACGCGCCCTCAGGCCGGGCGATTGGGTTTCGTACCACTCGCAAGCGCAGGCCAGATCCTCGACCACCTCAGGCCGATAAAGAAGGACATACTTCATTTCCCGCGCGCGAGCCGTTGCTTCAAACGCTGGTTAAAAACTTTTTCTGAAAGGGCTGCCGTCGGATCGACGCGGTGCTCGCGCGAACGACGTTCCAATTCTTGTTTTTCGTGCTCGCTCACAGGAAGGGATTCCGGATTCGCCACGAATGACGCCCAGACTCTGCGGATCAAGAGCAGCTTTTCTTTTGGAGCAAGCCGCTCAATTTCAGTTTCGGTTAGCATCGTTCAAAATGTGAGCGGGACGGCCAAAATTTTCAACCCTGAAGAAACCGCATTTGGCGCCCGCATTAAACGGTAACCAACGGAAGCAGTGCATGAATCTCGACCCTAATTTGCCGCCGTGGATTCCTGTGAAGCCATGAAATCATTCATCGCGATCTGAAGCCGGGCAACGTGATGCTCACGCGGGACGGCAAGGTTAAAGTGCTGGATTTTGGATTGGCCAAGCTGGTCACGGAGGGTGGAAGCAACACACCGCAACCGGTGCTGGAGGATTCGCCAACCGTCCTGACCGATCGCACCACGCCCGGGAGAATTCTTGGAACCGCGGCCTACATGAGCCCGGAGCAGGCCAAAGGCAAGCCGATCGATAAGCGCACGGACATCTGGTCGTTCGGGTGCGTGTTGTTTGAGTGCTTGACGGGTCAGCGGCTGTTTGGCGGCGAAACGGCCACCGACTCCATCGGCGCCCTATTGCACAAAGAACCGGACTGGTCCCCGCTGCCGAAGGATCTGCCGCCAACCATTCAGTTGCTCCTGCGCAAATGTCTGGCCAAGGATCCCAAGCGCCGGTTGCATGACATTGCCGACGCGCGTGTGGACCTCGAACAAGCCATCGGAGAACCCGGTTCCTCGACCGTGTTGATGGCGACGGCGGCGGTCGAGAGCACGGCTCGGAAAAAGGGATGGCGTCGTGCGTACGCGGCGTTGCCGTGAGCCTTGGCGGCTGTGGCGATGGCTTTCGCATTTTTCGGCTTTCGGTCTTCGCAGAACAAGAGCGCGAGCGCGACAGGGCCAGTCGTTCAGACCTACACGCTGAATCTCCATCCGGATGCGCCGCTGAACACGCTAGCTCCGGCAGGTTCCTCGATTGTTTTGTCACCGGATTGCTCGAAAGTTGTCTATCACGGAGCGAAGGAAGGTGTTTCAAGTTTGTACTGGAAGCGCATCAACGAGGCAGAATTCAAGCTGGTTCCCGGCAGCGCGAAAGCGTGGCCTCCTCTTATTTTCGCGCCGCAGAGTGATCGGCTGGCCTTCTTCGAGCAAAGCGGCGACATCAAGGTGTTCTCCTTTGAAGGAGGGTTGCCACGAAAGATCGCTCAAGCCGGATCGGTCGTTGTCGGGGCACAGTGGAACTTGAATAATGGAATCGTGTTCGCGACCAAAGGGGGTATTTACGCGGTGGAGGCGAAGGAAGGCGGCACCCCCGCCATGATCCTCCGGGCAGACGAAAGCAAGGGGGAAAGTAGTCTGATGCATCCGCAATTCATGCCGGGCTTGAAAGGGATGATTTTCACAGTCAGGTCCACGAATGACTTGGTTTCCCTCGAGGCGCTTGACCTCACGACCCAGACGCGGAAAAAGCTGGACGTAACCGGGTCATACAACCCGCTCTATTACCCGGCCACGGGGCACCTGTCGTATGGCCGGGACGACGTGCTCTGGGGACGTCGTTTTGATCCGGTCAAGCTGGAGTTTACAGGCCCGGAAGTTTCCCTACTCAGCAACGTGGGACGCGATTGGGCGAGGTCCAGCCATCAGTTCTCGATGGCTGGCAACGGCACGCTGATCTTCGCGCGCGGCCATCAATTGGATCCTAAATATCAGCTCGTCTGGGTGCGGGACCGGGGCGTCCCAGAAGTCGTGCCGCTCCCAGCGGGAGATTATGCATTTCCCCGGCTGGCCTCAGATGGTAAATCCGTTCTTCTGACCCGCCTAGTGGGGTCGGAATTCAAGACACTGTTGGTCACTCTGGCCGACGGGCAAGCCGTTGATTTGGGCCTGGGAGGAACTTTAACCAGTGGCCACAGCACAGTTGCTTTCGACGGAACGAACGTTTTCTTCAACCGAAGACTCGGCACGGAGCTTACTGTTTTGCGCATGAGGATCGCTAGCGCTGAACCATCAGAGCAGCTTTATAACGTGAAGCAAGAGGGAGTCATGGCCGGCGACATTTCTTCAGATAGGCGGCTCCTCGCCATCGTGCAGGTATTGTCCGGAAGCGCGGACATCCTGCTCAAAGACTTGAGCTCGGCGGAGAACGCGCGTCTCTTTGCGAATACGCCGGCCTCCGAGGTGGGTCCGCGGTTCTCGCCGGACGGTCGTTGGATCGCCTACACCGCGGATACTGGCGACCGCAGAGAAGCGTACGTGCGGAGAGTTTCCGGAGACGGATTGCTGATCCAGATTTCCAAGAGTGGCGGAGTCCATCCGATCTGGACCCGTGATGGGAGCAGGCTCTACTACCGCATTGGGGAGCAAATCATGATGGTGAAGGTCAAATCACGAGAACCGCTGGAATTGGAAGCTCCGGACGTCTTTGCCAGTGGCCGGTTCCGGCGTATTGGCCTCAACAATGGACCCAACTATGACGTGTTCACCGATTCTGATGGGGATCTCTTGCTCCTGTTGAAATCCATTCACGACGACCCGGAACCTCAGGGAGCAACTCAGGTGAGTATCATGGTTCATTTTGATGAGTATCTCCGGCAGCAAGCGAGCGGCAAACGGATGAGCCAACCGGAACGGTAAAGACAGCCCAATGATCGGCATCGCCCTCAACCACTACGAGGTCACCGCCAAACTCGGCGCGGGCGGCATGGGCGAAGTGTTTCGCGCTCGGGACACGCGGTTGAACCGCGACGTGGCGGTGAAAGTGTTGCCCAGAGACTTTGTGGCGGACACGGACCGATTGCGCCGCTTCGAACAGGAAGCCAAGACGTTGGCCGCGCTGAATCATCCAAACATCCTGACCATTCACGATGCCGGCGTGCAGGACGGCGCGCCGTATCTCGTTTCAGAATTGCTCGAAGGACAAACCCTGCGCGAAGTGCAAAGCAGCACGCCCAATACGCCGCTGCCGCTGCGCAAAGTCATGGATTACGCGCTGCAAGTGGCACGGGGACTGGCTGCCGCCCATGCCAAAGGAATCATTCATCGCGATCTCAAGCCGGAGAATATCTTCATCACCAAGGATGGGCGGGTGAAGATTCTGGATTTTGGGCTGGCGAAATTAAGAGACCCCTCACCCGTCGCTTCGCGCCACCCTCTCCCATCGGATGGGAGAGGGCAGGGTGAGGGCTCTTCGGTCGATTCCGATGCTCGCACACTTGTCGAGTCCACCCGACCGGGTGTGGTGATGGGCACCGCCGGCTACATGTCTCCTGAGCAGGTGCGTGGCGACGAGGCGGATCATCGCTCCGACCTCTTTGCGTTCGGCTGCGTGCTTTACGAAACGCTCTCAGGCCAGCGCGCGTTCAAGCGCGGCTCAGCGGTGGAAACCACGACGGCAATTTTGAAAGAGGAAGCGGCGGACCTGTCTGAAGCGAATCCGAACGTTTCGCCCGCGCTCGACAGGCTGATGCGCCGTTGCCTCGAAAAACAACCGGAGCGGCGATTCCAATCCGCCAGCGATCTGGCCTTTGCCATCGAAACGCTTTCAGGTTCCACGGCCAGCTTAAGTCCGCCCCGCCCGTCGCTGGAACGCACTCGCTCTCGCAATTCGCTGCGGCCGGTCTGGATTGGTCTTTGGGTTTTGGCGCTCCTCGGGATTGGCTATCTCGGAGGCCTAAGGAAAGTGGAATTGCGCCAACCGCCGCCGATCGCCTGGCGCGGGGAGCGCTTGGGAGGTCCGACCATCGCGTGGGGCCCGACCGTGTCTCCCAGCGGCGAAGAGGTGGCGTTTGTGACGATGGACGACGGGCTCTCGCAAGTCGGCGTGATGATGACGGGGTCGGGAGACTGGCGAAGGTTGACGACCAACCGCAGCCGCGGACTTGTGGTCACCGTCTGTTGGTCAAACGACGGAACGGAAATCTTCTTCGATCGACATATCGGGGTGCCGCGAGGCGTGTATCGCGTTTCAAAATACGGCGGTGACGAACGGTTGGTCTTGCCGGACGCCGGCAGGCCTCGCGTGCTGCCGGACGAATCGCTCCTGGTCACACGGATTAATACAAACCGCACGTTCCAGCTTTACCGTTATCACGGGCCAGAACGCATCCAGCCGCTCAATGCATTTCTGTCGCTGTTCACGGGCAATGTCCGGCCCTTGCCCGGTGGCAAGGAAGCGGTTTTCTTCGGCCGGCCCGCCGATGCCGCGCGCGGACCGGAAGCCGTGTGGCTCCTGGACCTTGGATCGGGGAGCGTCCGGCACCTCGCAGACTCTGAGGGAGCGGTTCAAAGCCTCGCTCTCGCGGCGAGCACCGACGGTCAATGGATTTACTTCAACAAACCGGTCGATAACCTGGACTGTATCGTCGCGGCGCACCGGGATGGAACGAAACCCCTTCGCACGCTCCTGACTCTGACCGCCCCAACCTCGGCGCTGGACACGGCTCCTGACGGCAGCCTTTACCTGGCCCAATCGGAGCGCCCCGGAGAAATCTTTCGACTCTCGACCACCGGCAAACTCGAACGCATCGTGCTGTCGTCCAGTTACGAAGAGGGCCCGGCCCTGCTGTTGCCGGACAATCGAATTCTCTTCCCTACGCGAGACGGCGGACGCTACCGGCTCATGGTGGTTGAGGCCGGCAGAAACCCGGATAGGTTCGTCCAAACCCGCGAGGAAACCCGCTGGCCAATCGCCACCCTCGGACGGGATAAGGTTCTGTTTTTGTTGGGCGGCAGCTCGAATCGGACGGTGGCGACCGCCTCGATTGCCACCGGGCAACTGAAGCCAACGTCACCGTGAACCAATCGACCGAATGATCGGCGCTTCGCTCAACCAATAGCAGATCACCGCCAAGCTGGGCGCGGGAGGCATGCGAGATCTGATTCGTGCGCGAGATTTCGAGCTTGGCCACAAGTCCACCATCACTGGACTTCACCGTCCCGTCGGCGCTGACGCTCGCCCTCAACTGCCCAGCGGACCTGAAGCAGGGAAAAATGAACCGCCGTTTGTCGTTGCATCCGATCGATTGTCCGAGAATACTCAGCCCATTAAGAGACCGAGCAGCCTCGAAGAACTCTCCATCAATGACCAAGACACTGTTCGAAAAGATTATCGACCGCGAAATTCCGTCTGAAATTATCTATGAAGACGAAATTGTGCTTGCATTCCGCGACATTAAGCCCGCCGCCCCGGTCCACGTTTTGATTGTTCCCAAGAATCCGGTTCCGCGCATCGCGAAGGCGACTCAGGCGGATCAGTCAATTCTTGGACATCTGCTCGTCAAGGCCGCCGAAGTAGCCGCCGAGCTCGGTCTGAAAGAAAAAGGCTACCGTCTGGTCATCAACAACGGTCCGGACGCCGGGGAATCGGTGCCGCACCTCCATTGCCATATTCTGGGGGGCCGGCCAATGACTTGGCCGCCAGGCTGATTCGAAGGCAACGCGCCGCCACCCCCGCCGAAATCGAGACACCACGTTTCCAGGAGGTTGAAACGTTTGTTGACGGTCACCGTGGCAATTTCAAAAACAACGACTCTATGACAAGCAAACGATTTTCCGAACTAGGGCTTTCCGCCGAACTGCTAAAAGCGATCGACAAACTCGGCTTTGAACTCGCATCACCCATCCAAGCCGAAGCGATTCCCATTCTCTTACAAGGGCACGACGTCGTCGGCCAGTCGCAAACTGGTTCCGGCAAAACCGCAGCCTTCGCCGCGCCTGCTATTGAAAAGGTCGATCCTCTGCTACGTGTGGTACAGGTGATCATCCTCTGCCCGACACGCGAACTGGCCGTCCAGGTTTCCGAGGAGCTCCATAAACTGGCGTTCTTCAAGCGGGGTGTTCGCGCGCTTCCAATCTACGGCGGCCAATCTTACGAACGGCAGTACGACGGCCTCCGGCAGGGCGCGCAAATCGTCATCGGCACACCGGGACGCATTATGGATCATATGCGACAGGGCACGCTCAAGCTCGGCACGGTGCGGATGGCCATTCTCGATGAAGCCGATACGATGCTCGATATGGGATTCCGCGAAGACATCGAGTTCATCCTGCAGGCGATTCCCGCCGAGAGGCAGACCGTTTTCTTTAGCGCCACGATTTCCCGCGCGATCGAAGAGTTGATCGGGAAATACTCGCGCAAACCGCAGACCATCCGCATCGAGCAAAAATCCGTCACCGTGCCAACGGTCGAACAGCTCTATTACGAAGTGGACCGGCGCTTCAAACTCGAGCTGATCACACGGCTTATTGATATTCACGACTTCAAGCTAGGCATTATTTTCTGCAACACGAAACGGATGGTGGACGATCTCGTCGATCATTTGAATGCCCAAGGCTATTCCGCGGACCGATTGCACGGGGACATGAGCCAGGCAATGCGCACCCGGGTGATGGGGAAGTTCCGCCAATCGGGCCTTGAATTCCTGGTCGCGACCGACGTAGCCGCGCGCGGCATCGACGTGAATGACGTCGAAGTGGTCTTCAATTACGATCTGCCCTACGATGCGGAAGATTACGTGCATCGCGTCGGACGTACGGGCCGCGCTGGCCGGACCGGCATAGCAATCTCATTCGTCGCGGGACGCGAGATTTTTCAAATTCGTCACATCGAACGTTTTACGAAAGTGCGGATTCAACGGTCGAAGGTGCCCTCAATCGGCGAAGTGGAGGAAGCTCGTGCCAGCGTCGTGCTCGATAAACTCCGCACCACTCTGCAAGGCGGTGAATTCAAAAGACAGGACCAGCTCATCGAGCGGTTGCTCGAGGAGGGATTCCCTTCAACGGACATAGCTTCGGCCTTGCTCCATCTCTTACAAGGCAGCGACATCACGGCTCAACGCCCTCCGGAACAGCCCCGTGCGAAGGCGGAGCCTGAATCATTTCGAGGGGATCGTTCCAATCGGACGGATGAACGCCCGCCCAGTCGCGTTCCCTACCGAACAGACCGGCAAACTGAGCGGCAGCTTCCTTCGCGGCCTCCCGCGCGTCGTCCCGCTGAACTGCCGCCTCGGCCGGCTCGCCCTCCCGCCAAAGCGAGCGAAAGAGAAGTATCCCTTCCGCCAAAGGAGCGAATCCCAATCCCGAAACCAAGCGCGGCGCCTATTCCGCAGCCACTCCCGGCGGCCAAGGAAGAACCTCGCAGCGCAGTAAAACCCAGCCGCCGCACGCCAAGTGATTACACCCGCCTTTTCATGAACATTGGATCGGAAATGAGCGTGACCCCCAATGCCATAGTGGAAGCCATCATGGGAGAAACGGGTCTGCCCGCCAAAGTGGTCGGCAAGATCGACATTCGCGACCGGCACCTATTCGTCGATGTCGTCGCTGAACACGCGAACGCCATCATCTCCAAGTTGAATCGCGGCCGAATCAAGAACCACAAACTCAAGGTCAAAGCAGCGTGAGGATCTTTGGTAACAGGTTCAATCCTTACTCGTTTGGCCGTTTGAGTCCTTGGCCAATTCCGTGATACGCGATTAGGAAGAAGATGAGCACTCCGCCCACAGCAGCGGAGAGGCCGCCCCAAAAAACCGGCCAGCGCATCCCGTCTGGTTGCGCATTGACGGCAAACCACAAGCCGGTGCCAAGATAACCAAAGAGATTCCCCACGCCATTCACCATCAACGTCAACAGCGCCTGTGCGCGCGCGCGCCAGGCGCGATCCATCCGCTCGTCCACGTAAATCTGGGCCGTGATAAACACAAGGGTGAAGGAGCAACCGTGCAGCGTGATCCCCACAAGAATCCACAACTCCACGTCGAACGCGCACAGTGCGAATCGAAGCACGCCAAAAACGAGGCCGAGGACAATGATCCATTTAAGCCGCCAGGTCGTGAGTAACCGAGCAAGGGCAAACATCGAAATGACCTCGGTAATCTGGCCAAGCGTCATCCACGCGCTTGTATGATCGAAGCCGAGCTCCCGCAGATGGGTCGGGGTGTACGGATAGAATGCCGCCAGCGGAATATTCAGAAGCGCCGCAGTGATAAAGACAACTCGGTGATCCTTGTTGCCGAGAAGCGTCAGCGCGTCGAGCCCCAACCGCTGACTAACGGTGAGGCGGTTTTCTGATTTGAGTGGCGCCACATTTGGCAAAACAAATGTGAACGCGGCGACCACGAGCCACATGACGGCTCCGCCGTACCCGGCGAGCGGCGAAGCATCCGCACTGAGAGCGCTGACAATCCAGCACCCAGCCATCCAACCGAGAGTGGCCATGGCGCGGATTGGGCCGAATTGCCGTTTAGGATCCCGCAACCTGGCTAAGACAATTGTGGAAGTAATTCCCCACGTGGGAGCCGATGCGAGGGCATGCAATTGAATCAGCGCAAGCACCATCAACGGATTCCAATTCAGTTTGATCGCGGTGGAAGCAAGTGCCATTGCGGCGGAAGTCGCCAGCGCCAAACCGCACAGAACCCTGGCCGGGGAAAAGTGGCGATCCGCCATGGCGCCAAAAATCAGCGGCGAAACAAACGCCGCCAGAGCGGACGTGCCGAATGCGTAGGGTTTGATTGCCTGTAATCCGTTCGCATCGAGCACGGCGCTCAATGGCACAAACCACATGCTCAGCGCGGCTCCATGTATGAAGAACAGCGCCACCAGTTCCGCGTATTCAGCCCATCGCGATATCGGTCGCACGCGCACAGCACACACGGACGGTGGAAAAAAACAAGCCCGCCCTCATGCATGCGTAAATGGCTCGCAAAACCAGGTTATTCCAATACGATTTCACTGCATCCGTTTCAGCGAACACCTCGGTTGCTAAGAATTGACGGAACGATGGGAATACCAGATGAGAATTAAATCAGCACCAATCGCAATTAGTTGCCTGCTCTGGAGCTTATGACTTCACTTCATGGGAAAATCGCCCTCGTCACGGGCGCGGCCGGAGTACTCGGGTTGGCCACCGCCAAGGCCTTGCTCGAGGACGGATTGAAAGTGGTTCTCAATGATCTGCACTCAGAGAAGCTGAATGCACTGGGCGGCCAGTTCAAAGGTGATGTTTATCCGGCGGCGTTTGACATCAGCGACTACGATCAAGTCGTCTTAAACGTTCAGAAAATCCAAGGGGAGTTTGGGAATGTCGATGTTCTGATTAACAACGCGGGGATACTTTCCAACAACAAAGTAATCGATACTCAACCCGAAGAATGGCGAAAAGTCTTGGGCGCAAATCTCGACGGCGCCTTTTTCCTGACCAAGATGGTGCTGCCCCACATGAAGGCACAACGATGGGGACGAATCATCAACACATGTTCGCTCGCCGGAAAGACGGGCGGCCTGACAGCGGGAACCGCATACTCGACATCGAAAGGGGCGCTTCAATCATTGACATACTCCGTCGCCCGCGAAACCGCGCAGTTTGGCATCACGGTGAACGGAATTGCTCCCGCTTATGTCAGGACGCCGATGGTGATGGAACAGTTGACCGAGGCGCAAAGAACCGAACTGCTTAAGTCGATTCCAGTCGGACGATTTTGCGAGCCGGAAGAATTCGCGCATGTGGTTCGTTTTCTCACATCCCCATTGGCGGGTTTTATCACGGGCGAGATCATCGATCTCAACGGAGGGTTGCACTTCGATTAAGTTCCGGTGCCCGCAACTTTGTAATGCGTTTCCGAAAGCGCTCGGAGCCGGGACGCCGCCTGTTCCGGTGTCAAATCCCGCTGTGGATCTGCGAGCATCTCGTATCCGACCATAAACTTCCTCACCGACGCGGATCGCAGCAGAGGCGGGTAAAAGTGCGCGTGCAAGTGTCAGTCCTCACTATTGACACACTTCCGCGAACAATGCAGGCAATTTGGCGTGCCACGGAAACTGCGCATGGAGTATGCGGGGGCGGTGTGTCATCCGCCTTCGCGTTCCACTTCGGCGCGACTAGTACGGCGACAACAAAGTTTCGATACATGTTTGGGTAGGGCGCGTCACTCCCTCCCATGTTGCAGAATTTATCTGTCACAGTACTAGCGTCATCAATCGCGAAGACGCCGGGAAGAAGAGACGATGGATCACATCCAATTGCGCCGAGGTTGGTGGGGGGGGGAGAAGAGTTTCGCAAAGAGTTGTTGCCGGCTGCATCCGAGTGGGTGGGGCCTCATCATCAGGGAGCCGACCGGCAAGAGAGCGGGCAAGAAAAAACCGGGAGAATGGTGAGCACCGGGTCGAATATTGATGAAGGTTTCGGAGGATTCTTCGATTATCGGACCAACCCCGTTATTGGTCGCAAGATTTCGGCGTGATCGGCCTCGGAGCCAGGACCTCGATCGAGGCTGTGGAAATCCAATGGCCGAGCGGCAAAACCGAGCGGGTGCCCGTGCCGGCGGGAGCAGGCTCGGTAAATCGAACGATGGCCGAGTAACTCAAAAATGGGTTCATGTGTATGATGTGTGGGTCTGCAATTCGCAAGGCATCGGTGTTCCCTCGGCGTGCTTCAGGTCTTTGCTGTGACGGTAGCGATCGGGAAAGGATCCTAACCATCGGAGTCGCCGTCGCTGGCCATTTAGCCGCCCGGAATGGAGTGCTTTGTAAATCGTCCGGAGGGGTTCGGAATAGACGTGGCCTTCGCATTCGAGGAAGAATGAGTAGTCCCATCGGGCATCTTTTCCGCGCTGTACGGGTCGAGTGTCAAGGGAGAGTAAATTGATGGAACTCCGCGCAAATAGGCAGAGCAGATGCGCCAACGCTCCCGGTTCATGATTGACTTCGAGCAGAAACGCGCTCCGGTCCTTTGCGCTCGGTGGCGATACTTTGCCAAGTTTCAGCACGAAGAATCGCGTGGCATTGTCGGCGCGATCGTGCAAGTCCGCCCTGAGAATTGGAACCTCATAATACTCCGCCGCCGCAGATGAACCGATGGCCGCCTTTGTTGAATCCTTCTGCGCCGTAATCACCCCTTCACTTGTGCTATCGGTTTTCACGAGCCGGATTGAGCGTCCAACTTGGATCTGCAATTTCTCCAAGCTTGCGCGACATTGCGCGAAAGCCTGTGGGTGAGAGTGAATCTCCTTGATTGTGGAAAGGCTCTGCGCCGACGAGATGAGGTGCTGGTGAATTGGGCAGTAAATTTCGTCCTGGATCACGATCTGGCTGGTCCAATAAAGCGCGTCCAAGGTTTCATTGACGAAGCCCGCCGTATTATTTTCGATCGGAAGAACAGCGAAATCGACGCCGAGCTGACGAACTGCTTTAGCGGCACTGAGCTGAGGCATAAAAGCATAATCAGTCCGATCACCGAAATACTGGATAGCCGCAAGATGGGAGAAACTTGCCGCTGGTCCCAGACACGCGATGTTGTTGGGATAGGTTTTCATTGGATGTGGCGTTTTTTGGCTGCGATGCCGTTTTCTTCGTCCAGTTTTGGATATAAATCCGCTTCATTACTGAGCAAAGGTGTGCGTGTCACATTTTGAAAACCGGCGGATGGCGGCGGAATTGATCGCTCTCTTCGATGACCCAGTGTGAGAATTAGGAGCATGAAAACGCTAGCGGCGGTGACCAAAACGGCGACAGGGTGTTGCCAATCAACCTGACCCTCGAGATCGAACTGAAATCGTTGTCCGATCGCATGACGACTGTTTGTGGTTACGCGATCCACGAGTTTGTCTGTGAGAAGTCCCTGTTCGAAGATCTGAAGTTCATAGACATTCGCCAGCGGGACTGGCTGTTCCAGCTTCCACATCAGACCGTTCCCAATCGGAGTGCGGGGCTTCGTATCGAGATGCTGAACCCCTTCGAACGTTCGAACCTGAACATAGAACGACGGGTTTCCAAAGAGCCTTGGCAGTTCGATGAAGGTTTCTTTTCGAGTGACATGGACTTGCTCGACGGTTCCAGGTGATGCGAGAGTGCACCAGCCTGCTCCGCAGACCGCAAGAACGAGACTCGCCGCTTCCGAAGCTTTCGAACGCCCGGGCCGGATGGCTTGGGGTGAGCTGTGGTTAGCTCCGCTGTCGCTGTTTGTGGGAAGCACCGCCACATTTGAGATTTCGTCCTTGAGAAAGTACGTGGCGAGCATGGAGAGGACGATCGAAAAGGTGAAAGGATAAATCCCCCACGCCGCCTGTACGGAAACGACTCCTTGGTGCAGTAGATTTCCTTTTGCCGAGAGGCCATAGAACAAGTGGATTCAGCAGACGAAGTCACCAATCATTTAACGCTCCGAAGAGCCCTCAGAGCGCTTCCCAGCAAAATCGCCAGCACGAAGAACGAAGCCAGGAAAACCGCTGCAAACGCCACAACCCGAGGATTCGGTCTGTGTTCAAGCACCATGACGAACCTCGTTTCCCATTCGTTGACAGGCGCTGAAGCTGGATCGTGAGAAGGAGGGGTCGTCAAATTCGCGCCGGTGTTGTCGTGCATGGCCTGGGACGACGCATAGTATTTTTCAATAGACGGCACCACGCGCGGATGAAGAACCCATCCGACCAGCGCCGCCGCTGCCAGACATATGAGGACGAGTCCGAGCTTGAAGGCGCTCTTGAAAACGAGGCAGAGAAGGACCGCGGCCACAAGGGCGATTCCCGCGAAAACCAGTGTTTGTTCCGAAGCATATCTCTTGCGTGCGCTTCTGGTGAAGTCTTCTGGCTGACTCTCTTTGGGAATGAACGCTTGAGATGTTAAAGCCGGAGAGTCTTCCGTCACCTGATCGGTTCGGATATCTATCCGGCCTTTCTCTAGGATTCGCACCGCTCCAAGTTTCAGCTTTTCTCGAGTGGCCTTGGTATCCGGCAGCGCAAGTATGGCAATCCGCTGATCTGCTTCCGCGCGCAACGCTTTGACGTAACCCGCGATCGCACCATCCAACAATACCGGTGCGTTCACCTCAATCTGTTCGTCGTCTGCAGCTACGGTCTTCAATTCTATTTCGCGCTTGCAGCCGTTACAGAGAACAAGTGTCATCAAGGCCAGCGCAAGTTTGAGAATCGTTTGTGTTTTCATTGCTGATTCCTTTCTGGGTTAATCGATGCGGACCGACTCTAGTCGGCAAGTGTCCCGTTCGTGACTGCTGAATTCTTGAGCTTCCGGATTTCTTCCACAAGCACGCCTCGGGCTCGATGACGGTGCGCCGCCGGGATTAGGTCCGAACGTCGCAACGCGCCTTGGAGCACCTTGATCGTCCCTTCCTTGCCGCGAGCTTCGATTTGGTCATCAATCGCCTTCTCCACCCGTTCGGCAGTCCGATCATCGCTTTGGAGGAAATCGACCGCCGGGTCGAATCCATTCGCGAAAGGCTTGGTGTCCGAGTCTCCATTATGACCAAAGGCGCCATTTAGGTAGTACTGATTCCCCTTTCGTGCGAGGCATTCGATTCCAAGTCCGACACAAAGTAGGCGGAGACCCCGTTCGGAATCCCGCCGGTTCTCGGGGCGACACTGTTTCAGAACGAGATCATCGTCATCCACGGCGGTCACAGTGGCTGCCTTCATTTCGTCGGACATGAACGCGAGAGACTCCGAAGCTTCCATGAGCTCTACCAATTCCGCGCCCGGTTCGAAACGGCTCTCGGTCAAGACAATCAATTCGCCCTCATTGTCATGCTCCATACCGCGCACCTCGCAGCCTTCAGCCCGGTCTTTGATCGCTTTGGTAAAAGGGGAAGAAGCGCCGCCTTGGACGAGAACAGTCCTGAACCGCCGCTGCTCTCGTCCCGGAATGAGCTTCGAGACCGCGAGCTCGGCCCCTTCCTCACTCAAGTGGGATAGGAGGTCTTCGGTCCACCCGTTGCGCGTGTCCAACCAGTCCGTCAAATGTTCCGGAATCGAACGGCTGTTCTGAATCGCTGCCCGAACTTGCTCGTTAATCGCGTCTTGGATCGGGGTTTTCTCCGGACGGTGCATAACAGCGCGGCGGATTTCCGGGAGCCGGCCTTCAACGATTCCTCGTGACAGAGCGATCAATTCGTTCGTGGCGGGAATGCTTTTGCCAAAGGCGCTTCGATCCCCTTGCCGGGCAAAGTCTGCAATTTGACCCGACGCGACGTCCCTTGCATTTGCAAGCGGATTGGAGGCCGAATCTTCCCAGGATTCCAATGTCGCTTGAATTTCTGAAATGAAAGGCTCGATGAACGCATCACGCAATGCCTGCAAACCCAGGACGAGCCGCCGTCCGGCGAGGTGCGACTCGCGTGCGTTCACAACTCGGTTGGCAAGCCGGCGGATCGGACCGGCTCGGAACCATAGCGAGCCACGCCGAATTGTTGTGCGGAGCCGGTCGGATTGACCGTACAACTGTTCCTGCGTGGATTTGGACGCTTGAATCGCTTCGGTGAGCCGTTGATCCAGATCTCCCTGAAGCTGCTTCCCTTGAAGCTCCGCGGCTCGCAATGCTTCGGTAGCGGCTTTGACACCCGCGCCGCTGGCAACGGCGTTGGGGGCGAAACTTCGTAGGTCGCTGAGAATGGGCTGAAGAGCCGTGAGTGTTGCTTCCTGCGCGGCTGAAGTCCATTGATCGTCCGTATCCTGGCAAAACGTATCGAATGCCTCGACGTGACGAACGGCAGGGTTTGGATCGAACAAGCAAATCAGCATGACGCCGATTGCGAAAACCAACGCGCCGCTTCCCGCCAATTCGTAACTCGCTGATGGGACGAAGACCGCTGCACCGATCAGTCCAATCGCGATCATGATGCAGAAGACACCCAACGGCGCATGCCGGAAGCGGCCTGTATTCGCCACAGCCGCATACGTTGCTTCAGCCCGGCGGCGAACCGGTTCGAGCGGAAACTGTGGCATGAAGTTTGTGAATACCGTATCTGCATCCGTGATTCTCAGTGCCTGCAGGAGCTGCTGAGCCAGCTTATTGGTTTGTTCCGTATTATTCATATCGATGGTTTCTTGGTTGATGAGCTAGTTGTTGGAGTTTCCTTCGAGAAGGGTATCGGCGACGAGCCGGACGCCTTCCGCCTGAGCAATGGCCTGGTTTCGAACCTTGTCCACCGCCCAGCGCGCAAGGCCCATTCGCGCGAATCCGCGGAATCCGTACCGACCGTTATCCGCCATATCCCGCTGATGATCTCGGAATTGCGCCTCACTGAACGCGCCGTAACCGGTGTCAAGGATCATTGCGGCGGCCAATGCCATTTGCGCGGCGAGTTCCTCGCGTGTGCTGACAGTCAATCGCCCGCTCGATGGCGACCAAGGGACGATTCGATGCACAAGAGGTTCGCTGTGCCGAAGCTCTTCACCGGAAAACGTGCGAAATACGATCCGGCTGGAATCCATCATCGCGATAACCGCTTGCCGGATGAAGGTGACGAAATTGCCTTGAGCGGCAATAATATCACCGCCGGACAAGGCGCTTGGCGTCAATCCGAATAGGACGATTTCGTACGGAAGACCGTACTTTCGGCAGTAATAGGCGATTCGCGAAGCGATAAACAGGGCCAACCCCGGCGCCGTGCCGCCGCCGAAATTCCCAGCAATGATTTGCGTGCTGGTGCTTCCAAGCGTGAAGGACTGACCATTCTGTTGATGCCGATCCAGGCGATTTCGATCACGCTGAGCGAGAATTCGTTGCTCTATCATTCGATCGATTT
>JAQBVM010000091.1 GCA_027623095.1 Verrucomicrobiota bacterium
TGAGTCCGCCTGCCAGTAGCTGTTGAAACATCTGGGCGGCCGCCAGCCCTTCGAATAGAATTGGGCCCGTATAGTTTTCGAGAACGGGTGTTTTGAGCGTTGACTCAAGCTGATTGCCCATTTTGGCAAGTTCTGATTTGAGGGATTCAACAGCCGGGAGGTCGCTTGGAGCCGGCACATAATAGCTTCTGGAATCCGAAAGCCGCTCTCCATCCTCAGCTTGGATTTCAACATTCACGTTCAAGACGGTTCCAATTTGGCCCGTTCGCATCCGCGTTCCCTCGGAATTAACAAGATAGCGGTTTTGCACGGTGACGATCATGGAAATGCTCATGTCTTGCGGCGAGAACTGTTTTCGCATGTGCTCCGAGAGTTCGCGCAGCTTCGATTCCCATTCAGCTCTTTCGAATGCGAACGCAGCTTTCGGTTCAACGATCCGTGCCGTACTGGCCTTTGTGAAATCGGCCGGACGTTCTTCGACATTTCTCTCCGCCAGATAGGCGCGCTTGCGGGACATGGCTTCAACTGCCTGCTTGTAGTTTTGATCCGTCGCCAGCCAGGTCGCGTGCCGAATCGCCAAGTAATCGTCCTCAACCGGAAGTGAGGTTCGCGTCAGGTTTCTCTGTCCGCCGCCACCGCGGCCGCGGCCTCCTCGGAACCCTCCGCCTCCCGGCAGATTTGTGTTGTCCAAATCATAAGAGCCAACCCGCACCTGCGCGCTCAATACTCGGGAATGCGATTCATCCGACCGAAACACTGCGCCTGCGTCCGCATAGATGCTGTGGACGACCTCGTCCTCCGCAAAATACTGAATGAGGTAAGGCCCGTCCAAGCCCTCGAGCTTCAAGCTCATGGATCGTTCCAGTTCGTCGGCGAGTGCGCGCATCAGAACGTCTTCCTCGAGATCCGGCTCCGCGGCGAAACTGCCCGACATGAACGCGCCGGTGAACAGCATTATCCCGATCGCTTTGTGAATTATTCGTAGAATTTTCATCCTCAATTCTTGAGTTTTCACCGTTTGCACCGGTTACTGCGCTGCCGGCGCGGGGAGAATCGGTGCGCGCTCTTGCGATTGCTGTCTTTTTTCGATCTCGATTTGTCCGACCAGAATACTTGGGGATACCGCGGAAACCGGTACCCATCCGGATTCCGCGCCGCAGGTTCCATTGAAGACGCCCGCATCATCGCCCGTGGCCAAGATCCCGGCAAAGCAGGCAAGCGGCGTTCCGACAATGTCCACACCTCGAACTAACTGATCCGGGCGGCCATCCACGAAGACTCGGTAAACCACCACCGGCAGGACCTTGAACGCTTGCGGCCCGCCGCGCGACGTGGTCGTAAAACCTCCCGTGATATCCTGAAAGAGGAAACCGAATGCTTTTCCCTGTTTGCGGCACTCCTCCACGAGCAATTCGCGCAGTTTTGTCGAACTGACCTGGTTCTTGGATTTTACGATGAGATTTCCTTGGCGAGAGACGACGCTCCGCCCGGGTTCGCGCCGTCCGTGACCGTTGGAACGGGAGACGTTTTCAAGGGGAGATCGCGACATCAAAAAAGTCTTTAGAACACCATCCTCGACAAGTGGCACCCGGGCCGCTGGAATTCCTTCCTCGTCGAATTCAAAATTGCCGCGTAAATCTTCGTCCTCAAACCTGGCCAGCGTTGGGTCGTCATTCACACTTAGGAAATCGGGCAAAATCGGCTTGCCAACCATCTTGGCGAATGTCTGCCCCTCATCGACATCCTTTTGACGATGGCCCTCGATGCGATGCCCGAAGATTTCGTGGAAGAAAACACCGCTGGCGCGATTTTGAAGAATCGCGGGGCCGGCGTAGGGTTCCACGATCGGGGCCTCGCGCAAAGCCAGGATTTGGTCGATGACCCGTTGAAAAGCTTCGCGCAATTCTTCTTCGCCCGGAAGACCGTCCGCGGCGGAAGCGTTGAAGAGAAAACTCTGTTCCAGATCCATTCCATCGTCGGCTTTTGTGCTGGCTGACACCGCGACTCGAAGGAGCGTTTTTCCAAATACAAGCCGCGTTCCCTCGCTTGTGACCATGTACCGGTTGTTGGCAACCGCGCTGACCGAAACGCTCGAGTCGTAAATGAGCGGAAGGTTTCTCGCCAACCGCGAGACTTGGCGAATTCGATTGGCCCAAAGGTGCTGGTCAATCGTTATCCGGGCGATCTCTCCGATGTGGACACTCGGTTGTTCGCGAGTGAAATCATCGACTTGGCTCTCTTCTTCCACTTGGGTCTTTTGATTTGTCAATACGCTCTTCAGGTTCTCGATCGCCGCTTTGAAAGCGCGATCGGTCGTGAGCCAGAGGGTGTGCCGAATGGCTTGCTCGTTGTTGTCGGTGCTAATCAGGCTCGATTGGGTGAGCGGGCGGCTGGGCCCCCGACCTCGGCCGGATCCGCGCAATTGACGCGTGTTGTCGAGTTTGTAGTCCCCGACTCGGAGATCCACGTCCAACGCGCGGCGACCGTTGTCTTGTTCGCCGTACAATGCGCCCAAAGATGCGCGGAGCGACCAGGTCGCTTGATCGGTGATGCTAAACGCCAAAAAGTAAGGTTTGAGTGGATCGGCTGCGTCATCGGAAACCAGATGGTTCATTGAATAATCCAATTCATCCTGCAGAATCTGAATCACTGGGTTTTCGACGGAGGCGTCCTGGTCTGAAGCGGAACAAAGGCACGCGATCGCGATGTAGAATGCCGCCGACAGTGAGTTCACTCGATAAGTCCGCGGATTTCGCCAGAAAAATGCCGTTGGGTGTTGGCTTCGGAAGTTCATTGTTCTGAATTCTTGTCTAAAACCCGGATGAGTGTCCTTCACTCTTTCTAAGTGAATTTTGGTTGCTGGCCCAAACTTCAAAGACGGCTCAGTGGTCTAAAAAGTTACGCGCTGCGAGACAGATGCGCTCGGCCCGCGATGAGGACCGTGGCTCTGCGTGTCGTTCCGAGGCCGTTTACGTGTGAGGCCACATCCAGGCGAAGACTGCGCCACTGATTGCCGCGTACAGAATCGACTCGACTACATGACCAGCAATCCGGTTGTGGAACCAGATCGAATGCTGGACGATAGCCGCCAGAAACGTCATTAGTCCCGCAGTTGAAACGAACCGAAAGACGGCCATGAAATTCGCGCCGGGCTCCAGCGCCAGCGATGCGAGGTAGGCCAGACAGAAATTTACAACGAGGAAATATACGACCGTGAGCCCGAGGTTCCTTCCCATGTTGACTTTCGGGTAGATCGTAATAATCCCGCAGGGCCCGGCCTCCCACTTTTTCTTGTAATCCTCGCTCTTCATATCCGCCTGTGTGTCAAACCCTGGAAACATGAAACTTCCCCTCGTGATTCCAAGATCGCGGACGGCGCTCATGAGAACATCCTCTTTCTTGAGCTTGAGCCAATCTTTTCGATGAAACGGCAGAACCATCCACGAAAGAAAGCTCGCAAAGAAGAGAGCCACGGTTGCGATGAGTATGGGCAGAATCAGATTTGTGATCATATGCTTTGAATCTGTCAGAGAATTAGATTTCTGAAAGTCCTTTAGACTTCGGGGCGGTGGCGCCGAAAGCCGGCCCAGATCTTTCGTTATTCAAATCCACCCACTTCGATTGTTCCTTTGGCCCATTTCTCCCAGCCCGGGATTGGGTGTTGGTTCATGATTTCATCGACGGTATAGAAGTCTCGGCGGTCTTTTGTCTCGTCGCGGATTTTTGCGATTGTTTCAGGGCGGATGAACGGCGCTTCGTTGCCGAAAGAATTGCGGATGTAGCTCAGGACAGCCGCGATTTCCTCGTCCGTGAGGAATGCAAATCCCGGCATCGGAGGAATGCCTTTGCCCGGGTCGAACTTCTGTTCCCCAACTTCGATCGCTCCCCACAAACCCTTGAGCACGATCTTGACGAGCCGATCGTTGTTGTCGGTCAACCAAGGATTCCGGGTCAGGGGCGGGTAGATGCCGGTCATTCCCAGGCCATTCGGCTGATGACAGGTATTGCAGTGGCCGTCCCGAAGAAACACTTCGCGCCCAAGTTTGTAAGTATCCAAGTCCGCCTTGCTTAGTTCACCCGTTGGGCCGTAGCTTTTCTGCTCGTCCGTCGGCGTTGCGGGCGCGAACGTGAGCTTGCCGGCCAGGAAATCTCGCGCATTGGGATTATCCGCGAGTTCAAGGGAGTTGGCCGATTCGAGCGCTTTGAGGTCGTCGCTCAGAGTCGTCTTCATGATTGTTTCGAACACAGGACCCATCCAACGGTCGAACGGGTGTTTGAGGGATTCCAGCGCAATGCGCGCGCCGTCCGCGTTATCCAGCCAAGACGCGGCCACGATTGCTTCAAGCCGGACTCGCGGATGCGGATCATTCGCCGCTTTTAAGAACAAACCGGTACTGTCGGAGATTTCGGCGTAAGTGTATCGGAGCACATGCGCGGCAGCCGCGCGCGCTTGATACGTCTTCGCCGTCAGGCATTTTTTGAGCAGTTGTGGATCAACTTGATTCTGTGACCAGGTGGCCCAGAGCGCTTCGCAGAGATGGTGGTCGTAATCCTTGCCGTTCTTGTCCAGAGATGCGACCCATCGCCGCACTGCCGGAATCACGTCCGCCGCGGGTCTGCCGCGGAGTTCGCGCCGCGTTCGGTAACGCGTTCTGTATTCCGGTTGTTTCAGATTTTCAAGCAGTTCCGGAATACTCGCGCCGGCAATCTTGGCAGGGTCCAACAGGGGCCTTGAAGGGTAGGTGACGCGATAGATGCGCCCGTGAACATGATCACGGTTGGGATCGCGGGCGTTGTGTTGCATGTGACCGATCAACGGATTGTGCCAATCGACGATGTACAACGAACCGTCCGGTCCAAACTCGATGTCCACCGGGCGGAAATTGGGATCCGATGAAGAAACAAGGTCGTCAATGTGTCTGCCGGCGAATCCAGCCCCCTCATCCCAGACGGCATGCAGACTCGTTCCGAGGAATCCGATCGAATTGTTGATCATGAAATGTCCCTGAATATCGTTCGGGAAATGTCGTGAGGAGACGAATTCGGACCCCGAGGTGGGGCGCGCGCGTTTTGGCGCGAATTCCCCGACTTTTGGAATCTCGAGCCCGTGCGGAAGCTTTGCGGACACCGGAAGCCCCCACCAGTTCTGACCCGAGGAAGCGTCGGAAATGTAGCCTTGATCCCACTCGTCAAATGCAACCGCCCAAGGATTGTTGTAATCGGATTGGCTGTACCGTTCGAGCCGCCAATTCTTCGGGTTGAAACGCCAAACCCCGCCGTCCGTCATGCGTTGAGGACCGTATGGAGTCTCGACTTGGGAATGCAGGAAACGCCCCTCGCAAAGGTAAAATGCGCCGGAGGCGTCGGCGGCATAGGCCGAAATCGCGTGATGGGTATCGTGAGTGTCGAAACCGGTCAGCAACTTTTCCATCCGATCCGCGCGATCATCGTTGTTGTCATCCACCAGCAGGCAAAGGTGCGGTTCCTGAGAGAGATAAACTCCCTCGGGAGCGAGCTCGAATCCAATGGGGAGATTCAATCCGTCTGCAAACACGGTTTGCCTGTCCGCGCGCCCGTCGTGATCGGTGTCTTCAAAGATGAGCAATTTGTCGTTCGGCCGCTCATCGCCTGGCCGGTAGTGCGGATAACTGGGAATCACCGCGACCCAGAGCCGGCCTTTGTTGTCGAAGGACATTTGAACGGGACTTTGGAGATCCGGAAACTCTTCCTCGGACGCGAATAGTTCGATCTTGAAACCGTCCCGAAGCGTGAACCGCTTCAACGCCTCGTCGCGGCCCAAGTAATGAATTGGTTTGTTGAAGTTGGTTTCGATTGGACTGAGAGGTCGCGTCGTGTGATCGGCGACCGGAGGCGGATTCGATTCTCCTGCCGCGAGATCCCAAATCCGCTGGTCGCGGAGCCGCGTCATCTGGCGCATCTTGTCGATTTCCTCTGGATAATTGACGTTCCCGTACGGCTTCCAGCGCCGGCCATAGACGTGGACACCGTTGAGCATTCGGTAATCGTTCATCCAGAACCAGTCCTTATCGAGCACTGCCGCGCGCAGAAGGCCGGGATCCGAGCGGGAAACCATTGGCGCGCTGCTGTAGATGCCGTCCAACAAAGCGGGCGCCAATTTCGCGTAACCGGCTTCTGAAAGATGACAACCATTGACGGTGAACGTTGTTTTCCCATTCGCGAACCAATCCAGGGTAGGAGTGAAAAGATCGATGGCTCCGACCTCCTTTTCCTTCGCCACCTCTAGCACCGCTTTTGAGTAAACCGCCAATCGGCTGTTAATTTCCACGCCGTTCGGCAAATCATAGGTAGCCGACCGGTCTTCAAACGCGATCGGTGTCACGAGGATCAGCCTTGGCGCCGAGTTTCCGTTGTAAGCCCGCGATAGTGTGTGATCGACAAAAGCGGAAAGTTCCGCTTTGAAAGTATCGACTCGGTCCAAGCCGTTGAACGATTCGTTGTATCCGAAAAATCCGATGACGGTATCCGCTTTGATTTCCGTCAGCCATTCGTCGGGGGCTGGGTAATGGCCAATTCCATAGTGCGTTTGCAGATCCGGATGGAATCGTTCGGCGCCGGGAAACGCCCATTGATTTGTCCGGCTGGAGCTGGGGCGAAATCCCGGTGTGTCACCCGGATTGCACATGTTCCGAACCGTCAGGCGAGCCTCTGGAAAACGAAGGTGCAACATGGTTTCAAAGTGGCCGAAATACAGCATCCGTTCGCCGAGCATGTTGCCGACCAGAGCGATCGTTTCACCTTGTCTCGGCTGGATCGGAAGGGTTACTCGTGTGGGAGGCTGGCTTGGCTTGCCGGGTTGCGGATAGACCGGATCTGCCGACGCGCCTGGATTTGCCGTCCCCGGATTCGTGCGCCGGTTTTCTCGGTTTCGTCTCCGCTGTTGCGCCGCTGGTTGTGGAGTTTCCGAGGCGAGCCCGGTTGAAGCGCTGCTTCCCAACGCGAAGTCCGACACTCTAAGGGCTCGCGTCGCGTAGAAACCCTCCGCATTGTTGAACCCGTAGAACGACGGTTCAAAAGGATCCACATAATCGACAACCGCTTTCTGCGGAATGGGGAGGGCACTCAAATGATAAACCGTATTCACGATGAGGCGACGAAGATCTTCCGACAAGAAATCGACAGACGCTCCCATGGTTGTGCAAAATGCGGCGCCCTTTGTTTGGCCGTTTGGAGCGGTGTATTCGCGCATCCACGCCAGGGGCATCATCGGACTGTTCTTCGGTCCCGGAATCGGAGCGGAGCCCGGATCCAACGATTCCGTGACCGCTCCTCGCAATAGGATCGTTGCCTTGTTCTCATCCAGGTTCTTGATGCCGTAAACATCCGACGGCGCGAATACGTCCTTAACGCCTGTGAGCGCCGGATGGTTCGCATTGGAGGTTTCGATAACGCCGCGTGTGCCCTGGACTTTGTGCCGGCCGTGATGACTGATCCATCGTTCTCCAAGAATGTTCAGCCCGAAGTCGGCCCACTTAAAATCACCCGTCATCCCGCTTCCGGTGAAAGCGTGTGTGGCGGTGCGGAATCCGATGACCGGCTTGCCCGCGTTCAGAAAGTCCGCGAGATGCTGGTAGTCTTCGGCCGGGAGCTGCCGAAACCGAGTGCCGATGATCAGCAGATCCGCTTTTGCCAGGGTGTTCATTCCCGGGATGTTTTTCTGATTGTTGGGGTCGATGTAGCCTTTTTCGGGATCAACCGCGAACAGCACTGTGCAGTCAAATCCGTGGCGCTGGCTTAGAATTTTGGCCAGCATTGGACAGCTCTCTTCGGAGCGGTATTCTTCATCCCCGGAAATGAGCACGATGCTGCGGCCCTTTCCCGGCCCGTCTTTGCCTTTGAAGACAAGCCTGTCCTGAGCGCTCGCGGTCGTGCCCGCTAAGATCAACGTAACGAGTAGTATGAGTTTTCGGTTCATGGATTTCGATTTAGTTTAAACAAAATGCTTTCGAGAATCCTGGCATGACGGAGGCAATTCTCCAAGCCGTGTTTTGATCTTATGCAGCTCCAAGAAGCCCGTCTTCAGCTTTTGCGCCAGAAACGAGTTGATTATCCTAGGGTCGCCCTTATCAATTGTCCCGCATTTGAGGGGAACGGTAGAAGAATCCCAAGAAATGAAAAACTGATGAAGGCAATTGTGTACGCGGCTGGAAGGGCGATGAGGCTGGGGGAGGGGTATGCCGAAGTGCCTAAGATCCTCGTTGAATTCGGCGGCAAGAGTCTGCTCGAATGGAATATGCAGCGTCTTGCGGAAATCGGAATCCAGGAGGTTACTGTTGTCACGGGCCACAAAAACGAATTAATCCGCGCCCAGTTTGGGTTCTTGCGAGAGTCCTATTCTGTCGATCTCACAGAAATCTTTAATGAGGAATACACCGAGGGAAGTGTTCTGAGCGTTCATGTATCCTTGCCCGGAATCATTGGATCTCCGGACCCTGTACTTTTAATGGACGGCGATGTGCTGTATTCGGTGGAAATTCTCAGACGTCTCGTTAATTCGAGGCATCGGACCGCACTTTTGATAGACCGAGGTTTTTCAACGGCGGATGATGATCCAGTATTGGTTCCGATCCGAGCTGGCAAGCCGGTTGATTTCCTCAAGAAGTGGAAAGGTGATTGCGACCAATTAGGGGAGTCGGTCGGCTTTTTTAAGGTCGATCCTTCAGACATTCCGTTTTTCGCCGAGGAGACTGAAAAGCGCGTTTCGGGGATTCGACGGCAGGAGTCGTATGACGAGGTCATACGGAGCATCGTCTTGGCGGGCAGATTCAGTCACGAAGACATCACGGGAATCCCGTGGACCGAGATCGATTTTCCCGGTGATATTGAATTTGCACGAAACGAGATCCTTCCCGCAATCGACGCTTACGAAAGTAATTCTTAGTAGTCAATCGACGAATCTTGGATCGTAGCTAATGTGCGGTGCGGCCTGAATACACGACGGAATTCAGTGGAAGTTCCGGGAACGTCAGTGGCGCCGCCCTGCGGATCGGGTGATACCCCTTGCGGCGTCTGACGGCCTTCCTATAATGTCGCCCGATGCTGGATATCAAATTAATTCGCGAACAACCGGATTTCGTGCGCGAACGCCTCGCGACGCGCGGGGCAGGGGATGAAACGAAGATTGAAGATTTGCTGGCGATCGACGAACGGCGGCGAACTCTTCTGAACGAGGTCGAACAACTCAAAGCGCGGCGGAATCGTGTTTCGAAAGAAATCGGCGCTTTGATGAGTCAGAAAAAGGCGGCGGAAGCCGAATCGAAAAAGGCGGAGACCCGGCAGATTGGCGATCAAATAACGGCGATGGACAAGGCTATTGCCGGGGAAGAGCAAGCGCGGTATCAGCTTTTGCTTCGTCTTCCGAACATTCCACATTCCAGTGTGCCCATTGGGAAGACGGCGGAGGATAATCCCGTTGTCAAGACGTGGGGAGAACAGCCGCGGTTCTCGTTTTCACCGAAGACGCATATAGAATTGTGTGAGGGTTTGAAGCTTGTCGATTTCGCAAGGGGAACCAAGCTTTCGGGAAGCGGTTTTCTACTTTACACCGGTTGGGGGGCGAAGCTCGAGCGAGCATTGATTCAGTTTCTATTGGATCTTCATACGTCCCGGCACGGATACACGGAAGTGTCGCCGCCGTTTGTGGTGAAGCGTGAATGCATGGTTGGAACGGGCCAGTTTCCAAAAGCGGCCGACCAGGCCTATGCCGTCCAAGAAGGCGAAGACGCAAGCACGCTGGGAAAGCTGT
Source organism: Verrucomicrobiota bacterium (assembly GCA_027623095.1). Lineage (GTDB taxonomy): Bacteria > Verrucomicrobiota > Verrucomicrobiia > Limisphaerales > SIBE01 > JAIPJX01. The sequence goes on from JAQBVM010000091.1 coordinate 9,785, forward strand.
ACCTGGTTCCCACCGCCGAAACGCCGGTGGCAAATATTCATCGGGAGGAGCTTCTAAAGGACGATCAGTTGCCGATTCGGTATTGCGCCTACAGTCCTTGTTTTCGCGCGGAAGCGGGCGCCGCCGGTGTGGGGACGCGCGGGATGATACGCGTGCATCAATTCGACAAGGTTGAACTGATTAAGATCGTTCGTCCCGAGAATGGATATGACGAATTGGAGAGTATGCTTGGGAATGCTGAAACGGTGCTGCAGATGCTGGGGCTCCACTACCGCATTGTGCTTCTTTGCACGGGCGACCTCGGGTTCACAAGCGCCAAGACTTACGACATCGAAGTCTGGGCTCCGGGCCAGAATGGTTATCTGGAGGTTTCAAGCTGTTCGAATTGCGAGGATTTTCAGTCGCGGCGAATGGACCTTCGTTTCAAGTCGGAAACGGGCGCCAATCTTTTTCCGCACCTTCTGAACGGCAGCGGCACGGCGCTGGCGCGTCTGTTTGTGGCGTTGGTGGAGACTTACCAGCAAGAGGACGGATCGGTCACGATTCCAGAGCCGCTTCAGGCTTATCTGAAGGCGGACAAGATTTGCGCCTGAATCTCTCCGAGGGTCAGGTTTGAGGGTGCGGCGGCAGGTGGACGAAAACAGTCGTTCCTTTATTTTCTTCGCTTTCGAGTTCAATTCGTCCGTCATGGCGCTCGACAAAGGTTTTGACAATCGGTAGCCCTATTGGCCGGTGTTGGCCTCTTGTTGGATTCGAATCTTGGTCTTACCCTGCTCGCTATGCGGTTATTGCAATTACATGAATTTCATCTGAATCGGAGTGCCTCGTTTCTCGAAGTCCGTGGGAACGAAGTGGTCGATCACTATCAGAATGTTCTAGAGGAGTACAAAGCGCTGGGGCAGACGGCAGGGGTGATCGACCTCAGTTTTCGCGGTCGAGTGTGTCTCACGGGGCCGGATCGAAAACGTTTCTTGAATGGGCAGGTAACCAATGATGTCGGGATTTTGAAGAGTGGAAGCGGATGCTATGCGGCGCTGGTTACGGCCAAAGGGAAGATGGTGAGCGACCTGAACATTTACAGCCTCGAAAACGAACTGCTTTTGGATTTTGAACCAGGGTATTCCGCGAGTGTCATCGATCGGATAGAGAAGTATGTGATCGCGGACGATGTCCAGGTAGTGAGCGTGGCGAATGATTATGGTCTTTGGAGCATCCAAGGCCCCCATGCGCCTTCGATCATTCGCGGTTTGAATCTGGGAATTGAATCGCGTGAAACCGAGTTCGAGTTTTCCTCCGTGCACCACGCGGTATTTGGAGAGCTCTATTTGGTGACTCAAAGGCGCTTTACTGTGATAGGCTATGATCTTTATGTTCCAGTCAGTTCCATGGATGCGATGGCTGAACGCATTGAGAAGGAAGTGTCCGCCGTGGGAGCGAAGTTATGCGGATGGCGGGCGTTGGAAATGAGGAGGATTGAGGCGGGGGTTCCGCGGTTTGGTCTCGATATGGATGAAGCCAATTTGCCGCCGGAAGCCGGTTTGGAGAGCCGGGCGATCAGCTATTCCAAGGGATGTTATACGGGCCAAGAAGTCATTGCGCGGATCCGAACCTACGGCAAAATCGCCAAATTGTTGAGGGGACTCAAGATTGAAGATCCGTCGGCCAAGCTCCCGGTCTTCGGGGACAAACTGTTTCATGGCGGGAAAGAGGTCGGCAGCATCACTAGTGCGCTAGAGTCGCCTACGGTTGGGGCGAAGATCGCCTTGGGTTACGTGAGGCGCGAACACAACATGATCGGCACCGAGCTGACTGTGCGGACTGGAAATATCGAGATGCCCATTAAGATCGTGGATCTACCGTTTGTCCATCCGTGTTGAATTCTTTGCGTGACAGTCAGGAAGCTTCGTGCCAATTGTAACGCCCATGAAACGAATTGTATTCATTGCGGTAATAGGATTGGCATTCGGTTCCATCGCCATGCGCGCGGAAGCCGACAAGTCAGACGAGAAGAAAGCGGACGCCTCGGCAACAAAAGAAGTAGCCGTGATCAAGACAACCCAAGGGGAAATGGTTGTCGAGTTTTGGTCTGACGTTGCGCCAAGCACGGTTGAAAATTTCAAGAAACTCGCTCGCAAGGAGTTTTACGATGGAACTGCGTTTCATCGAATTATCAAAGGCTTCATGATTCAGGGCGGAGATCCGCTCACCAAAGATCCCGCTCGGGAGGCTGACTATGGAACGGGAGATCCCGGCTACAAAATCAAGGCGGAATTCAATGAGCGCCCGCACGTGCGCGGCGTGTTATCCATGGCTCGCTCAAGGGATCCGGATTCTGCGGGAAGTCAGTTCTTTATTTGCCTCGGGACAGCTTCGAGTTTGGACCGGCAATACACTGCGTTTGGAAAGATCATCAAGGGCGACGATGTGCTGGGCAAGATCGGTGATACTCCGGTTGGGCCGAGCCGGTCAGGAGAACGAAGCAAACCAACCGTTCGTGCCGGCGTCGAAACTGTTCGGATCGTGCCTGGCGATTCGATTAAGTAGATCAAACAAAGAACTGCTCTTTTCTGAATAATGCGTGTGGATTCGAACGGCAAAGAAGTTGCGGAAATCAAAACGACACTTGGTGATCTTGTGATCGAGTTTTGGGACGAAGTTGCCCCCAAGACTGTGGAAAATTTCAAGAAATTGTCCCAAAAGGGTTTCTTTGATGGAACCGCATTTCATCGCATTGTCAAAGGTTTCATGATTCAGGGTGGAGATCCGCTAAGCAAGGGTGATGATCCGATGGCTGGCACGGGAGGTCCGGGTTACACGATTCCCGCTGAATTCAGTGACCGAGCTCATGTGAGGGGAGTTATTTCCATGGCGCGATCCGAAGATCCAAACTCGGCCGGAAGCCAGTTTTTCATCTGCCTCGCCGACGCGCGCTTCCTGGACAAGAAATACACCGCCTTTGGCCAAATGATTCAAGGAGATGAGGTGCTAGAAAACATTGGGAACACTCCCACTGTTGGCGGCTTGGGCGGGGAGAAAAGCAAGCCCACGACTCGCGTGGGAGTGGAAAGCGTCAAGATTGTGACGCTGGAATCGGATTCTCCATGAAACATGGTGGGGCGGCACTCTGTACCACTATAAGAAGAAGTCTCTGTTTTCTTGAGAAGATTTTTGGGAAGTGGACCGCGGAAGACACCGAATACACGGAAATGGACCAAGTTGCAATATGTCGGAATTCGTGTCGTCCTTCTTCCGTGAAACGAGAGAGGGCCGAGATGTTCCATATGAACCGCTGCCACGATGAAAAGCATCTGCTGCTGAAGAATTTGACGGGACTTCGATGAGCGCGGCAGCGTCTTGGACTGCGGTGACGAGCGAAGCGATTCACCGCTTTCGCGTCGGCGAGTCCGAGGGATCGAGAGAGTTCCAGACAACTTGGTTCCATGTCAAAAGCGGTAACTGCGCAGGCTCCGTTGCCGCACTCTAAGACCTGGCGGAGATGTGACGAAATCCTGAGTCTCCTTGCGAACGGCCGGAGAATTGAAAGGAGCGACGAATCCGAAAACAGTCCCGGCCCTGTTAATTGCGCTTGTTTCCTGAGTCGAGTTCAGGAGGATTTGTCACGGGAGAGGTTGCGCCGGCTCCTGAATTAAGAATTCCAGGAGGGGCGTTCTCGTTGATTTTGGCGATAAGTTCCTCAGTCAGGTCGTTCTTTCCGTCAGTGTATAGGAGAATTGGGGTAAGCGTTGTTCCCTCAGCTCCGGTGTCAAGCACGTGGGTATAACCTCCCGCGATTGCTTTTTCGTTAATCTTCTCGCGCAGTTCGGTCAGGATCTTTTCGCGCATTCGGCGTTTTTGTTCGTCGATCCGGGTGGTCGCCTCTTTCTTGAACTGATTAATGCTTTTCTCGAAGCTGCTGATTTCGACAACCTTCGCCTCAGCCGCTTTCTTTCGTTTTGCGCGTTCGTCCGCGGACACCGCTTGATCATTCGCGCCTTCGATCAGCTTCTTGTATTCGGCATTTGCCTTCTGGTAATCATCGAGCCAGCCCTTGAGAACTTTATCCGCATCCGCACCCTGGTCCTGCAAAAGCGCGTCGGCTTGTTTGGTCTTGTAGTAGCTGTCGAAAACCTTTTTCAGATTCAATGTTGCGATCTTGACCTGGGCTAGCGAAGAACTTGAGACACCGACGATCGCGATTAGTACGATCCAAAGTGTGCCACGAGCTTTCTTGGTAATAAATCTTAATGCCATATTTCCTAAAATCGTTTTGATTGCGTCCGGCAAACAGATCTCGACGTCCACCAATTAGGAGTGTGCCGTTTTCTGTAGCGTCATCATTCGGTTTCCGGGCCATCCAGACAGCCCGCTATTTTAATAATCAGCCGTGTAACTCACGCCAAATTGAAAGCGGCCTTTATTTCCAGTAAAGTCGTCGTGTGTGATTGGGATGCCGTAGTCAAGACGCAACGGACCCAAACGGGGAATGTTCAATCTCACGCCGGGACCCCAGTTATCATTAAAAAACTGTTGTCCCTGACTCCGATCAAAACTAAACGAATCCGCATAGACATTACCGATGTCATAGAAGAGCGCGAAACGCAACCGTTCAATTATCGGAATGCTGTATTCTACAGAACCGAACCAATAGGTGTTTCCGCCGACAGGCTCAAAGATCCCAGGCGAGTTTCTGCTCTCCTTGCGCGGACCGATGTCCCGAAACTTGTAACCGCGAAGTGATCCGACGCCGCCCATGAAGAAACGGTCGAACAGCGGGACTTGCTCTCCGGAAGATGAACCGTAGGTTTCAACCACACCGCTGCGACCCCGGATCTCCCAAATATGATCGTTGAAGAAACCTGGAAAATACCAAGCGGATCGAAGCTCGAACTTGTAGAAATCGGTCTCGGCTCCAAGAGGTCCGCCGGCAAGTTCGGATAACAGTTCCGTGCGCTGACCTCGGTTTGGGATTTGAACGTTGTTTCGCGTGTCATACGCGAGCGAAGCACCGATTTTCGAAACCAACCGGTTTTCGGGTTCATCCAGAATAATCTGTGGCGCCCGCTCCTGATCGACGTTGTCGATTCCGATGTTTTCAATCGTGTAGCTTACGGTTCCGAGCAGGAATTCACTTCCCAGCGCTTTCGTGAGCGATAATCGCGCGCCGGTTTCGCGAATATCATAGATGTCGCTGAAGAATCGGAATTCCCTGTGGAACAGATCGGTTTGAAGAGACAACCGCCGATTCAGGAACCACGGCTCAATAAAGGTTATTTGATAGTCACGCCTTCGCGTGCCCATGGTGACATTGATTCGGAATTTCTGTCCGCCGCCTCTGAAATAAGGCGGGTTAAACAGGTCGAAGTTGCCCTCGCGGAAACCGACAAATCCGATGAGGTTGTCCACAGAACTGAAGCCTGCGCCGAACTCGATATTTCCGGTGCTGGCTTCCTCGACATCGATGATCAGATTCTTCTTGTTCGGGATGTCGGTCGTCTCGACGTGGGTTTCGACTTTGTCGAAAAACGCCATCTGTTCGAGCCGGCCCTTCGTGCGCTGGACCCGGACCATGTTGAACACCTCTCCCGGAGAAACGGCCAGTTCGCGTCGAATGACCTTGTCTTTCGTCTTTGTGTTTCCCTGGATCTCGATCTTTTCGATATCCGAAGAACCTTTGTCTTCGTCCCGAATCTCGTAAATCAGATCCATTTTCCCCGAAAGCGTATTTGGATTCTTGATCGGCCGGACCCAGGTATCGATATATCCCCGGCCGCCGTAGAAATCTCGAATCGCCTGAATGTCCTGTTCCATCCCTTGAGGCGTAAAAATTTCTCCGGATAACATCTTCATTAAGCCGGACTCCCGGTTGCCACGCATGATTTCATCGGTGCTGAACGCCGCATTGCCCTGGATGCCAACGGTCCCCACCTTGTATTGGGTCCCCTCCGAAACGACGATGTGAATCGTGAGGTGTTTGGGGTCCGCGTATTCGAATTGAACATCTTTGATCTCAAAATCGATGTATCCCGCTCTCCTGTAGAAATCGGCCAGCATTTCTCTGTCGTCCTCAAACTGTTCGTCCTTAAGAACGCCGCTCCCCATCAACCACGAGAACATCCAATGCCGCCGCGTTTTGATCGTTTTCCGGAGCTTTTTCTGGGTAAAAGCTTGAGCGCCCACAAAAATGACGTCGTCAATTTTCACCTTGGGCATTTCTTTGATCACGAACGTCACGGTGGCGCGACCCGTGCTCTCGGTGACAACCGGTGCTTCGTAGCGAACCTCTGTGCCTTGGTAACCGGCCTTTTGGTACATCTTTTCAATTTCGCGGGCGTCCGTGAACAGTTTGTACTCTTCCAGCGGCTCTCCAGTCTTGGCGGTTAGCTTTTTGCGGACTTTACGATCGCTATACTTCTTGTTTCCCTCCAATCGGATCTCGGACAAGATTGGTTTTCCCTGCACCACGTACGTCAGATCCAGTCCGTCCAGCGTGCTATCCTCCACAACGCGGATCTGGTAAAACAGGCCTGTGGAATAAAGGGAGCGAACGTCGTCATCGACTCCGGTTCGAGTGTAAGAATCACCGACTTTTACCCGAATGTTCGCTTTGATCATCTCATCGCTCGCGGCCGCTGGGCCGATATGCGTGATAGTAATCTTCCGAACCAGTTGCGCAGGCTGAGCGTGAAGTCCGGAAGAGGCGCTACAAAGAATGAGTGCGCACGAAAGGAAAAAATGAAGAGGGCGGAAGAGTCTCATTCAAATGTCTTGCGGCATGTCTTCGGCACTCACCTTGGCTGCGCTCTCGAACCGAGTGTAAGACCTGAGAAAAGTCAAATTCACGTCGCCCGTAGGCCCGTTTCTCTGTTTGGCAATGTATAAATTAACGCCTGTAGCGTCTTGTTCCGGCGCGCTTCCGTCATCGTCTTCCCCGGTGCTGGCCTTATAGAGCAAACCCACCAGGTCGGCGTCCTGTTCAATTGCGCCCGATTCACGAAGATCCGAGAGCCTCGGCTTGCGATTGCGGTCTTTTTCTAGTTCGCGATTGAGCTGGCTGAGGACGATGACAGGGACATTTAGTTCTTTGGCAAGCGCTTTAATGCCGTTCGAAATGTCGGCAATTTCCTGTTGCCGGTTCTCAGCCCGCCGCGAAGTAGAATTGAGCAGTTGCAAGTAGTCAATCACAAAGAGTTTGATCCCATACTGTTGGAACATCCGGCGCGCCTTTGCCCGCAATTGAAGGATGGAAAGGCCGGCAGTATCGTCGATGTACAGCGGCGAGCTCGCCAGCTTTCCGGCGGAGCCTGTCAGCTTCGGAAAATCCCGTTCGGCAAGAAACCCGTCCCGAATGTTCCGGAGATTAACGCGGGATCTCGAACAAAGCATGCGCAACACAAGGGATTCGGCAGTCATTTCCAGACTGAACACACCCACCGGAACCTTTTGTTCGATGGCGACGTGCTCGGCAATATTCATCGCCAGCGAGGTCTTTCCCATGCTCGGCCGCGCAGCGATTACAATCATTTCACCTCCATGCAGGCCGCTTGTCATTTTGTCGAAATCGGCGAATCCGGTGCTGACACCGGTCAGCATTCCTTGCCGTTGATGGAATTCCTCGATGGTATTGATGGCCCTGTGCACCAGGTCCTTAATCAGCATCGAACTGGTTTCCACACGGTCTTCGTTAATCTTGAGAATGTCGCGTTCGACTTCGTCCAAGAGTCCGTCCACCTCACCTTCGTGATCGTAAACACGGCCCACCACTCCCGTGCAGGCTTGAATCAATCTGCGAAGAACATGCTTTTCACGAACGATGTTGACGTAATATTCGAGATTCGCCGCGGAAGGAACAGAGTCGGCCAGGCTGGAAAGGTAGCTCAAGCCCCCCACAGCTTCGAGCTGTTTGCGGTCCTTCAGCCGCTGTTGAAGAGTGATTAGATCGATGGGTTCTTTTCGATCGTACATCTCCGCCAAAACTTCGAAAATATTTTGGTTGCGAAGATCGTAAAAAACGTCGGCGCCGCGCTTGAATTTTTCTATGCAAATGCCCATGCAATCCGGCGGAGAAAGCAGGATACAACCCAGAACTCCTTGTTCTGCTTCGCTAGAAAACGGAGGAAGCCGATCCATGCGCGGCGCGGCGTGTTCTTTAACGTGTCGCGACTTCACCAAATCGACTGGAGCGGGAGTGCCGGGCGCGATGGTTTCGATCATGGGAGCAGCAGAATCGAATTCTCGCCCGAGAGCAATCTAGAGTTGAAAAAAGTCGCGGAAAGTTGAACCCACTCGGTTCACTAGCTATTCCCATTCTGTCGCACATACGACATGAACTTGTCCTTCCGGGAATCATTGTTCATGGAGAACGCCGGACAATTGAGTACCTGAGAATCCGTCACAAAAGGTTTGAATTCGAGGATCGTGTCACTAGTATCGCCTTCGCGGTTTATCCGCACCGGGTTGGCGGGGCGTAGCGTAGCTTGGTAGCGCGTCTGAATGGGGTTCAGAAGGTCGCTGGTTCAAATCCAGTCGCCCCGACCACCGGAGTGCGAAGGGGGTTTTCACATTTCCTCGCAATTCTCGTTCGATTGATCGGATGTCGAAGATTGGACATGGACGTCAGACAAATTCAATACGAAACCTTCCTCTGACATGTTGCGTCTGAACCACTCGGAACCAGAGTGCCTGAAGATGTCTCTAATTGCACACCAGCTTGAACTATTGCCTATGAACCATTTACCGAAACTTTCGATCTGTCTAATTGCAGTAACTGTGGCGCTGTTGGCGAACACTTTGACTGCGAGTCAAAGCTCTGCGGCGTGGCAGGAATCGTGGCCTCAGTGGCGGGGCCCCAATGGCGACGGCGTCGCGGTCTCCAGCAAACCGCCGACCGAGTGGAGTGAAACCAAGAATATTAAGTGGAAGGTCAGACTGCCGGGCATGGGTTATTCTACACCTGTAGTTTGGAAGGACCGCATGTTCATCTCGACGGCGATTAACACTGGAAAGAAAGCTCAGTCCGCAGCGTCTGGGGAGCCTCAGGGCGGTTCCGGTCGCCGTGGGGGACGAGGCGGTGGCGGAATGACGATGACGCCGTCGGAGGTTAATCAGTTTGTTGTGCTTTGTGTTGATCGGAATAGTGGCAAGACGGTTTGGCAAACGAAAGTTGCTGAATTGCTGCCGCACGAAGGTTACAAGCCGAACGATGGTTCGTTTGCTTCGGTTTCGCCGATCACGGATGGTGAGCATGTATTCGCGTCGTTCGGTTCCCGAGGTCTTTATTGCCTGGATATGGATGGCAAGATCGTGTGGGAAAAGGATCTGGGTGATATGCGCATCAAATTGGGTTTTGGCGAGGGCAGTTCTCCGGCGCTGCACGGAAACACGCTTGTCGTGAATTGGGATAATGAGGACGACTCCTTTATCGTCGCGTTCGATAAATCGACGGGAAAGGAGCTCTGGAGAACTCCACGCGATGAAGAGACGACTTGGTCCACTCCACTCATTGTCGAAGTGGAAGGGAATCCGCAAGCGATTGTGACCGCAACGAAGAGGGTTCGGAGCTACGATCTCGCCACCGGGAAACAGGTTTGGGAATCCGACGGTTTGACTGCCAATGCGATTCCTTCACCGGTATTTGGAAAGGGAATAGCCTACGCAATGAGCGGCTTTCGCGGATCCAGCTTGCAAGCCATCAGATTGGGCAAGTCTGGAAACCTTTCGGGAACAGACGCAATCATTTGGACGTACGATCGTGACACTCCTTATGTTCCTTCGCCGTTGTTGTACGGTGACCGGCTGTACTTCCTGAAGAGCAATAATCCGATAATTACCTGCCTTGATGCCAGGACAGGCAAACCGCATTTTACAGAGGAACGACTGGACGGAATTCGGGGTGTGTATGCTTCACCGGTCGGGGCCGGCGGTGCTGTGTACGTCTTTGGACGGGAAGGAACCGCAGTGGTGCTCAAGGATTCGGATTCCAAAGTGATACTGGCGACCAACAAACTAGATGAGAAATTCAATGCGTCACCGATCGTCGTTGGAAACGAGATTATTCTTCGTGGCCAAGACCATCTGTATTGTATCGCCGAGTGAGGAATAGCGGTGGACCCGGTTGAAGCATCCGACGCGTTAAATGATTCGGCGGGGCGGATTTTGCTGATTGGGTTCTTTCTCGCCGTGGCGTACCTGATGATCGTGGGCTGGAGCTTTCTGCTCGCGCCTGAAACCGGACGTGCACTCATCGCGATGACGACGACCAATGTGCTCTTCGGACGGGCGACCGGAATGGCGTTTGGCTACGCAGGCGGTTTGGGGGATTTGGTGGTTGTTCTCGCGAACATGTTTCTTGAGACCGTTCAGGTGCTTCTCGCTTATCCGCTGTTCGTCTTGAGCTGGAATCATCTTTTGGAGATCAAGCTGTTGAAGAAGTTTATGAAACGCATGCACCGGGCCGCGGAAGCTCGGAAGAATGTCATACAGAAATACGGAATAATCGGGCTGTTCATCTTCGTATGGATACCGTTTTGGATGACCGGACCCGTGGTTGGGGCAATTGTGGGATTTCTTATTGGCTTGCGGCCGTGGGTCAACTTGACCGTTGTTTTGGGGGGGACCTACGTCGCGATCTTGGGATGGGCCCTATTGATTCGCAAGCTACACAATTGGGCTGAAGGGTATGGTTCTTTCGTTCCGATGGGGCTCGTACTAGGATTCGTATTGCTGATAATTGTTCGGCGATTCTATGTGACTCGGCGTGCGCAACATGTTGGTCGATCGACGAAACAAACATGATGTTCAATGACTAGGCGGGCGGTGGCCGGCTCAATTCTTCGCGCCAACGTTCCAGCGAATTCGGATTGCACGTCTTGGCAAGATAGAGGTGGTCAATCTGAGGCGGTGCGACGCCGCCTCGAGTTTGGCGCCTTGTTTGCACGAGGTGGTTGGCAGCATGGACCGCCGTCAACGCTGTGAAATTCGATTGTTCACTTTTCGTGGGATAGTGGTGAAATCCGACGGCATCGACGATAGGGGCGGGGAGTCCCCATAGTGCCATCAGATACCGTCCTACTTCGGCATGATCAAAACCGAAGACGTTCCGTTCCTCAATGATCCATTCGATTTGTTTGAGGTACGAGAGTCGTCCCACGGTCTCGTATCGATCCGGATAATTGCTTGCGAGCACCAGTTTGCCTACGTCGTGGAGCAATCCGGCAGCCGCTGCGTCCTCAATGATTCGGCGATCGCGAGTCTCCATCGATGCAATGGATTTTGAAGTGGCCGCCGTTCGGGTGCTGTGATGCCAAAGGACATCAAGGGAGATGCCTCCCAGCTTTTTAGACTCGAATTGCGAGAATACTCCGACTGCAAGCGCCAGATATTTCACCGTTTCCACACCCAGGTGCGCGATCGCTCTGGTGACATTCGATGTTGGCTCTGGCAACCCAAAGTACGCGGAATTTACCAGCTTGAGGATCTGGAGAGTCATTCCGATGTCTTGTGACACTATGTTCCCGATGTCGTCCACTGAGTTGTTCGAAGAGCGAAGGTGGTTGACTAATTCTTGGTAAAGTTTAGGCACGCTCGGAATACCCTCCAATTCGGAAATTCTCTGACGAATCGAGGAATCGGGCGGGATCGACGCGATCATTTTCGCCCGCTCGATCGTTGAGATGAGGGATTCTCGATCGAACGGCTTTGGCAAGAACTGATGTACTAGCCCGGCACAGTCCAGAATCGATTGTTTGTCCGCGTAACTTGAAAAAATGACGCGAAGGGCCAATGGACAACGGGTTTGGAGTGCCTTCAGAAAATCAATTCCTCCCATCCCGGGCATATTCAGATCCGCAAACACGATATCAAAGTTTGATTTCTCGATTTGCTCCAGTCCTTCGGCGGATCCGTGGGCGAACTCCATTTCCCAGGCGTTCTTCATGCCCACGAGCAGTTGTGGAATTATTTCTAATATCGACGATTCATCATCAACGAACAGAATTCGGAGTTTCTGACGACGGTTGCTTGCTTGAGCTGGTTCCATCTGAATCGGCTAGTCAACGCTGGCCGACGATTACCACTTGGATGTCTGCGGCTCAACAAAAATAAATCGTCAGTGGATACGGTGATCGTCGAATTCAGTTAATCCAAAACTGTGCAGGCGCCGTTCCTTAGTAGATTCGAACCTCAAAAACAAATGTTTTGTGTGGACGTAAAGGATTCGTTTCAAACAACATAGGAATAAGGCGAGGTGATTCAGCTCCATCGATTCGAAGCATTTTAAGTGTGCCCGGTATCGGCTCGGCGCTGTGCAGAAATCCGTGTGCCGGAAATATTTACTTTCGAAGCGATTCGACTTAAATCGAGGGATCTTCCGCAATGTCCGCGCACCAGTCTTGCCACGCGGTCGGCCGACAGTTCTTAGCCAAGTACATCATGTCAACCTGGGGGGCTGCAATTCCTCCGTGCGCGGGGCGTTGCGTTTGCACCAAGACATTAGCGGCGTGTACCGCGGTTAGCGCCGTGAAATTCCATTGATTAGCACGTGATGGGAAATGGTGAAACGAAACGGCTTCGACGACAGCGGTGGGCAGGCCCCAAAGTCCAAGCAGGTAGCCGCCGACTTCCGCGTGGTCGAATCCGAAAGCTTCCCTTTCCGCGACCAGCCATTCCAGGTTCCGAGCCTGTGCCATTTGAGCCAGTTCTTCGTAATCTTCCGAGTAATTGCTCGCAATCACCAGTTTTCCCAAATCGTGGAGCAGGCCGGCTGCGAACGCGTCTGCGATGACATGGCGCGAAGCGCCCTCGTTTTTGGCAATCAGTTTAGCTGCGCTGGCGGTGCGCATGCTGTGCCGCCAAAGAATCTCCATGGAAATGCCGCCAAGTTTGTTCGACTCGAACTGTGAAAAAATGCCCGATACCAGAGCCAAGTATTTTACTGTCTCAATTCCGACGTAGCTGATCGCGTCCGCGACGCAAGATGTTGGCTGTTGAAGGCCGAATAACGCTGAATTAACAAGCTTGAGAATCTGAGCGGTCATTCCAAGATCTTGAGAAACAGTTTTCGCAATGTCTTCGATTGCCACATCTGCCGACTTCAGTTGCTGAATCAATTCGAGGTAAAGATTGGGCATGCTCGGAATGCGGACCATTTGGGCGACTTTTTCCCGAATCTCTGCGCCCGGCAAAATAGACCGCATCATTGCGGCGCGCTGAATGGTGGCAACTAGAAGTTCGCTCGGGACCGGTTTCGGAAGGAATTGATGAATAACGTCCAAGCAATCCAGGACCGACTGTTTATCGGAATAACTTGAAAAGATTATTCGCGCTGCGTGAGGACATTTTTGGCGAACATGCCTGAGGAACTCCACGCCTCCCATCCCTGGCATTTTAAGGTCGGAAACCACGACATCGAAAACAGTTTCCTCGATCATCCGGAGGCCCTGTGCGGCACTCGTCGCGGTTTTGACCTCCCATTCCTCTCGTAGCTGGGAGAGCAAACGGGGAATTATTCCGAGGATCAATGGTTCGTCATCGACAAATAGAACTGTGACCTTCCGATTGCTCCCTATGGCGGGGTCCAGATTCATTATTGGCGGGTT
>JAQBVM010000478.1 GCA_027623095.1 Verrucomicrobiota bacterium
AACACATCAACGTCTTTCGAAACTAAACTCCCGCGGTCGAATGAAGTCAACCCAGGAAGCACGCGATCAATAATGTAGGGTTGCGTCTCAACATTCTGCGAATTGGAATCAAGTGGAATGAGGTATCCTGCAAAAGCCAGCCCTGGCTCCCGGAAATGGCCGGCGGATCACGACATCCTTCTCGAATATCGCAGGCTACTCGTATCGCAGCGCCTCAATGGGGTCAAGCTGGGCGGCTTTCCTGGCCGGATAGAAACCGAAGAAGATTCCGATTGCAGCGCTGAACAAGAAGGCGCCGACAATCGCATGGGTAGGCGTCAATGTCGGCCAATTCATCTGCGATGCAACCAAGGTCGATGTCCCGATTCCAAGGCCAATTCCGATGACGCCTCCCAGCACGCTTAAAACGACCGCTTCGGTCAGGAACTGAAATAGAATATCCCTTGCCTTCGCGCCGACCGACATCCGAATCCCGATTTCACGCGTTCGCTCCGTCACGCTCACAAGCATGATATTCATGATCCCTATCCCGCCCACAACCAAAGAAACGCCGGCAACCGCCCCGAGAAGAGCGGTCATCGTCTTCGACGTTCCGGTGGCAAACTCATTGATCTGATCCTGGGTGCGGATCATGAAATCATCTTCCATTCCCGGCGCAATCCGATGACGAATCCGAATCAAGTTGGTGAGTCCCTCCGCAACTTGACTCATCACTCCGGGTTGCTCCGCCTGAACAATGATGCTCCGGATGGATGCGCGGCTTCCGGCGAGGCGTTTCATGGCGCTGGTATAGGGCATGATGATTGTATCGTCCTGATCCGGCCCCATTAACGCGGCACCCTTGGATTTCAAAGTTCCCATCACAACAAATGGCACATTCCGAATCCGGATCACTTCCCCCAGCGGATCACTGCCTTCAAAGAGTTCCTGCACCACAGTTTTCCCTATCAAGACCACTTTTGCCGCGCTGCGAACCTCCTGCTCGGAGAAATTAGAGCCCGTTTCCACAGGCCAGCTCTTGATCTGAAGGTAGTCGGAATTCACGCCGTAAACCGAGGCGCTCCAGTTCTTGTTTCCATAGACTGCCTGTCCGCTTGCCCGCACTTCGGGGCTGACCGCGGCCACTCCGGGAATCTCATTCCCGATTGCATTGCAGTCTTCAATTGTGAAACCCGTGCCGCCGCTCGAACCCGAGGACACTCCGCCGCGCCGAAAGTTTGGAAAAACGGAGACAATATTCTGCCCCATATTCTCGATCTGCTTCTCGAGCTGCGCGCGCGCACCGGTCCCTATGCTGACCATCGCGATCACCGCGCTCACTCCGATGATGATGCCGAGCATGGTTAACACGGTGCGAAGCTTGTTGCGCAGCAGCGCGTTGAACGCGATTCGAAGTATGGCAATAATTCTCATGATGCTAAATCTGCGGCTAGCTGTTCGCGATCGAGCTTCGCCATCTCCACTTCAGACCGGTTGCGGTTTTCCACCTTCCTATCACTGATAATCCGGCCGTCCCGCATGACGATGTTGCGTTTGGTGTATTGGGCGATGTCCAATTCGTGTGTGACCATGACGATGGTGATTCCTTGGTCGTTAAGCGCCTGAAACGCGCCCATGATCTCAATGCTGGTTCGAGTGTCCAAATTCCCGGTTGGCTCGTCCGCCAACAATAACGCGGGCTCCATGACAAGTGCGCGGGCAATCGCCACACGCTGCTGCTGCCCGCCCGAAAGCTTGCTCGGAACATGATCCGCCCGGTCGCCAAGTCCCGTCAGCTCCAAAACACGGTCCACACGCCGTTCCTGCTCGCTCCGGCTGAACTGAGGGTGGGCGTACAACATCGGAAGTTCGATATTTTCACGCGCGGTCGTTCTGGCCAGAAGATTGAATCCCTGAAACACAAACCCGATCTTCTGATTGCGTATCTCAGCCCGCTCTTCCGGGCTTAGCTTTGAAACATCGATTCCATCCAGCAAGAAGAGTCCGCTGGTCGGTTGGTCGAGGCAACCCAGAGTGTTCATCATCGTGGACTTGCCCGATCCGCTCGCGCCCATGATCGCAACGAACTCGCCCTGATCAATCCTCAGCGATACATCGCGGACCGCGTGAATATCACCGGCACCGGTTCGATAAACTCTGTTGATTCCCTGAAGATCAAGTATCGGACGCATGAGTAGAAACCGCGCACTCGTTCGAACGGCTACCGCCCGCGCCGGCCCCCGAAAGGTGAAAATGGATTGTTGGATCCCTCGGCCGCTCCCGCACTCACTAATGCTTGCGTGCCGACGACCAGAACATCCCCCTCACTCAAGCCTTCAAGCACCTCCGTAAACGCCCCATCGGTGACACCGGTTTTGACTTTGGCGAGCTTCAAAATATCGGCGCTCTTGCCTGTCTCGTCTGCTTTTTTCGACAAGATGTACACACTTTTTTCCTGAGGCTGGCCCCCGGCAGAGTTCCCCTGGCGCTGGCCCATTCCCGCGCCTCCGCGCCTCCCTCCGCCCCCTCCTCCACGGCCGCCGCCCTGACCGCCACCGAACTGCGCGCTCATTGCCGCTCGCTCCGATTCGTCAATTTGGCCGTCTCCGTTCTTATCGAACCTCGCCATAAACTGTCGGCGCCTCTCGGGATCTCCGCCACCCGGACCTCCGGGGCCTCCGGAACCTCCGCCGAATCCCCCGCCTTCGCGTTCTCCGCCTCCGGACTGCGCAAGCGGAGCTGCGCCGCCGGATCCCTCACTCTTAGGAGCACCCTCGACGATGGTGCCTTCCGCTGGCTTAAAGCGAAATGCCGCGTTGGGAACTTTAAGAACGCCGAGACTCTCCGCCGCCGTGATCGAGACGGTGACCGTCATTCCTGGTTTCAGCTTGGACTCTGGGTTATCGAACGCGATGACACTTGTGTAAGAAACCACACTCTGATTCGTAACCGGAGCGTTTCGAACCTGGTGGACCACTCCGGACAACTTCATTTCCATGAACGCATCCGCGAGAAACTCCACTTTTTGGCCCTCCCGGACACCGCCAATGTCCGCCTCGGAAATCGCGGCGTGGATGTGCATTTTCGAGAGATCATTCGCGATCATGAACAGCGTTGGCGCGTTCAGACTAGCCGCCACGGTCTGCCCAACCTCCACATTTCTGGAAATTACAATCCCGTCGATTGGGGAGTAGATCGTGGTCCGATCCAAATCCACCTTGTTTCGGTCGCGCACGGCTTCGCGAATTAGCGCGGTCGCCTCAGCCCGGTGCAAGTCCGCAATCGCCGTATCATGCTCCGAGCTCGAAATCAAATTCTGTCGATGGAGCTCTTCCGCGCGGCGCGCGTTAATCTGCGCCAATTCCAATGAAGCTTTTGCGCTAGCGAGCTCCGCTTCGGATTGCTGCAGAGAATTCTGGTAAGCACGTGGATCAATCTGAGCCAAGACCTGGCTATTGGTCACGACCGAATTGAAGTCCACATAAATGTTTTCTAACCTTCCGGAAATCTCAGTTCCAACTTCTACAAATACAACTGGTTCCGTCGATCCACTCGCAGTCACAATCTGACGAATGTCGCCCTTTTCAACCGCTGTGGTTCGGTACGCCAAAGCGGCCGCTCCGGGCTGACGCAACCGTTTGTAAAAATGGCTCTTCGTGTACTCGAGTGGGTGAATTGGGGCCATTTTTGGGCCAGGGAGCGAGTTAAAACTAG
>JAQBVM010000479.1 GCA_027623095.1 Verrucomicrobiota bacterium
CATTTGGGGCCTTTCGCTCCTGGATTGGGCGCATGTAGTCCCGCCCTTAGGCGGAATGAACAGTGACTATCCCGGCGGCACGTCCACCTCTGATGATCGACTTATTCCGCCTGAAGACGTGAGTACGTGCATCCCCTCCGCATTTTACGCGCTACTGCGACTGTGCTTCCGCCGCCCCAGCCAGCAGGACGGTGAGATTCCGATCGTTCCCGCGATTCTCCTGCGCGCGATGAACGGCGATGGCGAAGCCGCATCCGAGCGCGCTACGCGCCGTCTCCGTGGCTCCGGCAAAGCGCCGCTCGTTGCCAGCCTGCCCGTGCGCGGCGACATCGCCCGGCGCACCGCAGCGGCGATGCTGTTCCCCATTTGCACCTACGACATGAGCGACAAGGGACCACTTCAGAAATACATCCTCAAAAACCCAAACAACCAAACCAAATGAACCTCGACGCACAAATCGACGCACTCAAAAACCAGCCGCGCCTGTTGCTCAAAGCCGCTCTCAAGCCGCTTCAAGGCACGCGCTTCCAACCCACCGGCTTTCCCGACCTCGGAGCAGCCACCTACGACGCCCCTGATGGCAAAAAGATGCTCCTGGTCGAATCCGCGCAGAGCATGGCGAACCGCCTCGAAGCCGTCTGCTGGGATACCATTGCCGATGATTGGATAACTCCGCTCAAAGGGCTGCCACTCGTGAAAGTGAGCCGCGGCGGAAAGCCGCTCACCAACTCCGTGCTCGAAGCGCACCGCTTGAACAGCCCCTACATCCTCGAAGGTAAAGACCAGACGTTTTTTAAGACGCTGCAAATCGAACTCAACGTCGCCGAAAAAGGTATCGTGGATCTTCGCAAACTCTCGGCCACACTGTTCAAGTATGACGCCAATGCGCTGTTGCACGGCATCTTCCTGGCAAAGAAGGAAATCGCGGGCGGGCGGATGCGCCTGCCTCGTGCGCTGACCGCATTCATCGAAGCAGAAGATGTGAATGTTGCTGCCAGTGGCGGCGTGAAGAACGACTCGGTCAATCCCTCCGGCGACACGGCCAAAGGCTTCGGCAACGTCCCGTTCCACCGCGAAGAGTTCACCGGCACCATCACTGCATTCTTCAACCTCGACCTCGCTCTCATTCGCGGCTTCTGCATCGGTGAGGAAGCGGAATCGCTTCTCATTGCCGTCGCACTTTGGAAGATTCAACGCTTCCTCACCGATGGGCTACGCCTGCGGACTGCGTGCGATTTGGAAGCCCACGGCGAACTGATCGTCCAGCGTCCCGCAACCTTCAGACTGCCCACCATTGATGAACTGGAAAAGGCGCTGCCGGGCCTCATCAAAGCCGTATCCAAGAGCTTCGCGCAACCCGCCATCACCACGGTGAATTTTGAGGAATAATCCCATGACCGTTCTTGAACTCCGCTTCCCGGCGGGCCGCTTCCACGCGACGCCGTGGGGGCGTCACGTCAACGAAGGAGTTGTGGAATGGCCGCCCGCACCGTGGCGCATCGTCCGCGCACTCATCGCGACGTGGCATCTCAAGGCGCGGGAAATCCCGGAGGAAACGGCGCGCTCGCTGGTGAACGCGCTCAGCCAGCCGCCGACTTTCCACCTGCCCCGCGCTAGCACCAGCCACACGCGGCACTACCTGCCGTTTAACGAAGGCAAAAACGAGAAGACCACCAAGGTATTCGATACCTTCATCCTGCTCCCGGACGACGGAGCGATCCTCGTCGCGTGGGACGCTACGGTATCGCCAGCGGAACTCGACGCCCTGCGCAACCTCGCGCATCGCATCGGCTACTTCGGGAGAGCCGAAAGCCTAGTGGAAGCGCGAGTGCTCGACGGCATCACAGCAATTGACACAAATGCCACACCTCTTGCGGAAGGCACATCGCTGCCGAAAAAAGCTGAACTCGTCCGCCTGTTGGCCCCGATGCTCCCGACCGCCTACGACGAATGGCGCGGTGACTTCATGGCGAAGGCGGAAGCCGCCCTCGGCCCCAAGCCCACCGCCGCGCAGAAGAAGAAACTGCCCAAGCTGCCGGACGACCTCTTCGCCGCACTCCACGCCGACACCGGCGACCTGCAAGCCGCTGGCTGGAATCTCCCGCCTGGCGCGGCCATCGTGAACTACACACGCCCGGAAAACGCCTTCGCGCCCGCGCCCCGCCCGCGACCGCAACAAAAAGGCCCGCGCCTCACCGTGGCCCGCTACGCCGTCACAAGCACGGTTGCGCCGAGCATCACGCAGGCGATTTCCATTGGCGACCGCGTGCATGATTCACTTTGCAGATGGTCCGACCAAGGCCGGGGGCCTGCCGCCGTTTTCACCGGGAGGAACGCCAATCGAGATCCGCTCAAGGAGCATCAGCACACCCACATTTTTTGCGAAGCCCACGGGCCGCGCGATTCCGTCACTCACATCACTATCTGGGCCGAAATGGGCTTCGATGAAGAAGCCTGCCTCGCGCTTCGCAGGCTGAACAAAGTCTGGGGACACGGTGGGCACGATATCCGCCTTGTCCTCCACGGTATCGGCCAGCCCGACGATTTCAAAGACTGTGGGCTTTTCGGAAAAGCCAGAGTTTGGCGCTCGCTCACGCCCTTTGTCTCCACGCGTCACGCCAAAACCTTCCGCGACGGCCGCCCGAAAATGGACGCCAGTGGCTGGCAGGTCGGCTCTGGCGCCCACGACCTGCTCCGCCTTCTCGCCCTGCACCCGCAGGGCACTGGTGCCACCATCAAGCAATTGGACGAACGCGAGCGTCCGTTTGCTTTCGGTGTGGACGGCGAACGGCGATTTCGTTCTCTGCAATTTCAGACCATCCGGCATGACGGCGGCGGCAATCGCGGTAACAGTTCCGGGAACGCTTTTATGATCACGTTTCCCGAACCCATTTGCGGCCCGCTAGCGCTCGGCTACGGTTCCCACTTCGGTCTCGGCCTGTTTCAGCCCCAAACCGAGAATGAATAAGGGAAAATGAAAAATGGAAAATGTGTGAAACATGATGAGCGCGGCAGATGTATGTTCTCCATTCTTCATTCTCCATTTTCCATTGTCTAAACGTCCTTGAGTCAATGCGCTGAAGGCATTATCTTATGGCCGATGAAACTGAGATTGGATCTGCTGGAGCATCTGACGGCGGAGGATATTCGCCAGGCGGCGGCGGAGTCGGTTCACCGTTTCAAACCCGAGCCGCTTTTGTCAAGAACTGGAACTGGCAGTCTGTCGTCAGCATCAACCGAGGAACGTGCGAGAGAGGTCGAGCACAGCATGGAATTAACTCGGAAACTGGAGGCGCGTGCGCTCAAGAGTGGGAAGCGTTCCAATCGCAAATCTTGACCCTCGCCGAAACGTTGGATCGTCTTCGTGCGTTTCATCGCAAAGCTCCCTTCCTTTTCTTCAACGGCAATACGTTTGCCAGCATCGGACGGGAGCTTTCATTTGCATTATTCAGCGATCTTGCGCCGGGCCGCAAACGTGAGGCCGGTTCGGCGGTGGCACACTACATTGCCGGAGTGCTGGATCGCGAGGCGATGTGTGAAATTGTGGAAAGCCTAGGTGAGTCCGCCGACTTCAAGCCGGGTGACCGCGTCAAGACGCTCCGCGGCTCGACCCGCGGGGTCATCGTGAGCGTCCTCGCCGACGGTCGAATAACTTGGCGTCCAGACGGCGGTCAGTCCGAGTTGATTGCGTT
>JAQBVM010000480.1 GCA_027623095.1 Verrucomicrobiota bacterium
GGATTGGCAAGCACTTTCTCCAACCTCAACAACAGCAACCCTTCATAAATTTAAACAAAATTACCGTGACGACGCTGGCGATTCGCTTCTTTTGACCGAGACTTTGGTTTGACCCCTACGTTAGATTCCGAACAATCAGGAAGCAGGTAATTTCTGGGAGATGCCAGGTTCGGCGTTATCCCGTCACATTTGTGTTCAGTTTTTATGGCGGATCTAATCCAACCCATTCTTCACGAAATGATTCTGGCTTCGCTGGAGGCGACCCGGCTCAGAATGATTCCGGATACGCATCTGCGCCTGTTTCCGGCCCCGTTCGTCGGCTCGCCGGAGCCGGTGATGTTTTTTCTCGACGAGATCCAGACCGTTCCCGGATGGGAGACCGTTGCGTGCGGATGCTTCATGCGCGCCACGGATAGGGCGCAAACTAGAGCAAACACACATCTTGATATGCGTTCGCTTCCGTCGCTGCATTCGATTGCCTTTCTCTCCGTCGGATTTTCGCCTCTTTGGACTCTCGCAATCGTGCTCGGTCACTCGTGGGCTGCCCAAGTGCAATTGCTCGGCGATTGCCTTGATCGAAAGGATCATTTCTTTCCTTAGGCGATTGGCAATGCGCCAATTGCATGCACCTGAAAGTCCGCCTGTAAGCAGGCTTCGGCGAGGGTTTTGAGGAAATCCTGACGATCCACCTCGTCGTGAAAGATGTCCTCCCGCCGATCGCCTCGGCTCAATGATGTGGTAAATGTCCCCTGGATATTCGACGCGCACTTTGCGTGGGATGGTTTTTCCACTACCGACAACCATAGAACGTGTCATTGCTCTAGTTTGACCCTTATTACTTATTATTTTCCACTACGTGTTGGCTGGCAGTGTGACGAGTTGCGGTCATTTCAACCAGTTGATTTTAGTTTCCTTCTCCAGCGCCTTGAATTCGGTGTCGGCGGTGACGAGTTCGGCTTTCTTGCTTTTGGCGAGCGCGGCGGCGAACGCATCGGCCAGTCCCAACTTGTATGCGTGCTTCAAAAGCGCGGCGGACTCGGCAAGCTCGCGGTCGAGCGGGGCAACGTCCAGCGGCATCGAGTGTTCAAACCGGCGCGCGGTTTCCCAGCCTTCCTTGCCATGCTTGCTTTGCATCTTGTAGAGCACTTCCGCCCAGTTCACGGCGCTGATGAGCATGGGCTTGTCGGCGTCGGCGGCTTTGTGGAAAAGGTCGCGCACCTGTTCCATGCCCGGTTGCCCAAAGAACATGGCCAGCAGCGCCGAGGCGTCGAGAACGATGCTCTTCACTTGCGGTTCTCCCGTTCGCGTTCAGCGCGGCGTTCCTCAAGATGCTCCTGCACGACGGATTTCTCGCCGGGCTTCTGCTTGAAGATGCCGCAGAAGGAATCAATGTATTCGCGCGTGACGGGCTGGAAGATGATGCGTCCGTCTTCCTCCACGAAGTTGATGCGCGTGCCGGGCTTGATGCCGAACAGGCGGCGGATGCGCGCGGGAACAACCAACTGGCCCTTGGATGTGACGTAGGCTGAATTCATAGCGTTTCTTTTGTTCAGCCAAAGTCTTCCGTAGCGAACAATGTAAGGCAAGTATTATTTGTAAGACATATTCACAATGCCTCAATTGAAGCCTTTTTAACCGCCCCTTTCCCCCGGCCGTGAAAGGGTCTTCTCATGGTTCTTTCGTTTTTCGTTCACTGACTACTGACAACAACGTCTTTCCCGTGGGGAGACCTTTGCGTGCGGATGCTTCATGCGGGCTGAAGGTGGAGGAAGTCCAAGCCGGAGAAGCGATGGAAGTCGGCGTCGAAGGAGACGAGACGGCAGCCGGCGCCATGGGCGAAGGCCGCGAGGTAGGCGTCTGTCCAGCGATTCGCGGGAAAGCCGGCCGGCCCGGTGTACACGGCGAATTGGACCTCGATATCGGTGGCTTCGCCAAGAAAGGACACCTCCGGCAGTGCGATGAAGTCGCGGTAGATTTTCCATGCCTCCGCCGGGGTGAAAGGGTGGTTGTGCATCACTTTCGCATTGGTGGCCAGACGCAGCAACCCAAGCATGGTGACGCGGCAGAAGGCGAGCCGGGGAGCGCCTTCACCCTCCCAATACCGGCGGGCACGGCGGTGGTGCCGGTGATCCTCACAGGTGAGGGCGAGCCAGACATTGATGTCGGGCAGGTCAATGTCCGTCATGGGCGTCTTCGGTGTCGAGGATCCTGGCGATTTGGGTGTTGCTGAGGGCAGGGATGGGAACCCCCGTCGCCCGGCGTGCCACGGGCAGCGGGCTGCGGACGGGTGAGGTTCCGGCGCGTGCGCCTTTTCCACCACGCAATCCATCCTCAATGAATGCGGCCAGAAGTTCCTTCATTTTCACGCCCTCCCTGGCGGCGCGCGTTTTCAACTCCCGAAACATCGGGTCAGGCAAATCCAAGGTTGTTCTCATACCACACTTTTATGCAAAAGCATATTTACGTCAAGATGCGTGTTGTGTAGATTCTGGTCGGACCACAAGTCCTGTGGGCGCACACGCCGCTGCTTCGAAATCCAACCAATATTGACATTGATGACGCCGAACGAATCTGGGTCGCGGAGGGTGTTAACTAACGGGGTCGCGGAAGACGTCAAGCCGAAGGCGATCGCATTGTCGTGCTCGAGGATACCGATGGCGACGGCGCTGCGGATTCCAGCCATGTTTTTGTTCAGGAGCCCGGACTCATTTCGCCGCTGGGTGTGGCTGTGATCGACAACCAAATCATCGTGTCGCAGCCGCCGGACATGATCGTTTATACGGACGTCAACCGGAATCGAAAATTCGAGACCGGCATCGACAAACGCGAAGTTTTGCTAACGGGATTCAACGGTCAGAACCACGATCATAGTCTTCACTCGATTTCGCCGATCGAATCGCCACATCGGATGAAGCCTTCTGAGATTATCTGAGCTCTTAATCCGCCCTTGTGAATGAGACCACGCAGCGTATCCGCATGGGTCTTCTTCGCCAAATAGTTGCACGGCTCGCATAGACGCATCCCCCGTATGCGAACGGAGCCAATCATGAATTCTTTTCCCGCGAGTGCATTTAGATCAACGCCCTCTGTCACAATATTTCTACGCGCGTCGTAAGCGGTAAACGCCAGGGCAAATTCCTTGGCGAAGCATTCTATCTTTTCGGTCTCAATTAAGGTGAGCTCAAAATCTGGCTGGTTTGGATGAGGAGAAAACGTGCCCGTGCCGTCGAAGTATCGGTCACCAGCGAGGCCTTTGCCAGGCACGGCCAACACTTGCGCTTGCGATTCCATTGGCAAAGACGGAGATTTCGCGATCAGTATTAATGAGACCCGGGACATAATAGGAATCACATCACAATAGCGAAGATCCCGCCGTTCATGAAGCTCGGGAGTCTGTGTGTGAGACCAGAGCGCCTCCATTGGCGCGCGGATTAGGATCTCGACGTAGATGCTCATTCAAATTCCCAATCAAGCGCCCGAACATTCTGGCAGATGTTTCGATGGTGCGAAGTATCGATCGCCGGGCTCCGAAAGGCAACTGTCAACGTTGCTGAGGGAGTGTACATCTGAATCACTTCCTTCTCCTTCCTTGGATCGAGGAGGGCCGTGGAGAGAATCCCCCAGAATTCTCGCGCTTTGAACCCCTGAATTAATTGGAGGTGGGGCGACACTGCTTTTCGCGA
>JAQBVM010000481.1 GCA_027623095.1 Verrucomicrobiota bacterium
CTTTTGAACCGTCGCACATGTTCACTTTTGAACCGACGGTGTTCACTTTTGTTCCGCCCCCGACAGGAAAAAGCCGGGGTCGTCTTCGGAATAGTTCTTCCTAATTCTCGACGAAACGTCCTCTGTCTCCCGACAAACTCCATTGAAAGCATGTGCGGTTCCTTTACAGTGCTCCGCGTGAAACTCATCTCGTGGAACGTGAACGGGTTGCGCGCGGTGCTCCGGCGCAATTTCCTGGATTACCTTGACTCCGAAAAACCAGACATTCTCTGCCTTCAGGAAACCAAGTGCACGCCCGACGATGTCGAGCAGCTTTGGCCGGCGACATACTCCACCTACTGGAACTCAGCCGAAAAGAAGGGTTACTCAGGCACGGCCGTTTTCACAAGAAAGCGGCCCTTGCATGTCTTCTACGGAATAGGTTTTCCAAAGCACGACCACGAAGGCCGTGTGATCACAGCCGAGTTCAATGCATTCTATCTTGTCAACGCATATGTCCCGAACTCAAAACGGGAGCTGACACGACTCCCCTATCGCCAGCAATGGGATCGTGATTTTCTGCGGTATCTCAAGAAACTGGAGCAATCAAAACCCGTCATTTTTTGCGGCGATTTCAACGTGGCACATACCGAGATCGACCTCGCCAATCCCAAAGCCAATGTGAAGAACCACGGCTTCACGCCGGAAGAACGGTCCGGTTTCGACGCCTTCGTCAACGCGGGATTCATCGACACATTCCGGGAATTCGAAAAGGACGGCAGACACTACACGTGGTGGAGTCCGATGTCCGGAGCGCGCGCTCGAAACGTCGGTTGGCGGATCGATTATTTTTTGATCAGCGCCGGGTTGCGTCCCAAGCTAAAACACGCCTTCATTCGCCCGGATGTTTCAGGGTCCGATCACTGTCCTGTGGGGATCGAATTGAGGTGAGCGCACGCTGCTAATCCGGCAGCGGTTGACTGCTCCTGAGGTAAGCGAAGAAATCTCGGATTTCCTCGTCCGTGAGCGAATTCAAAAGACCTTCGGGCATTAGGGAATTTGGCTCGGCACGGATGGTTTCAATCTCGTTTCGGGGAAGGGCGATGTTCTGCCCGTCCGATGCGCGGAGCACCACAACGGACGCGCTTTGATCGACCATAAAACCGTTCACTGTTTGCTGATCAATTGTCGTAATCACATACTGCTCGTATCCCTCCCGAATCTCCGCGTTCGGGCTAACGATGTTCAGAAGCAGTGCCTGCAGATCCCCACGTTGATAGGATGTTAAGTCCGGCCCCACCGCACGTCCTTCAGCAAAGAGCGTATGGCAAACGCCGCAGAGATTTCCGTACAGTGTTTTTCCATTGTACGGATTTCCCAAACCCACCTCGACCGCTAGTTGGATGCGCTGCATCTCTCGAACGCTCGAATCACTCGTTGCAGAATTGAGATCCGGCCAAAGCGCAGTCACTCGCGCCTTGATCTCGGAATCCCCGAATAGAAGAAAGTTTCTTTTCACTGCGGCAGACACGGTCAGAGGCGAGACCCGACCGCTCTCCAATGCAGCCAAAAATTCTTGCGCCCAAACCAGTCGGCGAACGAGCAACACCTGAGCGGCTTCACGAACAGGCGGCGGCAGACTTTCATAAACCTCCAATACCGCGCCACCGATCTCGGGCCGATTGTATGCGGCAAGACTTGAGAGAGCGGC
Source organism: Verrucomicrobiota bacterium (assembly GCA_027623095.1). Lineage (GTDB taxonomy): Bacteria > Verrucomicrobiota > Verrucomicrobiia > Limisphaerales > SIBE01 > JAIPJX01. The sequence continues at coordinate 1,691 of JAQBVM010000481.1, forward strand.
GCGCCGGGCAATGTCATCCGACGAGCCGCGGATGAAGCTTAGAAGAACCGGGGTTGCGCTCGGGATCCGCAGTTGCCCCAGCACTTCCAAGATCTGGATGAGATTGAGGCCCCCACGGCCTCCCTTCCTCACGACCGCAAGCGCTTCATCAATCGCAGCCGCCTCACCCTGCCTAAGTCGAGGGATGAGAGAAACCCCTTCGACCGCTGAAAGTGCCTGCGAGAGTTCCGCTGGCAACCCCGTCATTGATCGCCCCTCAAAAGCCGCGTTCAATCCCGAAAGCAACCGGCTCGTCATTTCGACACCATCGGACAATCGCAACAACTCGATGCAGTCGAGATAATCTTTGTTTTTACCTCCGGAGATCAGACGCCGCATGAGCCGTTCAGCGATGTGCTCACGAAACAATGGAGAATTCCAGACTTGCCCATCCCTCACCAGGTTCAACACAGCGGCTCTGTCTGTATCGACCTTGGACTCAATCGCCCACCACAAAAGCAACGGAACATGCACGTCGAGCGCATCTTCTTGCCGCATCAACAGTTCGCGAATAATCGGCAGCGTCGCGCGCGCGGAAACGCGGCGCGCGGAACACGCGAGCTGGCTTCGAACCTCAACATTCGGTTCAGACCGCGCCAGCAGCGCAAGCCGGTTTGCAATTGCTTCGCTCATCTCAAAGTCGTCGCATGCGAGTCGAATGGACCATATTCGCACATACGGATCGTGATGGGCTATACCGTCGAGGGCAACCGAGTCGGAGAATCCACCGGCAAGATTCAGCGCCCAAAGGGCTTCTAATGCCACCTGCTCAGACTCTTCAATCATCAGTTTCCGAAAAATTGGAATTGACTCCGTGTCTTTCCGATCGCCGAAAACCCGAAGTGCGGTCTGTCGAAACCACTTGTTTTTGTGATCCAGAAGAGAAATCAACTCAGGTGTTGGCAAGCGCGCCACGTCGAATTTCGCATTCCGCTCAGCAACCCGATTCTTCAACCGATAAATCCGGCCACTCTCTCGGTGAATCCGCCCCTGATAATGACTGGAATGATCGATTCGCTGCTCGTAGAAGTCCGCAACGTAAATCGCACCGTCGGGACCCGCTTGGATATCAACAGGACGAAACCATGAATCCTCCGTTTGAATGGGATGCCCCAAGTCACTCGTCCTAAACGACGAACCGTCGGGCTGGATCTCGGAATAAACCACGCGCCCTTGCAACGGTTCGACACCAAACAGTTTTCCATCGTAACGGGCAGGCAGGCTGCTTCCTTCATAGACGATGAACGTGTGGGTGAACCGCGGGACTTCGCCATGCCGCATGGCATTGAAATAGCCGAACGCATTCGGATTCGATAGCTGCCCGTGCTTGCCAAACCCTTTCAGGTAATAACCTCCTTGCACGTAGTGAAATCCGCGCGTGTTGCCACCGTTGTGCCCCGAGTAAATCCGCCCCTTCGCATCGATCTCCACCCCGAATGTGTTTCCCCCGCCCTCCGCAAACACCTCAAAGTGTCGATTCTCCGGATGATACCGCCAGATCAATTGTCCCATGGTCCGCACTCCGTTGCCGCCACTTCCTGGTCGGCGGATGTTGCCGGTCACTGTGCTTCCCTGAGCTCCGTAGAGCCATCCATCCGGACCCCAACGCAGGCTGTTCGCTATGGAGTGGGAATCCTCCAAACCGAATCCCTCCAGATGCACCTCTGGGTCGCCGTCCGGCAGATCATCCCGATCCCTGTCCGCATAGAATAGAAGGTACGGCGGATTCAACACCCATACCCCGCCCCGACCGATTGCCACGGAAGAGACAAGATTGTGTCCATCGACGAAAATCTTGTGGTGGTCGAACGTCCCGTCGCCGTTCGTGTCTTCGTGAATGGTAATTCGATCATCCCCCTTAAAGTGGTTCGGCGGAGGCGGAGGCACCCTGTCGTACACGGCGCGCAAATGCATATCGTGGCTCAGGCGTGTTAGACCGGCGGG
>JAQBVM010000092.1 GCA_027623095.1 Verrucomicrobiota bacterium
GGATCCGCAAGGACAGACAACCCGCGAACCGTTTTTCGAAGTGCGTGCGGAAGTCGATGCCGGCGACAACGCGGCAGTGTTGCACGGCCGTTCCGGGAAGATTCGGTTCGATCTCGATCCGGAACCGCTTCTGCCTCGCTGGATACGGCGGGTGCGACAGCTTCTTCAAAGGCGCTATCAATTGTGATCACACCGTCAGAGCTCTATTCCCGAACAGCTTTCCGAAAACCGGAACGGCTCCTGAAGGGGTTGGATGCGAAGGTCAACGGTGTGATTGGCAGATACCATCGCCGCCGAAAAGTGCTTGATACCCTGAGGCGTGACGCGGACGGCGTCGATCGCCAAACGGGGGATTATTCCGAACTTTCCGACCATGTACTGCGTGAACGGCTTCGGGAATTTCGGGAAAAACTGCGTCGCGGAGGGCGAGATCAAGAGTCCATCGTGTTTCCCGCATTGGCGGCGATCCGGGAGGCTGCGGATCGCCGGGTGGGTTTGCGGGCGTTTCCAGTTCAGCTTATGGGCGCTTTGGCATTGCACCGAGGGTTCCTCGTAGAAATGGCGACAGGCGAGGGGAAAACACTGACTGCGGGACTCGCGGCCGTGCTGGCGGGATGGACGCGCAAACCTTGTCATGTCATCACCGTCAACGACTATTTGGTGCAAAGAGATCCCGAATGGCTCAACGGTCTGTACGAGTTTTGCAGTGTCAAAGTCGGCCATGTCATCGGACAAATGTCTCCCGAAGAACGGAAGGCCGGTTACGAATGCGATGTCACCTACTCGACAAGCAAGGAAGTTGTGGCCGATTTCCTGCGCGATGGGCTGCAGATCAAAGAATCGCGGAATCCGTGCAGGCGATTGATCAGGCAAATGCTTTCGCCAAATCGTTCCGTGCCCGACGGACTGGTTATGCGCGGTCTTCACACGGCCATTGTGGATGAAGCGGACAGCGTGTTGATTGACGAAGCTGTGGTTCCTTTGATCATCGCGACGCCACGAAAGAACGAGGCATTGCAGGAAGTGATTCAGATCGCCGACGGAATCGCTCAACCGCTCGAATCCGGTGTGGATTACCGGGTCGATGCCCGATACAAGGAGATTGAATTGACCGGTCCAGGACTCAACCGAATCGAAGGCGCGTGTTCGACGCTTCCTGGATTGTGGCGTGGAAATCAGCGGCGGACCGAATTAATCAAGCAAGCCCTGATGGCCCGCGAATTCTATCAAAGCGGACGGCAGTATGTGCTTGCCGAAGATCGGATTCTCATTATCGACGAATTCACCGGGCGGCCCATGCCGCAGCGCTCATGGCGCCAGGGAATCCACCAGGCAATTGAAGCCAAGGAGAAGCTGCCCCTGACGGATCCTACCGAGACGGTTGCGCGTTTGAGTTTTCAAAGGTTCTTTCGGCTTTATTACCGACTCTCTGGAATGACCGGAACCGCCCGCGAAGCCGCCGGTGAACTGTGGCAGATTTACCGGTTACCGGTAATTTCCATTCCTACGAACAGACCCTGTGTTCGGAGGGAGCTTCCGGATCGCGTTTATTCAAGCGAACAATCCAAATGGCGCGCCATTGTCGAGGAAGTACGCGCGATTCATCAGGCCGGACGTCCGATTCTGATAGGGACTCGAAGTGTCGCGGTGAGTGAAAAGCTGGCCGAAAGTCTCAATGCGGAGGGATTGTCTTTCAGCCTGCTGAATGCTGTCCGCCATCAAGAGGAGGCGGTGATCATTCGGGAGGCGGGCGCACGAGGCCGGATTACAATCGCGACGAACATGGCAGGTCGCGGAACAGACATTGTACTCGGGGACGGTGTAGCGGAACTCGGCGGATTGCATGTGATCGCGACGGAACGTCATGAATCAAAACGGGTCGATCGCCAACTATTTGGGCGAGCAGCTCGACAGGGCGATCCCGGCAGCGCTCAGGCGTTCGTGAGTGTGGAGGATGAACTGTTGCGTCGGTATTTGCCGGGGTCGATCCGGCGCTTTTTGGCGCGACGCCTGACGCAACGTCCCGGGAGTTCCCAAACATTTGCCGCTGCCGTCTATGCAATGGCTCAACGGACCAGCCAACGCGAAGCGTTCCGGCGCCGGCGCGAAGTCCTCAAGATGGATGATTGGCTCGGTGAAGCTCTTTCGTTCGCCGGCACCGAGGCGTGAACGTGGAAGGACAAGTTTATGTCGTATGTGCGACAGAAAACTGTCCAGGCAGTTCATGGTCCTGATTCGAGTCCATCGAACCCATTCTTGGGTGGTTTCCAGGGTTTGGCAGAGCCTCACCCTCCCATTTTTGAGGTAACCTGCTCAATGTGGCGCGGACTGGCAATCCGCGAAACAGATGATTACCGATCGGCGCTACGGTCCCGGCTCGGTTCATGGTCCCGATTCACGGGAACGATCTAAGAATGATTGATTTCCCCGGCGGGGTTAGGCAATCATCACACGTTCCTAGGGAATCACGGTGTTATTATCCAAGATTTAAGTATGACGACGTCACATCTCGCTTCACTCAACCGAATAGCTCCCTTGGCGGTTTGCCTATTTGGTATCACACTTCAATCATCAATTCGTGCCCAGCAAACAGCGACTCCGGTGGACAAGTTCTCGTTGCTGCCCGGATTCAAGGTTGAGCTTCTCTATTCCGTTCCTCGCGACCGCGAGGGTTCCTGGGTGAACATGGCGGTCGATCCGAAAGGCCGATTGATCACGTCGGATCAGGACGGGCTGCTGTATCGTGTCACTCCCCCCGCCATCGGCGGCAACCCGGCGTCTGTTTCTGTCGAGCCGATCGACCTTAAGATCGGACAAGCGCACGGATTGCTCTGCGCATTTGACAGCCTGTATGTGGTTGTGAACGGAAAAGCGGCCGAAGGATCGGGTTTATACCGAGTCCGCGACACAAACGGGGACGACAAATATGACGAAGTGAAGCTTCTCCGGAAAATTGAGGGCGGTGGCGAGCATGGACCTCACGCGGTTGTTCTGGCGCCCGATCAAAAATCGCTGATTGTCCTGGGCGGAAATCACACCAAGATTCCCAATCCGGAATCGACGCGCCTTCCGCGCAATTGGGGTGAAGATCTGCTACTTCCACGCCTTTGGGATGCGAACGGGCATGCCCGGGGGATTCTGGCTCCGGGAGGGTGGATTTGCCAAACCGATCCCGATGGAAAGTCATGGGATCTCATTAGCAGCGGTTTCCGAAACGAGTTCGATCTTGCCGTGAACCCGCGCGGGGATGTTTTCACATACGATGCGGACATGGAATGGGACATCGGCACGCCCTGGTACAGGCCCACCCGAATCTGCCAGGTTGTGAGTGGAGGTGAATTCGGCTGGCGCAGCGGTACGGGAAAATGGCCCGATTACTATCCGGACTCGCTCCCCGCAGTCGTCAATATCGGCCCCGGTTCGCCCACAGGCATCGGTTTCGGAACGGGAACCAAGTTTCCGAAAAAATATCAGGACGCGCTTTTCATCTGCGACTGGAGCTTTGGAAAGCTGTACGCCGTTCATTTGACACCGGACGGAGCTACCCACAAAGGAACCGTCGAAACATTTGCCGCCGCTGCGCCACTTCCCCTAACGGATGTAGTGGCAAACCCGATCGATGGCGCTCTCTACTTCACGATTGGCGGACGAAAAACCCAATCCGGTCTTTACCGAATTACCTACACGGGTTCCGAACCGACACTCGCGTCTAAGCCGGGAACGCTCCCAAATGAAGTGCGAATCCGAAAGGAATTGGAAAACCTGCACAAACGGGATTCACAGGCGGTCGCCAAAGCCTGGTCGTTCTTGGGGCATCCCGATCGGTTTGTTCGATACGCGGCGCGAATCGCGATCGAAAACCAACCTGTGAATGAATGGCAGGAACGAGCCCTTGAGGAGCAAACCCCAATGGCTTCGATCACAGCGCTGCTGGCTTTGGCGCGTCAAGGGGATGCTTCCGTTCAAGAGCGGCTTTTTGGAAGTTTAGGTCGATTGGCTGGCACAAACTTGACCGAGGCTCAGACACTGGACGCGTTGCGCGTTTTGTCATTGGCGATGATTCGAATGGGGCGTCCATCGGAACAAACTTCTCGTGATATTTCTGAAAGGTTATTGGCGGTTTATCCTTCGCAATCCGGTCTCATCAACCGGGAACTCGCGGCAATCCTGGTCTATCTGCAGACCCCTGGAATCGCCGGCAAAACCCTCGCGCTGATGATCGAATCTCCTTCTCAACAGGAGCAACTTCATTATGCGCTGATCTTGCGGAACCTCGAAGGCGGATGGTCTCTGGACCAGCGGCGCACTTACTTTTCATGGTTTATTCAAGCGCAGAAATACAAAGGCGGCGCAAGTTTCCGGCGCTTCGTCCAGAATATTAAACAGGATGCCGTCGATTTGCTGAGTGCATCCGAGGGCAAAGCTTTGGCCGATGTCTTGAACGCCAAAGCAGTCGAGGATGTGGCTCCCGCTTACGATATGAACCGAAAGTTCGTCAAAGACTACACGACAGATGAACTGGTTGCGGAGCTTCAGAAGGGTCTTTCCGGAAGGGATTTCGCGCGAGGCAAACGCGTGTTCGCAACGGTTGCCTGCTATTCATGCCACCATTTTGCCGGTGAAGGAGGGGCCGCAGGTCCCGACCTGACAGGCGTTTCGGGACGCTTTAGTTTCCACGACCTGATCGAGTCCGTCGTTGCCCCCAGTCGGACGATCTCAGATCAATACCAAAGCACTATCTTTGTACTCAAGGACGGATCCGATGTCGCTGGACGCGTCGCGAATCTCGCCGGCGAAACGTTGATGGTGGTAACCGACATGCTCGCGCCTGGCGATTTCAAAAACGTTCAGCGCGATCAAGTCGAATCCACCCGTCCCTCGACCGTCTCTCCGATGCCAGAAGGCCTCTTGAACGGTCTTTCTCTGGACGAAATCAAAGACTTAGTGGCCTACCTCCAAAGCGGGGGAGATCGCAACTACGAAGCGTTCAAGAACTGAACTGCGTGCGATTCGGAGAGCTTGGAATGGCTTAAGTCCGTTCGGCGGACGCTCCTCTCGATCATCGCGAAAAGTCGCGTTGTGTGAGCACCTTGAACCGCTGCTGAACGAGTGCTTGAGCGGCAGTCTCCCGATCCTCCAGACTCAGCGCGAGTGCCGACCCTCCGCTGCTGAGAAAGATGAATGAATACACATAATGAATGTTGATCTCCACCATCACAAGCACCGCAAGCACTTCACGCAACGTCTGCACTGTCGAAAGTTCTACGACAAGCAAATCCGATTCCGTGTACGAGAATCGCTCGTCATCAAGAATTTCCCGGGCGCGATCCGGATCGTCCACAACCACGCGAAGAATACTGCTGTCCGTGGTATCCAGCGTTGTCAGCGCCAGAACATGGACGTTCTTGCTTTCAAACGATCCAATCAGATCGTGCAGCCGACCGAGCTTGTTTTCTGTAAAAACAGAGAATTGTTTCACCGGATCACCGGGGCGGGATTGAGTGGTCTTCACCATCATGGTTGTATATTCGTTCGTTTGCCTCGCAATTCAAGCTTTCGAAAACCGCGCTCGTTCGAATAGAATCGCGGACAAATCAAAACGCAATCCGCAAACCCCTATCTCGCTATGGCTAAACAAGACTCTCTCGGTCGCCGACACTTCCTGAAACAAACGGCGGCGCTCGGTGCCGGAATCCTTGCCTCCGGACCGTTCGTTTCCATCAACGCGGCGGAATCTCCAAACAAAAAGATTGTTGTTGGAGTGATGGGAACCAATGGGCGAGGAATGGCTCACATCGACGCTTACCTGTCTTTGCCGAACACGGAAGTGGCGTATGTTTGCGATGTCGATAGCCGCGCGATCGAGAAAGCGGCGGCAGCCGTTGTTCGAAGAAACCAGAAACGCCCGCAAGGGGTTTCCGATTTTAGGCAGATTCTGGACGATCCCGCGGTGGATGTTCTGTCCGTCGCGGCACCCAACCATTGGCACGCTCCCGCTACAATCCTGGCCTGTTCGGCTGGCAAACATGTTTATGTGGAGAAGCCCGGGAGCCACAATCCACGCGAAGGCGAGATGATGGTGGCCGCTGCGCGGAAACACAACCGCGTCGTTCAAATGGGAAATCAGCGGCGCAGTTGGCCCCATATCATCGAAGCGATTCATCGCTTGCGCTCCGGCGAAATCGGGAGAGTGCTGTTTGCACGAACCTGGTACAACAATCTTCGGCCGTCGATCGGGCTCGGAAAACAAGTGCCTCCTCCCGATTGGCTGGATTACACCCTGTGGCAGGGGCCCGCTCCGGACAAACCGTTCAAGGACAATTTGCTTCATTACAATTGGCATTGGCATTGGCACTGGGGAAACGGTGAACTCGGAAACAACGGCATCCACGCGCTCGATGTGGCGCGATGGGGTTTGGACGTCGAGTGCCCGACCAGAGTGACCTGCGGCGGCGGACGATACTATTACAAGGACGACCAGGAGACACCCGATACCTATGTGACGACATACGATTTTGGAGATAAAGCGGCGACGTGGGAGAGCCATAGCTGCCATCCGCGCGGATTCGAAGGAGCCGGTTTTGGAATCAACTTCCACGGCGAAAAAGGCTCGATCGTAATCGCCGGAAACGATGTGACGATTTACGATCAAAAAGGCACGAGTCTCGAGACACTGCCGGGGCGAGGCGGCGATGCCGTCCATTTCGCGAACTTCCTCCAATGTATTCGGGAGGGGGGACGGCCCAATTCCGATATTGAAGAAGGACAAAAGAGCACGCTCCTGTGCCACCTTGGAAATATTGCGTATCGAACCGGGCGAACCATTAACCTCGATCCCAAAGCGCGAACGATCGTTGGCGGCGACGATGGAGCACGATTCTGGACCAGAGACTATCGACCCGGCTGGCAACCTCGCGTTTAGGAAAACTATGAGCAACCTTTCAGAAAAAGAATGCGTGCCGTGCCGCGGCGGGGTGCCGCCGTTGATTGGATCCGGACTCAAGAGTCTTCACGCCGAGCTCGGAAACAACTGGCAAATCGTCAATGACCATCATCTCGAAAAGGAGTTTTCCTTTCGAGATTTTCGCGAAGCGCTCGGATTCACAAATCGCGTCGGAGAACTGGCCGAGACCGTGGGCCATCATCCAGATATCTATCTCGCCTGGGGAAAAGTCAGGATTACGATATGGACCCACAAAATCGATGGCTTGAACGAAGCCGATTTTGTGTTCGCCGCGAAGACAGATACGCTTCTTTTGTAGCCCTCAATCCCATAGGGCCGCGTCGCCGCTCGCCGAATTGCAGATCGATCTCACCTTCCTCGATTCATCTGGGAGGGTGAGACTCCAGTCGAACCCCATTCCTCAGAGGATTCCAGGGTTCGGCGGGAGCCTCACCTTCCCAATTTCAGTCCGGTGGGGCGACACTCCGTGGAGCCCAGATCAGCCTTGCGGCGAAGAACCCGAACGAGAAGGCGCAATGAAAGCACCGAGACGTCCGAGGAATCCACCGTTTCCTTGAACGTCGGGCCCCGCAGAGGTTACCAGCGTCCGTGTCACGCTCCTTGCGAGTCTCGCATTGACAGTCGCGCGCTGGAAGCCGGTCGGATAGATGCTTGGGATGCAGAAGCGAAGTGGAAAGCCACTTAGCCACGGGGACGCAGGCCCCGGACTTCTCCGATCACACGGCGGTAAAGGGCTTCGTAACGCGGAACGATGGCGTCGGCGGAAAATCGTTCGCGCGCGCGTTGCTGCGCGGCGCGGCCCAGCGCGTTCCGCGTTGACGTGTCCTGAATCAGACTTTCCGCGGCGCGGGCGAGCGCGTCGATATCACCAAAGGGAATGAGCAAACCGCTCACGCTGTCTTCAATGACTTCCGGAATACCCCCGACCCGCGTTGCGACACTCGGGCAAGCGAAGCACATTGCTTCCAGAATGCTCAGGCAAAAGCTTTCGGATTCCGAAGTGAACAACCCGACGTCGGCGGCTTGGAGATAGTCTTCGATGTCGCTGACTTTCTCGCGCACGATCACCCGGTTATCAAGTCCCAACCGGCGCACTTGGCCGGTGAACGGGGCGAAACTTCCACCAGCAAGGATCACGAGCTTGAACGAATCGACGGGACGAATTCGAGCGGCGGTTTCGAGCAGAAGATCAATGCGCTTCAACGGGCGGACGTTGGAGGAGTGCAGCAGCAGCGCCTCGTGGTCGTTCAATCCCAATTCGCGGCGCACTTCCTCGCGTGAACGCTTCGGCGGGTGCGGATCAAAGAAGTTGTGAATGACATCGATCGGCCCTTCAAAGTGCAGTAACCGCTGGCTCTCGTGTTGGAGGAAGGAGGACACTGCGGTCACGGCGTCGGAGCAGTTCAGGGCATGCCGGATCGCCGGGCCGTAGCCCGCGTCGCGTCCAAGCAACGTCGTGTCGGTTCCATGCAGAGTGGTGACAACGCGCGGCTGTTGTTCCGGCGGAAGCATCGAGCGCGCGAGGATCGCCGCCGTGGCATGGGGAACCGCGTAATGGACATGGAGCACATCCAACCCGTGGTTCCGGCTGACCTCCGCCATTTTCACCGACAAAGGCAGCGTATAGTCCGGGTATTTGAAGAGATCGTAGTCGTTGATGATGACAGGATGAAAATGGATCCTCAGCGCTTCCGCCGGCAACCGGAACGGACGCTCGTAGCTGATAAAGTGGATCTCGTGCCCGCACTTCGCCAACTCCTCTCCCAACGCGGAAGCCAGCACTCCGCTGCCGCCCACGGACGGATAACAGGTGATGCCGATCTTTAAGGGGCGTCCAGCCGTCATGTCAAAAGCGGCACGCGCTGCCAGCCAGCGAACTCAAGGAATCTAAGACGGGTGGATCGTTCGGAAAGAGTGCCGCGGCGTGGGCCACGCCTGCCCTGAGGCCAAGCATTCTTGAACGCGTAAGTTGGAGTTCCACGTAGTTCCGCGCCGACACCTGAGTCACATGCGCCTCCATCGCGGCGGTCCACGCGGCCACGATTTCGGGATCGGAAATGTCGATCCACACCGGTGAGATATCGGCCGGCTCCGCATCCGGCGAAACAGCATAGAAGAGCAGCATGGCGATGGCGTGCGGGGGAGATTCCTTCAGTTCGGCCAAGCCACCATACCGAGCCAGGCGTGACGCATCGCGTATGAGCGTGCCGAGCCGCCAATGATCCGGGTGTTGATTCTGCACAAGGCTCGGAGCCAAAACCACGCCTGGTTTGCGCCGACGAATAATTCCCGCCAATTGGATAGCGTGCGCGGAACGGACCTCCAGATGCGAATCGCCGTCGAGGTGGATGAATTCGATTGTCGAACCCAGCACGACCGCCGCTTTCTTCGCTTCGGCGACCCGTTCCTCAGGAGTTCCCCGCGAACCCGCCTCGCCCTTGGAGCAGACAACAAGATGCACGGCGCGGCCAAGCCGGGTTTCCTTGGCGACGACGGCACCGCAGCCGAATTCAATGTCGTCTGGGTGCGCGCCGAAGACCAGCATCGGGCCCGGTTCAGTCGGGGATATCGGTGTAGGCTTCATCGTGTCGATCGATGGGATCTCGGTTTACAAGGTTAATTTCCGGCGCGTCCTCGCCCCGCAAATAGGCGGCTTCGCCGGCTCCGGCGATGTAGTGGGTGCAGTGCACGACGGATTGCATCCAGCGCAAACGGCTATCGCGGGAAGGACTAATCTGCTCCTTGCCGAAGTCCGCGGACGGAAGCGTCACGTATTGCTCGCCGCCTTTATGAAGCTTCAACGCGCCGTCCATCCAGCGAGCGCGGACAATCTCGCCCTCGTAGGGAACATCCACGAAGTAATCCTCCACCTCGCAAGCGGCACGGCGAAATTTAGGATCCCCCGAACGCGCCACGCGGATTCCGTTGAGCAGTCCCATCCGGCGATACATTTCCAGACAGAATTCCCCGACGGTCGAAGCGGACGTTTCGCGGAACGCCTTAACCCAATGCGGATCCACATAGGCGGGCAGTTGCAGCGCAGTCTTGGCCTGCCAATCAGGGAGAACCCGTTTGAGATAGAGCGGCGAGAACTTCCTCTGGATCTGGTTCTCGAAGGCAAAGTTCAACTCGATCGGCTCTCCAGTCTTACGATGCCGCAGCGTCGTGCGCGTTTCGCGAGGGTCATGGTCGCTATCGTGATAGAAGAACACAATCTCGCCGCCGATCTCCGATTGAAGCCGTCGCGCGGTGACGAACTTGGCGAAAAGGAAACGGCGCGGAAAGAAACCGCAGGGCTGCTGGCCAAAACAGATGGCAGGCGACGAGCTCAAACTTCCGGCTCCTCTTCCAGGCTTGGTTGAGCAGGACCCATAAACTTTTGGAAAACCACGCTGAAGAGCATCGAGGCGGCGCAACCGATGAGGTTGTACCAGAGGTAGCCGATGCTGAGGTTGGAGTAGAGAATGAAGACCAGCGCCTGCGCCGTCAAAGCGCCCCAGAAGACGGCCGTTCCCCGGATCCATTTGAGAAAAAACGCGACCAGAAAGATGCCCAGCACCACGCCGTAGAAGATCGAACCCAGGATGTTGATCGCCTCGATCAGGTTCTCCGCCATGCTGGCGAAGAGCGCGAACGCGATGGCGAACAGGCCCCAGAACAGGGTGATCCATTTCGCGACCCGAATGTTTCGACCCTCGTTCAGTGCCGCCTGCGGCCGAAGGCGCCGCCAGAGATCGATCGTCGATGTGGTGGCCAGGGCGCTCAGTTCGCTGGACATTGAGGACAAGGCGGCCGCGATCATGACCGCGATCAGCAATCCGATGGCGCCGTGCGGCATCTGGGCCAGGATGAAAGTCATGAACACGTAGTCGGAATCCTTGGTTTTGGCCCGTGGATCGGCCGCGAGCAGCGCGGACTTCGCTTCGGCGCGGAGGGCTTCGACTTCTTTCTGGGCCGCGACCATCGCGGCACGAGAGGTCGCTTCCTCCACTGCATCGTCCTCATCGCGGACCGTGAGCCACGTCTGGATGTCGGCCCTCACGCGCTCGTGGGCGGCGGCGTGGCGTTCTTCGATGGCTCGAAAGATTGGGGCGTTCGTCCCGACCGCGTGCCGGGTCCAATCCACTTGATTGAAGAACACTGGCGGTTTATCGAACTGATAGAAGACGAAAACGAGCACGCCGAGCAGCAGGATGAAGAATTGCATGGGAATCTTCAGGAGACCGTTGAAAACGAGCCCAAGCCTTCCTTCCCGCAGAGATGCGCCGCCGATGTAGCGCTGGACTTGGGATTGATCGGTGCCGAAGTACGACAGAGAGAGGAACAACCCGCCCAACAGTCCGGTCCAGAGCGTGTATCGTTTGTTGGGATTCAACGAAACGTCCACCGCCTCAAGCTTTCCCATCGCGCCCGCCAAGTGCGCCGCGCCGGTGAACCCAAGTCCGTCCGGCAGCCGCATCAAAACCACAATAAATGCCGTAACCATTCCGCCGAAAATCACAGCCATCTGCCATTTCTGCGTGAGGCTCACCGCCTCACTTCCCCCCGTGACCGTGTAGAGGATCACGAGCGCTCCGGTGAAAATGATCGTCAGGTCCAGCCGCCAGCCGAGCACGGTGGAGAGGATGATGGCCGGCGCATAGATCGTGACCCCGGAAGAAAGCCCGCGTTGCAAGAGGAACAGGGCCGCGCCCAGCACGCGGGTCTTGGTATCGAATCGTCGCCCGAGGAACTCGTAGGCCGTATAGACCCCCAATCGGCGATAGATCGGCAAGAAAACAGCGCAGACGATGATTAGAGCGAGCGGCAAGCCAAAATAGTTCTGCACGAAGCCAACCCCGCTGTCGTATCCCTGGCCGGGAATTGAGAGGAAGGTAATGGCGCTGGCCTGCGTTGCCATGACTGAGAGACCGATCGTACCCCAGCCGTTCCGGCTGCTGCCCTTGAAATAGGTGTCGATGGCGCGGGTGCCGCGAGTGTGCCAGGCGCCGTAGGCCGCGATGCCGAGAATCGTCCCGAGCAGCACCAGCCAGTCGAGCAGGTTCATCGGAACACGCGCGAGAACAGTGCGAGCCCCAAAACACTGAGAACGAAAAACACGAAGACAAAGAGATAGACCCCGCGCCAGGTGCGGAAGCCCGGCACGCCCGGCGGTTCTTCAGCAACGGAGGAATCGGGCGGTGGCTTCATTTTCCAAGTGATATCAGATTGGCGAAGAGCCGGTAGGCGCCGGGCACTCCCGCCGGTAATTGCCGGAAGAACGCGAGGCCGGTGTAAACGAAATATCCTTGGCCGTGGCGGGCGATCAGAATGCCGCTCTGCAACGGTGCTTCCCCAGGATCGTTCATTGCCAAAACCGGCGAGTAATGAGCCTCGTTCCACGAGCTCGGGAAATAGGCGCCGCGTTCTTGCACCCATCCGGTAAAATCCTCGGGGCCGATTCGATTCGGGGTAGTGAGGGCAGGGTTCTCGGGTTGAAGAATCGTGACGGGCGAATTTTCGTCGGTCACCCGCTGCCGCGGCGCGCTGCCTTCGATTGAAAGGTCGTAGGGTCCGAGCGTCCGCGCTTTTAAACCGTTCGGACGGTTGTATTGGGCCACCACGGTGCCACCCGCTTCAACGTAGGCAAAGAGGCCGGGAAGATTCCCGCTGAGATCATCGCGTTCGTTGAAGGCCCGCACGCCGATGACGACGACGTCGAGCCTGCGCAGTTTTTCGGGCGTTAGATCAGCTCCGGTCAGAGTAGTCACCTTGTAGCCTAGTTGCTCAAGAGCTTCGCGCGTGTCGTCCCCCGCTCCGGGCAGATAACCTGCCATCTTGCCCCGTGTCGCTACGTCGAACGCCGCAACCTTCAGCCGCGCCTCGGGCTGCAAGAGTTGCACGGGAATGTGCTCGTACCGAACCTCGACACGCTGGTTGCTAAAGCGCGTCCCGCCAATTTCGGCGTAGGCGAGGAGATTTCCGGAAGCGGGCTGCGCGGGTGCGCTCACAGAGAACGTGAGCCGCGCCTTCTCGCCCGACTTTCCAAGTTTGAATGGCTGACTGGCCGGCGAGACGGCCCAGCCTGCCGGCGTCTCAAGGCCGAGCGTGCCTGCCATGCTGGCGCGCGCCGACACGATTTCGACTTCAACTGTTTTCTTCGCTCCAGGTGAAAAGAGGGCCACGCCGGAACTGAATCGCAGCGATACGGGTGAAATAATCGCCAACCGGCGGCCAGGCCTTCCGGCTTCCGTTGCAGCCAGCGGCTCATCCGTGACGATCAACTTCTGGCCGCTCACTTCAAAAACATACTCGAACGAAAATGGGGGTGAATTCTCCGGCTGTCCAATAAGCTTCGTGTCTGCCACGCGAAACATACCCGCGGACGGTTCCTCGCGCAGCCAGTAGGGATGCGTCAACGGCGTGGTTTCGGGAATTCCGAGTATTATTTCGCCAGAGGTTGCCAGGCCTGATTCGAGATCGATTCCCAGCTTGGCGCCACCGAGATCCGGCACCCGCACTTCGAGCAATCGCACGGGAATTTTCGAGCGCACGACTGCTTTGTGGTGGAACGTCAATGGTTCGCCGGGCACAACTTCAATCAGCGGCGTCGTCGTCTCCACCGACAGACCGAGGCACGCCTGAATAATTCCGTCGAGCTGTTGGCGCTTGTCATTCACCGCGGAATCGTTTGCCAGTGCCGCGAGTTTCGTCCGTATGGCCAGCAGTTCCGGCACACTCCCCGCCGGATCGTTTGGGTTGAATGCTGAGATCGCTTTTTCCGTGGATTGGCCAATCTCAGCGCCGCCATTGGGAAAACGCGCCCATGTCACGTCGATTCCGTCCATAATGTCTTTCTCCGCCGGATCACCGCTGAGGAGCGTGAACGTTTGTTCGTTCGGCCCGCTGCCGCCACGCCCGCCAAAACTTCCGAAGCCTTGGGTGATATGCATGCCGCGGCTGCGCGACGCAATGGTTCCAAGCCCTTCGCCGGTCACCGGATCGGCGCCCCCAATATCTACTCGGACAGTCGGTCCTGTCACCGCTCCGCCGCCGCGTCCACCCCCGCCGCCATTCCACAGCACGCGTTTCGGCTGCCAGGGTGAGAGACCCTCCGCAAATTGCTCCGGATAAGCACCGGGATCGCCGGCCAGTTTGAAGGCTTCAAAACCGAGGATGCCCGACGCGGTATGATGTCCGTGCCCCCCGCTGCCCGGAGGGATTGGAAATCGAGTAACGATCACATCGGGCCGAAACTGGCGGATGATACGGACTACATCGCCGAGCACCTGATCGCGGTTCCAAAAGCGCAGCGTCTCCTCCGGTGTCTTCGAGTATCCGAAGTCGATGGCGCGAGTAAAAAACTGGCGCCCCCCATCGAGCCGGCGCGCGGCGAGCAGTTCCTGAGTACGGGCGACACCAAGCTTCTCGCCGAACTCCGGACCGATTTCGTTTTGTCCGCCGTCGCCCCGTGTCAACGACAGGTAGGCGGTGCGATAACCGCGTTTGCGCGCGAAGTAAGTGATGAGCTGCGTATTCTCGTCATCGGGATGCGCTGCGATGTGGAGCACCGCGGCGACGGTGCCGAAGCTTCGCAGCTCGTGCTCAATCGCGGCGGCGGACGCCGGGACGCTGCCGGCGGAACACGTGTCGCGGTTCACCAGCGCCACGATCGCCACGGATATCGTCGCACAATGGACAAAGCGCCGGGTTGTCAATTCAAGGGCACGCATCACTTATTTACCCGCTTTAATTGGCGGTCGATGTTGGCGCGCTATTTCTTGACGGTAAACGGCACTATGAACTGGGTGTCTTCCCACATCAGTTTCAACACGCCGCCACCTGATGGATTTTTCGCCACTGCCATAGTGAACTGATGCACGGGATCTTCGAGCGCCTCCTTTTTCATGTCCACGCGGGCCAGATCATCCTTTTCATTTACAGGCACTCCCCAAGCTCCAATTTTGGTGCTGAAGGCGAGTTTTGACGGGCCGCTCTCAGACGGCACGGTGTAGAGGGTGTACGCGCCGGCCGGGATCGTGGTCTCGCCGATGATGATCGGGTTCTGCGTGACGAGGAGCGTGGCTTCATCGGAACCGGTGCGCCAGGCTTTGCCCCAGGGTACCAGGCCGCCCCAGATTGTTCGCGATTCGCCGGTTCTTGGATTCTTGGTAAAAGGACGGCCGTAGGTGACGGTCACGCGGCTTCCGTCGATGACGGCGCTCGTGGTTTCATGCGGGCTGACGCCCCCGGTGGAGGCCGCTTTCGGTTGCTGAGCCAGTAGCGGCAGGGCGCTCAGGAGAGCGGCGGCGGTGATGATGATCGGTGTGAGTCTTTTCATGATGCTTCCGTAATCTGTTGTTAATGGTGATTGTAAAAACATGACCAGCAATATTGGACTCGCCTCTCTTCCTTTAGGTTACAATGAATGCCACGATCGCGACAATTCATTGTTCCGCAATGAGAGGGGAACCCGCGACGATCCCGGCCATTCGATGTCCTCGAAGCTCACATGTTCCGGTGCGATTACTTTGTTTCATGGATTTCGGGACAGCGTTTGAACTTTCGATGGGAAACAACGTTATTGCAAGCTTCCAGTTTTCCCTCGCCCACCAAGCAAGAGCCTACTTTAGAATCTAGGGAGATCTTTCCACAAAGACTGAGAATCGTGCTTGTGCAATAGATGCCGAAGGCAGAGACTCAACCCCGATCTCAGCCAATTCCAGACACCACGATTTATGACTCCCCATTCTCGACGTCACTTTGCCAAGCTGGCCCTCGGCGCTCTGCCGGCGACTGCGTTCATCACCGACGCCCTTCAACTGAACGCCGCGTCCACCAAACCTAATTCCAAAGTGGGCGGAGTCCATATTGGCATCAACGCGCCCTACAGTTTCGGCAATGCGGCGATGAGCGGCGAGGATGTGCTCAAGAGCTGCCTTGAACTCGGCCTCAGCGGCGTCGAACTGCGCACGCAGCCGGTTGAGGTGTTTCTCGGCGCGCCGGTCGAACTCGTTTCGACCAAAGCCAAGGCACTCACCGGCGCCGCGGCGGAAGATCATGCCCGGACGTTTCGGGAATGGCGCGAGTCCGCCCCGATGGACAAGGCGAAGACGTTTCGCGGACTCTACGAGGAGGCAGGCGTGCTCATCGAGATCATGAAGGTGGATGGTTTCTTCAAGCTGAGCGACTCCGAGATGGATTACGTTTTCACGCTGGCAAAGACGCTGGGGGCGCGGGCGATCTCGACCGAGATTTCCAAGAGCGAAGCGGACCTGAAACGAGGCGGCCAGTTCGCCGACAAACACCAGTTGCGCGTGGGCTACCATGGACACGCCAGCACTACCCCGGAGCATTGGGAGGCTGGCTTCTCCCTCGCCGAGTTCAACGGGGCCAACGTGGACCTCGGCCACTTCGTCGCCGGCAACAATGGTTCCCCCGCCGAGTTCATCCGGCGGCATCACGGCCGCATCACGCACGTCCACGTCAAGGACCGAAAGAGGAACAACGGGCCGAACACGCCGTTTGGCGAAGGCGACACGCCTATCGTCGAAGTGCTTCGGCTAATCCGCGACAAGCACTGGCCCATTCAGGCCACCATCGAGTTTGAATACAAGGTGCCCGCTGGTTCCACCCGCATGCGGGAACTCGCCCGCACGGTGAAATACTGCCGCGAAGCGCTGGCCTGACACTCATAAAGCCAGCGCCAATAATCCAGGGTTGGCCGCCCAGGCTTTCGATTCTCTGAATCACCGCGCGGGCAATCTGGCCATCCGGTCGATCCTGTCGAACCCCATCTTGGCAGAATTCCAGGGTTCGGCGGAAGCCTCACCCTCCCATTCTCGGGGTAACCGAAGAGCTCAACTTTCCAACGTTCAACCTGCAAATGAACGTTCAAAGTTGGATGTTGGGCGTTTACGAATCCTGAACGCCCGAAATGCAAGGTGATCCTGCAGCGACAACTGAAAGATCGCGCCTGCTTCGGATCGATGCTTTATTCGTCAGAAACTCGGCTTGAAAACTAATACTGAGATTGTCGTAATCGGAAGTTTGAATACCGATTTGGTAGTGACCGTTGAACGCTTTCCCAATGCCGGTGAGACCGTGGCCGGACGAGACTTCAGAATCTATTGTGGCGGCAAAGGAGCGAATCAGGCCTGCGCTGCCGGACGTTTGGGAGGCAGCGTTGCCATGGTCGGGCAGGTCGGCAACGACGATTTTGGCACGGCGCAGATTGAGAACCTTTCTTCGGTTGGAGTTCGAATGGATTTTGTTCAACGAGATTCCAGCCGGCCGACCGGAACGGCTTTCATCGGAGTCGAGGCTTCAGGGGAGAATCGGATTATCATTGTTCCCGGTGCCAACGACACATTTACGCCAGACCGCTTGAAATCCTGCCGGGAACTATTGTCTCGGGCGAAACTGATTTTGTTACAGTTGGAAATCCCGCTGGAAACGGTTGGTGAAGCGATTCGAATCGGCAAAGCGTGCGGCGCCCAAATAATTCTCGATCCCGCACCCGCGACTCCGATTCCGGACGCGTGGTTCGCGGGAATTGATTACCTGACCCCCAACCTGAGTGAGCTCTGTCTTCTAACCGGTGATCGGCTGGAGATCGAAACTCCTTTGGAGAAGATTGTTCAAAGTGCCCGCAAATTGTGTGATCGTGGCGTTCGGTGTGTGATTGCCAAACTCGGATTCCGGGGTGCGGTTCGAATCACTTCGGATGATTTTCACTACTGGCCTGCCGATCCGGTTCAAGCTGTGGACACGACTGCGGCTGGTGATTGTTTCAACGGGGCATTTGCGGTGGAGCTGGCGGCGGGCCGTCCAGTACGGGAAGCCGGTGAATTTGCCGTGGCGGCCGCATCTTTTTCAATTACAAGAAAAGGCGCTCAAGTGGCTATGCCTACACGCGCGGAACTTGAAAAATTCATCGAGTGACAGATTTCCAACGTTCTGTCTGTCTTCTTCCGCGTATTCCGCTGATCTCGCGGTTCCACTTCCTGGCGCATTTGCGCGATTCGCGAATGGCGTCCAGCCGTTGTGTGATGAATGGCTGCAAGTCCGGCGGGAGGTTGGATGGGACATCTGGCAATTCGCCGGGCAAGCGGTGGACTTGGGCGAGTTGGCCTTGCGACATGGCAGCGTTGGGACCGTTTTTCGCTGACTTGGGGAAGGGTCGGACCTGAGCAAGTTTATTGAACGCAATGGATTCCAACAGTCGTTATCGATAACAATGGATCTTGGGCGCTGTTTTTGCGGCCGTTTTTCTTGGTGTATTCAATAAGGGGCTTGGCTAGGATTCCTTAATGCCAAGGGCAAACCGATACTTCGTTCCGGGCCGGGTTTATCACCTCACTCATCGTTGTCACAACCGCCAGTTCCTTTTGAAATTCGGGCGGGATCGGAACGTGCTACCGCATGAAGTTGCGGGAAGAGGCCGCTCACTTTGACATCTCGCTGTTGGATTACTGCGAGACAAGCAACCACGTTCATCTGCTGGCATTCGCCGAAGATACCGGACAGATCTGCCAATTTATGCAACGGGTCGAGGGACAATTCGCGCAGAGTTACAATCGGCGCAAGAAGCGCAGAGGAGCCTTTTGGGAGGATCGGTTTCATTCGACGACCGTTGAGCCAGGAGGACATTTGGAGGCATGCATGGTGTATATCGCGCTTAACATGGTGCGGTGCGGTGTGGTGACCCATCCGCGAGAATGGCCATGGTGCGGTTATCATGAACTCATGGGATTGCGGCAGCGGTTTCGGATTCTCGATTTCGAACAGACTTTGGCGTTGCTGGGAGCGGTTTCCGCCGAAGAATTTCGGAGGAATTACGAAGCGATGATCCAAGAAAGAATCGCCAAAGATCAAAAGAAACGGGAGCCGAGATGGACCGAAGCGATCGCCGTGGGATCAGAAAGTTTCGTGCGGGAAGCTGCCAGCCGGGTTGAACACCGACAGCGATTGGAGATCGAGTTGAATGGCGAGAATTGGGTGCTGAAGGAACCTGGAGTTCACTACAACGCATTTCCGGTGTGAAAAATCGCCTGCAAGCACTGGATTCGATGGCCAAGTTTGTGAGATGCTACTCTCTGATAAGGATTTCCTCAGGTCCGACCCCGACCCACACCGACCCAACGAAGATGCGACGCCACCTGGAAAAGCTGAAATTGTGACATATTCCACTTATCTCTGTCTGACCCCCTTTACTTCCTTTACTTTATTAGGACCGATCCCTACCAGTTCTCAACCAGGTCGTTCTTTGAGCGGCAGTCTCTTGCGGCTCATCAGGTTTTGGGAAAGATTGTCTTCCAGGCAAGGCGCGCTTACAGTCTGCAGCCTAAGTTTCATTGTAACTAATCTTTGATTAAATGAGCGAGCGACATCATGCAAGCATTCAGTGAGGAATTGATTTACAAGACGTGCCTGCTTAGCGAGAGACCCTACTTCGGCAGTCATCTCCACGCTACTCAGGGACTCATCGTCCGGCACGTTTTCATGCGTTCGCTGCTGTTGAACGAAGTCGCCAGGAATCAGGGAGAAAGAGTGAATGTCCTAGAAATTGGATCCTGGGCTGGGGGGTCCGCAATAACTTGGGCCAGCGCTCTTAAGAGCGTTGGGGCGAGCGGTCGAATTTTCTGTGTGGATCCCTGGAAGCCTTACGTTGGCGCAGAGAATATCGAGAGCAGGGACATGCGGGCCATGAACGAAGAACTCCAGAATGACGAGATCTTTCGTTTGTTCCTCCATAACGTAAGAACGTTAGGGCATGATGATCTCGTTATCCCCATTCGCGGCAAGAGCGCCGAGGTCCTGCCCTGCCTGCGCCCCGGGCAATTTAATGTGGTTTACGTCGATGGAGATCACCGTTATGACGCTGTTCTTGCGGACCTAACTCGCTCGAGCGGGTTAGTCATGCCAGGGGGAGTGCTATGTGGGGACGATCTGGAACTGCAGCTTTCCGAAATCGACACAGTAGAGGCGGAGAAAAACAAGGGAGAGGACTATGTTCGTGATCCGAAGACTGGAAAATTCTTTCATCCCGGAGTCACTCTCGCGGTCGGAAGGAGTTTTGAAAAGGTGTCGGTTTGGGAGGGGTTTTGGGCGGTTCGGAAAACCACAGAAGGATGGCAGCCTGTAGAGCCATTTAACGTGCAAGATGGTACGGCTCCGCAGCATTTGGAGCCGTCTTCCGTGGGTTTGACTTTTGAATTGACAGAATACTTGAAGAAACGGGGGTTCCTGTAGAAGGCAAAAAGGGGGCAGGGTGTTTTCAACAAGGAAGATTGGAAGTTGTGTTGTTTTCGATACTGCGGCGGGCCTCCGACGGTGAATAAGTCAAACGGATGAGCCTTCGCATTCAGTCCTGGTTGCAAGTTGTGTCAATTACATACACGCTTTTCTAGCTGCGATTTAATGATGAATCGGAACGATAATTTCGATCTCTCCGAGGCGGCGGTCTTGGAGAAGGCGGATCTGTTTCTGAAACAAGGAAGTCTAAGCGAGGCGATAGACGTTCTTGTGAACTGGGTAGCTAAGAGCAACCTCCCCGCCTCTTCGGAAGTGAACGCGACTCTGGCCCGCATTGCCTATAGCCAGGAGGGGTGGCAAGAGGCTGCGGAACTCTGGAGGCAGGTCGTCGATGAAGAATCCGGCCATATCGAATCGCGACTATGCCGAGCGCATTGCTTAGCTGAGCTAAACGAGAAAGAATCCTTTGCGGAGGCACTGAAGGAGCTGATGTCTTGCCTTCGAAATAGTGGCGGCTTGCTGACTTCTACGGAAGCCGATCAGTTCCTTGAATTGCTGTATAAACGGCTCTTCTACCACTATACAAACTCTGACGCCGAGAGGGTTGATCAGTTGCTTGAAATCTGTACGCCGACTGGAGGTTATGCAGGCAGAGCCATCGCGTCCGAAAGTTCTAGTCCTGCCCTATCCACCGCTGAGATCGAAAAGACATTGACGGATGCGTGGCAAGCATTCTGTGGAGCCACCAATGCCACCAACGAATTGGAAGAGATCTCGCTTAGCGAATTACCCAAAAGACGGGATAAACCGCCACGTGTTCTTTTGGTGTTCCGGACGTATTTTTTTCACACAGCTTCCAGCCGGAAACATGAGTTTCCGATGATCTTCAAGAGTTCCGGAAAATCTATGGGAATTGAGGTTTCTCATTTTTCAAGCGAGGTGCTTTCCGGTCCATCTGTCACGACCGATGCGCTAGCGTATGAAGGGCTTCAAAAGCTAATCCGGTGGATCGCCGGGTTTGAACCGGATCTGATCATCTTCGATGACCTCGGGGTTGAAGGGGGCATTTCTTCCATGTTTGGACAGGATCGTTTCAAGGAGTTGATGCTGCAACTCAAGGGGAAATTCAGGTTTAAGTTGGCAGGTATTTATCCCGACCCATGGGCTTCTGTAGTCGCAGACGCGCTCCCTTATGCAAGTGAGTTTGCGGATCTTATTTGGAATCCTTGTTCCCGAATCGGATCCCATTTCAGCGAGTTTGGGACCGCAAAGCGCTTCTGCCTTCCAGTTCCCTTCCCTTACGAACTTTATCAAGACTCGGCGGACGTCAAGAGCGGGGGAGCAGTGTTCCTAGGCGGAGTTAAGGGGTACAACTACCTTAGGGCCGTCTGGCTCTCGTTGATGCGTCAAACGCGATCGCCGTGCCGAATACTTGTTTCGTCGCACATACAAAATGAATCGCACGCTGGCGACACCCTCGAATCCTATGCGAGTTTCATGAGTAGAACTGAAATCATGGTAAACTTCTCGGCACGCACGCCGAACAAGAAAACTGTTACGGGAAGAGTTTGGGAATCGATTGCCTCGAAAACTCTTCTGATCGAGGAGGATAGCGAGGAAATCCGATCCTATTTCGTTCCTTTTGTCCATTACATTCCATTCTTGAATATCGGAGAATTAAATGCTTACCTTTCGTTCTTTTTGACACATACGGAGTGGAGGGAGCGAATCTGTGACCAGGCGTTTCGCTGGTTCCGCCGCCACTATTCCCAAGAGGTGGTGTGGTCCAAACTCCTAAGTCCACATGGTTGAAAGTGGGGAAGCGGCAACAGTCAATCGTTCACATCGAACAGGAAGTCTTAAAAGAGACTGTCGGTTCGCAAGACCAAGTTTGCGCCGCGTTTGGGAGGGGTAACCCTATCCGTTTTCTAGAGAACGGTGGTTTCGAGGTCCTTCCGCTTCATTTACCCGAGTCGCGCCTTAAGGAGTTGCAGTCACATTTGATGCTTTTTACACAAGGATTAAGCGGGCGGCATCGGACATCGCCGCGACGTATGTGAGTGGATTGAAGCCAAGCAGGCTCAACTGGAAACGATGTCTAAATAGGGAGCTCGAAGGCTGCGATTATTCGATTGCTTCGTCCTAGGTCCGAATTGTAGATTAATACCTGGTAAGAACGATCTCCGAGATTGCGGCTCATTAATGAGCCTAGTTCTTGAATCTTCAGCCACGTCGCATGGACTCTCCTCGGACCGTTGAACAATTTCTTCAGAAGGGCGTGGAACTGCTAAACCGTGGACAGCTCGCAGAAGCGGATTCCGTGTTTGAACAAGTTTTATCTAATTCCCCAGGAAACTACCATGCCCTTCGTTTCCTGGGCATTTCC
This sequence comes from Verrucomicrobiota bacterium, assembly GCA_027623095.1. Taxonomy (GTDB): domain Bacteria; phylum Verrucomicrobiota; class Verrucomicrobiia; order Limisphaerales; family SIBE01; genus JAIPJX01. Next base: position 22,587 of record JAQBVM010000092.1, read on the forward strand.
GCCGGAAGACAGGGTGATTTCGGGAAAGCCGCAAGCTGGCTTGTAGAGGCGATTCGCGTCAAACCCAATTCGGCTCGTTCTTACAACGACCTCGGGATAGCGTGTTCTAAGATTGGCCAGTTCGAGGACGCGCTGACCGCATTCCACCGAGCTGTGAACCTTCAAACCGAGTTTCCGGAGACCTATCTTAACCTAGGGAGATTGTGTTTCAAACTTGGGGCTACCCAGGAGGCTTCGAAATTCTTTAGCAAGGCTTTGTCACAAGATTCGAACCTAACCGAAGCACAAACAAATCTCGATTGCTTGAGGAGTGAAGTTCTCCGAACTCGGCTCTTCATCGAGACTATACGGAGCGAGTCCTTGGGAAATCCGACCTCCGGAACGACGTCTTCCTCAGAAACCATTTCGCTCCCACGACGCGAGTTATTGCCCCAAGTACTTAGGGTCTTCTGGAAGTCGAGTGGGTAGTTTTGAGGTCCGAATGTGCGTTTGAGGCTTGATAGGCGGGCATGATCTGACTTTTGAGTTGTGGAAAAACTTGTTTCAGTAATCGCATGTCAAAAA
>JAQBVM010000093.1 GCA_027623095.1 Verrucomicrobiota bacterium
CCAGCCGCGCTCCGGGTTTTCAAAACACGCTCTAAGGCATTGAGCATGATTCTTACTCGTAATCGTAATCGTAATCCTTATCGTAATCGACAAACGACTTGCACCGAAGGGATTACGAGTAGGAGTAAGATTACGATTACGAGGAAAAGCCAGTTCGACCGCCCTAATTCAATGGCAGTGCTCCTCAGCTACGCCGCAACCAACCGACGCGAGCCGTCTGTTACCAGCCTCAACATCAGGCTCTCGCTGTGGCCGAACACCTCGCCTTCCGCGGTCCCATCACCGTCATCAGCAACGCGTGCGCTTCCGGCGCCAATGCCATCGGACACGCATGGGAACTCGTGCGCCGGGGCCGGGCCGAACGCGTTTTCGCCGGCGGCTACGATGCCTTAAGCCAATTGGTTTTTGCCGGCTTCGATGCCCTCAAAGCGCTTTCCCCGACCTATTGCCGGCCTTTCGACGCCCATCGGGACGGACTGGGCTTGGGCGAAGGAGCGGCGATTCTGGCCTTGGAGAGTTTGGATCACGCTCAGCGCCGCGGCGCGGTGATCCTGGGTGAAATCGCCGGGTATGGCGCCGCAACCGACTCGCATCACCTGACTCAACCACATCCGAACGGGGACGCCGCGTTTGACTCCATGCAGGCGGCCTGCGCGAGCGCCGGGTTGTCCCCGGATCAGATCGATTACGTCAACGCGCACGGCACTGGCACGCCCTTGAACGACAGCGCGGAGGCCGCCGCCATTACACGTTGGGCAGGCGCGCGCGCCGCCTCACTTCCGGTCAGTTCCATCAAGTCCGGCATCGGTCATCTGCTCGGCGCAGCCGGCGCCGTCGAAGCGGTCGCATGCCTTATGGCTCTGTGCGGCCAGTGGCTGCCGCCTATGTCAACTGTGCGGACGCCTGATCCCAGTTGCGTCTTTCCTCTGATCGTTGAACCGACCGAACGAAGATTTCGCTGCGCTCTGACGAACTCGTTCGGATTCGGGGGAGCCAATGCGACATTGATATTGAGAAGGTGGGAATGAGCTCGATTGTTGTTCAGGGAGTGGGCGCTGTCTCCCCGGCTGGATGGGGAGCCCAGGCGCTTGCCAGGGCGGTGTTCCAAAAACGGACGTTGCCCGTGACGCGTTTGGAATGGCCCGGGAGCACGATTCCGCTTTTTGTTAGGCAGCCTCCGCCCGCGAATCCGGGACCGCAGTGCCTATCTCACGCCCGCTTGCGCCGAGCCAGTTCGATCAGTCAATATGCGGTGGCCGCAGCCTTTGAAGCCCTGGGGCCGGAAGCGGAAGAAAACCCATCTTTCCATTCCCGACTTGGAGTTATCTTCTGCGTGATGACGGGCAGCGTTTGCTATTCGCGGCGGTTCTTCGATGAAACACTCAAAGATCCGAGCACGGCCAGTCCGCTGCTTTTTCCGGAAACTGTGTTCAATGCGCCAGCCAGCCACCTCGGTGCAATGCTTGGAGCCACTCTGCGGAATTACACGCTTGTCGGTGATCAGGGCGTCTTTTTGCAAGGATTGGCCATGGCTGCGGATTGGCTCCAGGACGATGTCATGGATGGATGTTTGGTCGTCGGAACCGAGGAGGCGGATTGGTCCAGCGCGCTGGCGTATCGCTATTTCTTAAAAGATATCGTGTTGAGCGGCGGCGCCGGAGCGGTTTACCTGAGAGTCGGACAGCCCGTGAACGGAGCGGTTTGTTTGGAATCCGTCACCTCACCGCAGATCTACTCCCGAACGCAGGTACGCGCGGCAGCGCTGCAAGCGATGAGGGCTGAACTGCCGGTCGAGAGCAAGGATCATTTCTTGTGCGACAGCACCCAAGGAATTGTCCGCCTGGATCGCGCGGAACTTAAGGCTTGGGAGGGCTGGGCGGGGCGGCGTTGCTCGCCAAAGTTGATCCTTGGAGAAGGCATGGCAGCGAGTTCCGCCTGGCAATGTGTCATTGCCGTGGACGGACTTCGGAATGGCCTTTACCCTTCTGCAACCATTAGCGTGGCCGGGTGCAATCAGCAGGCGATCGGCGCATGTCTCTCCGCGCGCTCCGAATGAGCCCGGTAGAAGTCTCAATTGCAAAGCCGTGCCGCCGATTGACCGAATAACGAACGAGCTGATTTCAACCATGAGCCATCGCGTCATTCTTGTCACGGGAGCAAACGGGGGAATCGGCCTGGCCATCGCCCGCGCGTTTCTGGAGGAACAAGACGGCAATGACGTCTGGCTGGCAGTTCGTTCCCGCCACGAACAAGCGCGAAAGCTGGCCGAACAATTCCCGAATCACGCGCGTTGCGTGACCTTGGATGTCACGCAACCGGACGCTTGGAAGGCGGCCGTCGAAGAAATCCTGGCCGCTCACGAGCGTCTCGATGTGCTGGTGAACAATGCCGGATTGCACGAGGATGATCTTCTGGCGAACCTCTCGGGCGAATCATGGCGGCGGGTCATGGCCACGAATCTGGATGCCGCATTCTATGGAGCGCAGAAAGTTCTGCCCGCCATGATTTCCCAACGCCACGGACGCATCATCAACATCGCGTCTTTGAGCGGCTTGCTAGCCCCGGCAGGCCAGTCCAATTATGCGGCGGCCAAGGCCGGTTTGATCGCCATGACTCGCTCGCTGGCAAAGGAAGTAGCCCGCATCGGGATCACGGTGAACTCCGTCTGCCCAGGCTATATTGACGGCCCCACCGTCGAAGCCATGAGCGACGAGAAGAGGATCGAAGCAATGAGCAAGATTCCGATGCGGCGTTTTGGAAAACCTGAAGAGGTTGCAGCAGCGGTTCTTTTTTTGGCGAGCCCGACCTCCGGTTACATCACGGGAGAAACATTAAAGATTGACGGCGGTATTCTTTGAACGCCTTAATTCCGAATAGACTGAAATAGTGGATTCCCGTGGAAGACCTCAAACGTAACCTCAAGGCCCTGATGGTCGAAAATCTCATGCTTAAGGTCGCCGCGGAAGAAATTGGCGATGATCAACCGCTGTTCGGTCCCGGCAGTCTTGGACTGGATTCGGTGGACGCCCTGCAACTTGTGGTCGCACTGGACAAGAATTTCGGGCTGAAAATTCCCGACCCAGCCGCCGCGAAAGTAGTCCTTCAAAGCATCGAAACCATGGCAAACGCCATTCTCGTTAAACAGGCGGGGGACTCGTGACGCCGCGCGATTAAGACCGCCCAAGGCACCCGCCAATCTTCAGCTTTCTTCCGCGAACTCGACTTGTGGTGTTTCGTGAGATGGCGGCGCGATCGGGCTCTCTCCCCGCAAACGCCGAATGATCCCGGGCAAAACCTCCAGTAAATAATCGACGTCCTCTTGTGTGTTGCAGGCGCCGAGGCTGAACCGGACCGAACCTCGAGCGTACGAAGGGCGAATGCCCATCGCCGTCAGAACATGGGACGGTTCGAGCGATCCGGTTGTGCAGGCCGATCCGCTCGACGCGCAAATGCCAGCTTGGTCCAACATCATGAGAACCGCCTCCGCTTCAACACCTTCGAACCCAATATTCGAAGTGTTCGAGAGCCTCGTGTCTCTCCCGCCGTTGCGAATCGAATCCGGGATTGAACCGAGGATTCCTTCTTCGATTTGAGCTCGTAGAGCCAATATCCGCGGCCTTTCCTCTCGCATTCGCTCCATTGCCAACTCGGCGGCACGGCCGAAAGCGACAATTCCCGCAACGTTCTCCGTGCCTCCCCGCCTTCCGCGTTCTTGATGGCCTCCAATGATATACGGCTGAAACTTCAAGCCGCGTTTGATGTAAAGAACACCGATGCCTTTGGGGGCATGTAATTTGTGGCCGGACAGTGAAAGAAAATCCATGCCGACCTCCCGAACATCAATCGGAAGTTTGCCCGGAACTTGAATGGCGTCTGTGTGAAACAGCACTCCTTTGCTGCGGCAGATTGCCGAAATTTCCTCAACGGGAAAAATCACTCCGGTTTCGTTGTTCGCCCACATGACCGACACAATCGCGGTGTCCGGTCGAAGCGCCTTCTCCAGCAAATGCAAATCGAGTGATCCATCCGGCTCCACCGGCAAGCAAGTCACTTCGCATCCACCTTGTTTGAGGAATTTGCAGAAGTTCAGGATGGCCGAGTGCTCAACAGCCGTAGTGACGATATGCCGTTTTCCAGGCGAAAGAGCGGTTGAACTGTGGATCGCCGCGTTGTTGCTCTCCGTTCCGCAGCTCGTAAACACGATTTCACGGGGATCGCAGTTAATGAGCTCGGCCACTCGTCGCCGAGCGCTTTCCAGCGGTTTCATTACCCGATGCCCGAACTCGTACGCGCTCGAAGGATTTCCCCAGTAATGGCTCAAAAACGGCACCATTGCTTCCACAACTTCCGGAGCAACTTGGGTGGTGGCGTTGTTATCAAGATAAATTGTCTTCTTTTCGTTCATTGAGATCCGCTGTCAGCTAAGCTACGCGACGAAATCGTACCTCAAATCACTCTTTAGACTAGCAGCCGGTCGCGCGAAACGACCCGGCAGAAGCCCCTCCAGAGCGGATGAAGGCGGCCCGCAGAAACAGCAGGAGCATTTATTACAATCCCGGTTTGCACCGAAAGTAAAATACTTTGTTGTTCTATTCGCGGGCTCGCGCCCGGGCTTAGCGCAAGAAATGTATTTCGACAAAAACCAAGCCCTTCGTCTAATTCCTCCTCAAAAACTTCTGCGCGCGTTTGCCAATGATGTCGCCGGCGTAAATATTCCCATTGGAATCCAGGGCGAGAAAATGAACCCAATTAAGGTCGCCCGGTTTTTCTTGGCCCTCGGTTCCTTCGGGAACCGTCCGCAGTTGAAGCAGTTTCCCAGCGGTTTTGAATTTCATGATTTGGTTGAATGAGGTCTAGGACTGGATGGTGATCGTACCCGAGCAACGAAACCGGTCAAGGCTCTTGAGAAATTAGGACTCGGCCTTGAGCGGGTTGACAACCCTTACTCCCGGTCGAGCGAAGTCCGCGACGTTTCGAGTGGCGATGGTGAGATGATGCCTCCGTGCAGTCGCGGCAATAAAGCTATCCGGCTTCGGACTAGCCGCGATCCGATTCCACGGCAACCCCACCGACAACTCGGAGATGCATCAAAGTCGCTGGAGGCGATGAGGCGATCGCGGCTGCCTTGACCTGCCGCCTCAACGGTCGTAGGATTCCGCAATAATCCAAGGGAACTCCCGGAGAATCGCCGACTTTATATTGCATGGCCAGGGACTCCTCAAAAAGAAATCGACGTGGCGAGAGCGGACCAAAACTTATTCCAAAGAATCCTTCGCTCCGCGGGAATCGTGCTCGGCCTGGCCGCCTCGGGATGGATCGTCTGCTACAGCTATTCTCTGAATTCAGCGCTTTTCTTCTACGACGGATTGATCGGAATCGTCGCGTTCTTGTGGCTTGGGAAGTTGCGCTGGCGGACAAACGCGCCTTTCATTCTTATTGCAAACACCCTGATTTTGCTCACGATCGGCCTGCCAATGGCGGACGTGATTTTCGCGTTCACAACCGATTCCGCGGGAAAAAGGCTTCAACCGGCGTCACTGGACAACAGGATCTACTCCTATGAGGGGGCGAAAGGAAACCCAGCGCAATTCGCGGTTTGGTGGAACCGCTTTCTCCACGAATGGGACGCCTTAAGCGAGAGCATCATTGTCAAAGATCCGGATCGAAGAATGCCCTATCGATTCAAACCCTCGAGTTCCGGAGAATTCTTCGATAGCCGGATTGAAATCAACAGCCTCGGCTTCCGAGACAGGGAATTTGATTTTGAAAAGGGAGACAGTTTTCGAATCGTGGCCCTTGGCGAATCCACCACGATGGGATTGACGCTTCGCAAAGACGACCTTCCCTGGCCCAAAGTTCTCGAAGAACTCATCCAAAATGAACTGCATCTACAGCGACCGGTCGAAGTCATCAACGCGGGAGTTGCCGGCTACAGCCTTCGGGAAAGTCTGATTCACTTGAAGAAAGACGTTCTGCCGCTCAAACCCGATATGATCATCTCTTACCACGGTTACAACGGATTTCATTTCTTGGATGATACAATGGACGCGGAAGAACAGTTCGACATAAACGCGGATCCGCCCAGATTGAAAGAACGCCCTTCCAGGTTACTCCAACAGGCAGAATACAGGCTAAAGCTATTTCAGTTCAAGAGACGCCATTTTCGGAGAGATCTTTCCGAGGAACTCTTCGACCGCCGAAAGAACCAGCTTTTCGGATCGACCTACGAAAACCTTCATCGTGAGCTGATCTCGATTGCCGAAGCGAATGGAATCAAACTCGTGCTCTTGACATTCAATATGGCAGTGAACCTGGAATCCCCGCCGGACATCGTCAATTTCTATCGCGGCGGTTTTCCGGACGTTAAATATCGGATTCAGGCGAATCGATTGCAGAATTGCCTGCTTGAAGCGCTTCACGGCGAGCATGAAAACAATCTATTGATCGACACCGCACCAGGACTCGATGGGCGTCACGAGCACTTTTTCGACCTCGTTCACCTGACTCAGGCGGGAAAAGACAAACTCGCTGAAAACATTTTCAAGGGGATTAGGGATTATCTTGAATCGAAAGACACATTCGCGCTTGAAGAAAAGTCCGTTGAGCGCGATGAATCCGGTTTATGAATAATCAAATCAACCGCCGAACTTTTCTCACCAACGGCGCGACCGCAGTTGCCTGTTTCTCCGCGGTGGGCGCCCCGCGATTCATCAATGCCGCGGAAAACGATTTCGAAATCGGCAAGCACATCTATAAGTCGCTCAAGTGGGGAATGATCCGGCACGATGGTTCCGTTCTGGAGAAGTTCAAACTCCTCAAGGAACTTGGCTTCGACGGAGTCGAGGTCGATAGTCCCGAGGGTGTGAACAAACACGAAGCGATTGAAGCGAGCCGTGCGACAGATCTCCCGATTGAAGGCGTCGTGAATTCAACACATTGGAACATTCGTCATTCCGATCCCGACTCATCCGTTCGCGCCCAAGCGCTCAAAAACATGGAAACCGCCATGCGCGACGCGAAAGCCGTCGGCGCAAACTCCGTCCTGCTGGTTCCCGGCAAAGTGACCGACGAGAAGAATGAAAACCACGACCAGGTTTGGAGCCGTTCGATCACCGAAATCCGGAAGCTTCTGCCGCTGGCGGAGGAACTCGGGGTGCAGATACTGATCGAGAATGTCGGAAACGGTTTCTGTTATGACCCAAAACTTGCGGCGGAGTACATCGACGAAATCGATCATTCTCTTGTTGGGTTTCATTTCGACATCGGCAACCATATTGTCGTGAGCCCGCCCGCGCATTGGATTCGAATCTTGGGAAAACGGATCAAGAAACTGGACGTGAAAGATCGGAAAAAGGACCGAACGCAGGCGAAAATCGGGGACGGCGACGCCGATTGGCCGGACGTTCGAAAGGCGCTTGGAGAAATCGGCTATCGCGGATGGGCTGCAGCCGAGGTATCCGGAGGGGACAAAACCAGGCTTGCCGAGGTCATCGACAGAATGAATCGCGTCTTGGGCAAATCGGATGGAAACCCGAAATCTCTCTGAATCGCATCTTTACATTTAGATCAACCCCAGGAAGTGTATCAGGCAGCTATGGATGCAAACTTGATTGGATTGGTAATCGTGCCGATCGGCCTCACACTCTGTTTCGGTCCAGCGCTTATTGTTTGGCTCCGTGAAGAGTTGAAGGCCAGCGCTGCCGAAAAAAAGAAAAAGAACCGGTAGTCGCAAAGATTCAACGGACCTCACATTCATTCCCGCCAAAGTCGCTTTTTGGTGCGCTTACAGCCGCCTCAAATGGAAGCCGCCGTCCACGTTGATGACTTCGCCGGTGCTGAAGGGCAGGAAATCTTGGGCGATGGCGACGACCGCTTTTCCAACGTCTTCCGGCGTTCCCCATCGAGCGATTGGAGTCATGCCCTCGGCAATCAGCCGGTCGTATTTCTCCTTCACGGGGGCGGTCATGTCTGAGGCGATGACTCCTGGGCAGATTTCATAGACATTGATTCCGCATTCGGCGAGCCGGGTCGCGTAGATCTTAGTTAACATGCCCAAGGCGGCTTTCGCCATGCAATAATCCCCACGGTTTGTCGAAACGGCGTACGCGCTGACTGAGGAAATCGTAACGATTTTGGGCCGATACGGAAGGGCCTCGCGGCTGGATTTGCTGGATGTTCCAGACGGCGCTTTTTTCGCTGTTTGGTCAATCATCCATTTGGCGGCTTGTTGTGTCAGGAAATAGGGTCCCTTGAGATTGATGGCCATCAGACGGTCGAAATTCTCCTCGGTTGCATCCAAAACATCGGCGCGGCCAATGGACGTAATCCCCGCATTGTTAACGAGCAAATCGAGTCGATCGAATTCTTTCCGAGTGAATTCGACCAGGCCGATTCGATGGTTCGCGCTGGATATATCCCCTTTGCAAATCTCGACCCGTATCTGATTTCCGACTGTTGCCGCCGCCGCCATGCATGACGCCGCTGTTTCTTGGGCGGCTGCTTCGTTCGAGGCGTAGTTGATGACAACATCCATTCCTATTTTGGAGAGTTCCAGCGCGATTCCCCGGCCGATGCCGCGGGAACCGCCAGTGATCAATGCGACGCGGTTCATAGATGGAAAAGCTTATCTCGAAGCCCCTGGCGATATAAAGACGATAAATTTTTTGTAGTTTCCGATTTGCCGAGTAATCTCCGCCGATGGCTAGTTTGGCGGACACAAAACGGACCTTCCATTACGAACGATGGAGGGCCGTCAGCAATGGCGTTCTGGAGACGGCTGCGACCACGTTTCTTCTCTTGATTGCGGTGCGCTGGTTCGAAGCGGGAACGACTGCAAAGGCATTTGTGGCGAGCGCCAGCAGCTTTGGTCTTCTGGCAACTCCCCTGGTCGTATCGACAGTCGCGCGATTGGGTTGGAAGACCGCGACAGCGGCATCGCGTCTCGCCGCGGCGGGCGCCTGTTCGTTTGTGATCATGGCCATGGTGCCGGTGTTGCCGGTTTTTGTTGTTGGCAGCGTTGTTGGATTGACGTCGATTTCTTCCGCTGTTCCTCTTTTGACGCAGATTTATCAAGAGAACTATCCGGCGAAACGAAGGGGACATCTGTTCTCGAAAACCGTGATGATACGGATTGCAGTGGCGGCGCTTTTCAGTGAATTCGCGGGTCGTATGCTGACCCACAACATGAGTTCGTTTCGAGTGCTCTTGATTCTTTTTGCGGCGGCTTCGGGGTTCGCCAGTTATTGTTTGGCTCAGTATCCCTCAAGACTCTTGACCGGCGGCGGCGGCACTCACCCATTCCGATCACTGCGATTCGTTAGAACGGACCAGGATTTCCGCCGGATTCTAATTGCGTGGATGGTGATGGGTTTCGCCAATTTGATGATGCTTCCGATGCGTGTGGAGTATTTGGCAAACCCGAAGTATGGATTGGCTCTCGGCGCGGGGGAGATTGCATTCCTGGTTGGGGTCGTTCCCAACGCGGCGCGATTGACACTGAGCCCAATTTGGGGCCGGCTTTTCGATCGGATGAATTTCTTCACTCTGCGCGCTGTGCTCAATTTCGGGTTCGTCGTGGGCATTACTTCGTTTTTCGCCAGTTCGAACGTTACCGGACTGATTCTCGGTGCCGTGGCGTTCGGTGTATCGAATTCCGGCGGCGACGTTGCGTGGAGCCTCTGGGTGACAAAATTCGCTCCCGCCGACCGAGTGGCGGAATACATGTCTGTTCATACATTCTTCACGGGGGTCCGCGGATTTGCGGCTCCTTTGGTTGCCTTTCATGCCGTCAACGTGCTTCCGCTTAAAACTCTGGGATGGATCTCGGTCGGTTTAATTCTGATTTCCATCGGCATGCTGATTCCTGAGATTCGATTCGGCAGGCCCGGTCGCAAAGCGGACGCACTTGTGGAGGAAGTTTCCGAGTAGAGGCGTGGTGTGTTGAAACATGAATCGTATGCTTGAACTGGAAGAAGCCCAGAGACGGATACTATCGGTCATCAAACCGCTGGAGACGGTCGAGACTACGGTGATCGAAGCTGCAGGACGTGTGCTCGCCGAGCCGATCGAATCCTCGGTAAACCTCCCGCCGTTCGATAATTCCGCGATGGATGGTTATGCGGTCATTGCGGACGACTTAAAATCAGCCTCCGCAACAACGCCTGTTCCTCTTCGATTAATCGGAAAAGTCGCGGCGGGAGCGGTTTTCCGGGGAGAAGTATCACGCGGCACATGCGTTCGTTTGTTCACAGGCTCACCGATTCCGGCAGGCGCGGACTCGGTTATTATGCAGGAGGACACGCATTGGGAAGAATCCGACCCTGAAGTGGTCCAGTTCCTGGATAGAGTCAAGCCGTGGGAAAATATTCGTATCCAGGGAGAAGACGTGCGGCGAGGCGTGTTGATCGCCAAGGTCGGCGCCAGGTTGTCTTTTGGAAAGATTAGCCTGCTGGCAGGAACAGGTCGCGAAGTAATCCGTGTTTTTCGTCAACCCATCGTTGGTCTTATCGCGACCGGAAGCGAGCTTTGTGAAGCGGGTCAATCTCTGAAACCCGGGCAGATCTATGAAAGCAATCGGGCGGGTTTGAGCGTGGTTGTCTCAATGATCGGCGCGGTTCCAAAGATCTATCCGATCGTGGAGGATACGCCGCCGGCTACCGAGTTCATGCTACGGCAGTCTCTTCAAGAATGTGATGTTGTGATTACTTCCGGAGGGGTTTCCGTCGGTGAGTTCGATTACGTGAAGAGCGCGTTTCAAAAGCTTGGCGGCAATCTTGATTTCTGGAGAGTAGCGGTTCGTCCCGGAAAACCATTCGTGTTTGGCCAATTAAAAGAGAAGTGCCTTTTCGGGCTCCCTGGAAACCCTGTGTCGGCGTTTGTCACCTACCTGCTTTTGGCTCGGCCGGCGCTTCTAAGGATGCAGGGAGCATCTGATTTGCAGCTCCGAAAACAGCCTGGAGTGCTCCGCGAGAACATGAACAACCGAGGTGATCGCCGGCATTTCGCGCGTGTCGTCATAGATGAGCTAGGGGAAGTCCGCTCCGCTGGCTTGCAGGGCTCGCACGCACTGAGTTCGCTTTCCGTCGCGAACGGTCTCGTTGATGTCCCGCCGCGCACCGAGCTGCATTCCGGTGAGACAGTGGCGGCAATGAGGTGGGATTAATACTACATCGACACTTTTCACCCGTGGTGCAGGCAGGAAATCGAGCGAGGCAAACGCGGTTGCCTAAAGCTTCCGTCGAGGAATCTCCAGGACGATGGGCTTGGGTTGAAACACAGGCACGGACGGAGGAATTATCATCGCGGGGTTGAGACCAGATTTCCCAAGACTTCGCGTGTTAAACGAGTCAAAGAGCCCTGAATTGGCGGGGGCAGCGCGAACTCCGGAATTGAAAGGATTCAAGCTTGAGGGATTTAAACCAGATGGCCCCGAGCTCTCCAAGGGTCTGCCAAAGATCGGATTCATATCCCGACGCGTTGCATCGGGTTGAGAGTCGAGTGTGTTCCGCAATTGATCCACGAATAGCGTCGGTTGAACTCCCAGCAAATTCTGAAAATCCGAAAGTCGATCTTCCTGTTCTTTCGTCCGCCCAAATCTTCCTTTTTCCGTGTTATTGACGCTCTGCAGCAGGCCCGATAATGCGAAGGGATCCTGGGCATATCCGCTGGGGCCGTCCGAGGACACTTCTTTGCTCTGCTTCGGAGACAATAGATTGTTTAAGTTAAGCTCGTTACGTTTCCGTGAAAACGAAGAGTCCGCTTTGTCTTCAAATCCAGAGTTTGGCTCCGCCGTTTCTTCGCGCTTCAGACCATTTTCCGACGCTTTTTCTGCCTTTCGATAGCCGATTTCAAGCCAGTTCTTACCCGATGACGATTGTTCCCACCTTTCTGTATCATCGCCAAAGCTTGAATTATTTGCATTCTTAGAACCCGTCTTGGGCACCCCGAAACTAGAATCTCGAACCCCGAATATTTTCTGTAGCGCGGCTTCTTGATCGATATTTCCTTTAGTATCGAACATCCAATTCATATCGTCTTCCTGCTTGGGACGACTCCGCGTGGAGTTCGCAGGAGGCGGCAGGGTCGGAACCAAGGAACCGCCTCCAGAACCGCCTCGAGATTTCATAAAGTCGAGAGGATCCGAATAGAGTCCGTTCTTAATCGTCTCCGCAGCCGAGTTCGCCTTGCTGTTTCGCGGAGTAATCTGGATCTTTTCTCCGGCCCAGACTTTCTGCGGAACCAGCGGCAACGGCAGTCCTAAGAGACAAAGCACGATAAAGTGCAAAACGGTTTTTGACGATGAACGCAACATCAAGTGTGTATCATTAAAGCCAATTTGAATTCCCGTCAAAACTTTCTCTTCGACGCTCCCAGCTTTCTACGCCAGCAGGCAATTCCCCATTGAATCCATGTCTCGTTGACCCGCATAAGCGGGCTTTTGTTCAATCAACACTTGACTTTCAAACTTTGCAATACAAAGTAAGCTTCGATGGAACCGAATTGGGCCACTGATCACCTTCAAGTAATCCGGACTTTGATGGAGCGAACTGCGATCTATCGACGTGCCATGGCCCCGGTCATGCTCCTGCTCGGAATCCTCGGAATCCTCGCGTCCATCCTCGGCTTGATTTTGTCAATCGATTCGATTGCGGGTTTTGGCAGTTACTGGATGCTTGTGAGTGCTATTGGAATTACAGGAGCCTATTTCAAAGTTCGAAGTCAGGCGCTTAGAGATTCTGAACCTTTTTGGTCTCCTCCGACGAAGCGAGTAACGCAAGCGGTTATTCCTCCCTTGCTTGCAGGCTTTGTCGCAACAATCGTAATTGTAGCGACTCCGCTCGACGATCCCCGGCGTTTCATTTGGATCCCTCCCATGTGGATGATCCTCTATGGTTGTGCCATTCATGCTGCTGGATTCTTTATGCCGCGTGGAATGAAGCTCTTTGGATGGGGTTTTATCGTTTGCGGATGCATTGTGGCTGGGATTTTGCCGCAACTCGAGCTGTCCTACTCGGTTGCGGGTGCGCACACGACAATGGGAATCTTCTTCGGGGGGCTTCACTTGGCATATGGCGCTTATCTCTATTTTACGGAACGGAAGAATGAAGCGTGAACCCGGAACCGTTTCTAAACCTCGATCGAGTGATTCACGAGAAGGGCCGAATGGCCATTCTGTCCGTCCTCGCTGCGTCCCCGGAACTTTCATTCACCGAAATGCGTGACACGCTCAAGATGACCGATGGGAACCTCTGCGTTCACCTACGCACGCTGCAAGAAGCCGGTTACATAGCGGCCACAAAGAGTTTTCGTCAGAAGAAACCGCTCACCACATATTCATTCACGGATTCCGGACGATTTGCATTCGCGAAATACATTGATCTGCTCGATCAAATCGTCCAGCAAAACAAGAAGTAAAGGTCCCAGAGAAATACTCGCAATCCGACCTGAAGAATCGAACTTTGTAATATAAAGCAATTGGAGTTGAAACCGATGAGGATCATTCGCGCGCAACACTTGGGTATGTGCTTTGGCGTTCGGGACGCTATCACGCTGGCACTGGAAACTGCTGAAAACGAACCAATAACGATTCTTGGAGATCTCGTGCATAATGAATCTGTCCTTTCCGCACTGCGATCCAAAGGGGTTCGCAGCGAGACAGAGATTGAAAACGTTCAGACAACCTCAGCGATGATCACCGCTCACGGAACTTCTCGGCGATCGATCGAGAGGGCGCGCGCAAAGGGTCTCCGAATCGTTGAGGCAACTTGTCCTCTCGTTCACTTCGCGCACCGCGCGGTGCGGCAGATTCTCCAAGAGGGTTTTCATCCCGTTATCATTGGCAAACGTGAGCACGTGGAGGTTCGTGGAATGACCGATGACCTGGATGATTTCGACGTGATCCTTTCGGAAGAAGACGTTCAATCGATGAAGGAAAGAGACAGGTTTGGAATCGTCGCGCAAACCACTCAGCCGATTGACAAAGTGCGGTCCCTCGTTCTCTCGGTTCAGCGAAGATTTCCGAACAGCGCTGTGCGGTTTATCGATACGGTTTGCCAGCCAACGAAACAACGCCAGACTTCAGCGGTTGAAGTTGCCAATGCATCCGATGTTGTCATTGTCGTGGGCGGCGCGAACAGCAACAACACTCACCAACTCGTCGTCACATGCCAGCAGTATTGTAACCGAGTCTATCACGTTCAGAACGCACAGGGCGTGAAGTCGGAATGGTTCCTTGGCGTTGAATTTGTCGGACTCACAGCAGGCACTTCCACACCCGATTCCATCATCGATGAGGTGGAAACCTGCTTGAGAAATATCGGTTCGGGCCAATCTTTGAAAAACAAAAACCTGGCTGACGAGCTGGCTCCATTGGCAATCGTCCAGACAATCCAAAGGACTCAAACCGAAGCCGATTATGCGTTGAAGTAATGGACTTCGCGCGTCCATCCGCACAGTGTCCGGATCGCGCCTCGGAACATACCTTATCCCGGCAAGACGCGGTCATACACGGATCGAATGTTCGTTCGGCATTCCTCCACATCTTTCATGAAGTCATTTGCATTCACTGAATCGCAGCGCAGGGCGACTCGGCGAAGCGGCGCCGGGGAGTCCGGCAGCAGGCTCTCTCCTTTGTAACTCCAACGGCGGAGGACGCCTTCCACGCGGCGCAACTTTCGGTAATTCGCGATCAATTTTTCCGAAAGCGCCGGAGGAATTACGTTCGATTGCCGCCCGCGCTCCAGGCCGAGCAGGGTGTTTGGTTCGTGCCACCCATATTGCATGGCCCACACTTGAGAAACGAATTCAGCGTCCATCAATCCTCCATTGCCCGTTTTGATTGCGAGCCGTTGCATCCCGGCGGGTGTCCGTTCTCGTTCAATTCGCATTCGCATCTCGTGGATCTTCGTTTTCCAGTTCGGGACAAATGCAGCCAGTTTCTTGCGTGGACTACTGAAATCTGTAATGCTCGCGGCCAACTCCTGAAACGAGCGTCCGACCGTCGGACAACCGGCGATTGCGCGGATTCGAGTGAGCGCTTGAATTTCCCAGAGCTGCGCTCGCGATTGATAATACTCTTCATATGCCTGGACTGTGTTCACCAAGAGACCCTTTTCCCCGTCAGGCCGGAGCCGCGCGTCGATTTCGAATACGTTTCCCAGTTCCGTTGCCCGCGAAAGCAAATCCATGACTTCTGCCGCCATTCGCTCCGACCGCGGCAGATTCTTTTGCTTGGATCCAGTGACAAAGACAACGTCAAGGTCGGATCCGTAGTTCAACTCTGTGCCACCGAGTTTTCCGAATCCGATGATTGCGAAAGGTGGCTTTCCGAGTTTGTGTTTCCGCATGACCGCCTCTAGGGCGTATCGCAAACAGGCGTCGGCGAGGGCCGAGAGCTCTTCCAAGTTCTGTTCATAGTCCGCCAAACCGAGAATGTCGCGCAGTCCAATCCGCATTAGCTCTGCCTGATGATACTGCCGGACCCAGACATACTGGTCTCGATCGGAAATCCCGTAGCCCAGATCACCCAGGATTTCGTCCGAGGATTTGCTTCGGCGCAACCTGCCGCTCAACTGCATATCGTCCACGAGATCGGGAGTTCGGATCGCCGTTTCCGCGAGGAATTCAGATCGATCAAAAAGCAATACGAGCAGCTTGAACAACGAAGGCGCGCTCGTCCAAGTTTCATAAAGCATCGCTCGCGAACCGTACGCAGTGATAAAACTGTCCAGCCTCGCGAGGACTCGGTCCGGATCGGAAATAACCGGGAAACGGGAATTCGGATGATTAGTATCGGAGTTCCCGTTTGGACAAAACTCGAACAGATTGGAAATCAGTTGGAGCGCAAGTTCTGATGTTCGGGAGGAAACATGAACATACCCTGGACCGCGGACAAACAATCGGATTAGTTGCAATCCCCGGTCGCAATCGTGAAAACCGTGTTTGCTCAGAAGGTCCAGCCATAGTGATTCGTCGCCCTCCAGTGACGGCAGCGGGGGAACCTTCTCGGAATTGCTGCTATTCAGCACGCCTTCATAAATTCCTCGGACGAGTTTTGCATGCCTCTCTTTTTCATTTTCAAACTCTGCCAATGTTTCAAATCCCATCAGCCGTGCGAGTCGCGTCCTCGCTTTTCGTTCCGTGGGAATCGTGTGGGTCTGCATCTCGCTTTCCATCTGCAATCGATGTTCCACATCCCTCAGGAAACAGTAAGCGCTCGAAAGCGCATTGGCCTCGGCTTCGGGAAGGATGCTGTAACGAACCAATTTTTGGAGCGCTGACAAAGTTTGCGAATCTTGCAGGAATGGGATGCGGCCGGCATTCAGCAGTTGGAGCGTCTGGACCACAAACTCCACTTCGCGAATTCCCCCGCGCCCGAGCTTCACGTTCCGGTCCAATTCCCCCGGTTTCACGACCTCCTTCTCGATTCGAAGTTTCATGGCGCTGATCTCATGGACGATGCGATCGCTAATCATTCGCGGATAACGAAACGACTGAATCGATTCCAGGAACTCCGACGCCAAAGCCGGATCGCCAGCGACGCAGCGAGCTTTCATCAACATCAGCCGCTCCCACGGCTGGCCCCATTGAGCGTAATAGTTCTCGTAACTTTCCAAGGATCGAACGAGAGGTCCTGAGCTTCCTTCGGGCCGCAATCGCAAGTCGATGCGAAACAGCACCCCTTCCGGGGTCGAACGGCTGATTTCCCCTACAATGGATTCCGCCAAACGGGTGAAGAACTGATGATTCGTCAAACCCTTTCCACTGACCCTCGAATCCTGCGGGTGCTCTCGAAATACGTTTCCTTCCTCGGCATAAAGGAAAACCACATCCACATCGGAACTGTAGTTGAGTTCCTGCCCACCCAGTTTCCCCAGCCCCAAAACAGTGAATTCAGAGGATTCCCACCGGTTTTCTGGATTGAGATGGTAGGGACGTCCAAAACGCGCAGTGAGCCTGGCCAGAGACAGCTCATAAACCGCGCACAGACACGTGTCCGCGACATTGGAAATCTCTTTGATGTTCTCCGGCAACGAGCCAAGTCTTCCCAAATCGCGGGCGGCGATCCGCAACATTTCCTTTTGCTTGAATTCCCTCAGCTTCTTGAGCGCCCCGGCAAAGTCACCCGCAGCAACCATTGGCTTGAACCATTCTTGAACCTCGCGTTTGAGACTCTGCATTTGTCGCGGGTGGGCATTTGCCACGATCTCCAGCCAATCGGGTCGCACCAACAAGAGTTCGGCCATCGCCTTCGAACCGCTCAGAAGCGCCGCGAGAATTCGAGCTTGTTCCCGTGAAACTTTCTTTAAGAAATCGGCTCCCTTTCCCGCTCCGAGATCATCCAAAAACCGTCTGGCACGGTCCGGATCCGCGCACGATTCGATGACCGCATGCCAAACCGGCTTTTTCATCATCTTAATTAGACACTCGCTCATCCCGGCTGCAATTCAAACAAGCGGCATCGAACGTTGATTATTCAACGGTTTCCTTTAGCTTGTGCTCATGGAAAAAGTTATTTCTGTCAGACTCGTCCGAGACTGCGATGCGGTGCAGATACCCGCGGGAAATTCGATCGTCCTGTCCGCGGATACGGAGGTCGATATTATACAGTCGCTAGGAGGAAACTATACCATTCAGGCTCTCGGCAGTCTTTTGCGAATTGCCAGCAAAGACGCCGATGCACTCGGAATGGACGCAGCCGCGGAATCGGAACAAGCGAAGACGGACAACGGCGATCGAGCGTCTGCCGGGCCGGTGGACGAAGCCGCGGTTTGGGACGTTTTGAAGACCTGCTACGATCCCGAGATCCCCGTGAATATCGTTGATCTCGGTCTGATCTACGACCTTCATTTGGACCCTGGAGACTCCGGCCAGAGTCGAGTAATGGTCAGAATGACCCTAACCGCGCCGGGTTGCGGGATGGGCGCTACGATTGCCGGGGATGCGCAGCAAAAGATTTTGAGCCTTCCTGGAGTCGAAGACGCGCAGGTCGATATCGTGTGGGATCCGCCCTGGCATCAATCGATGATTACTCCAGCGGGCAGGGTTAAGCTTGGACTGGACGATTAGATTGTTTTTGACAAAGCTTCGGAGCACTTTAGATTTCGGAGCGCATTGGCCGGGGTCGTAGCTCAGTTGGTAGAGCACCACAATGGCATTGTGGGGGTCAGGGGTTCGAATCCCCTCGGCTCCACCATTCATAATAAACAACTTATGAATGGTGGCAACGGTCAACAAATTCTCCTTTCTAACTGTTTTTCTATACTCCATCCTTCTTGGCGTGCGAAAAAGCGACGCCAGCGGATGAGGAAGACTTCGCTAAACGCCTACATCCTTTTCCTCCATCAACTCTTTGACCTTGCCGTTTCCTCCAGAGCGATTGCCGATTCTCCCGCTTCGCGTCTGAAGACTCTCAGACTTATCTTCCCCCCTGAGCAGATCAGGGATCTTGCGGTCTCGCTGTAACGCAACTCCTTGTCAGGGACGCCCTTGTCGCGGGTTGTCCAGACGATTAATGTTCGGTTTCTTTAGAGACAACAACGGAGCGGGAATCTTCGGAAATACGTCTAAGACTTCCCTTTGCGCTTTCGGATAGCTGTCGGCCAATCGCCATAGTCCCAATTCCCGGTCCCCCAAACAGACCAGGTTCACTCCCTTCAATCGGTCCATCGCGTCCTCTACTGTTAGTCCCAAGCAGATCGAATTGATTTTCCGCCAGGCCAGGTCGGTGCTGCGTTTGGACAAAACCACCAGCAACGATCCTTCCCGCATCCAATGTGAAGTTTGGGCCCGGTTGCTCTGTGCGGTGTTGCTCTTTCTATGGCATGCCCATGCCAACGCCCAATGCTGGCACCAGCACCAATCGGAAATCAGCTTCGAGAAACTCATCCGCGGGATGCAGCTATGGGGGCACACCATCGCGCGCGCGTTCTTGCGAGGACCCGAGGAACTGTTGCGGCAACTGCGCACGATTTGGCGCCATCTTCTGGTCAACGCACGCAAAGGCCGCCGAAAATCCCGAACCAACACTTGGGACCATTTGATGGACCTTTGGCTAAAACCCAAGTCACATACAATCTAAGGCTCCGGTTTTCTAAAACTCTAACGCAACCCTCTTTCCCGTTATTCAGTTTCCTTCGAAACTTCAACGCCACTTTCCAGCCTGCCTTAGCTTGACACGTATTGGCTGTCCCAGCCCGCAGCACTCGGAGAGTATTCCTCGCATCGGGAACAAGCGGATGCGTCCTTTGGATCGGGATCGCTGCGGCTTGGGACAAGTCGCGGTCGGATTGCACGACGCAACTCCATCAACAACTCGGAGATGCACCGAGCTTCATCTCTCGCCTCGCCAAGCTGATGGCAACGAAGTTACACTCCGAGTATGAATTCCCGGTTCGGCGATGCGTTCGATGTTGTTCGGTTTTGTTTGGCCGCGGCGTTCTTAACGGGCGCTGTTGCGCGAGTGGATCTCGTGGCGGCCAGACCGTCCGATGTCATCGCGGCGCACGATCCGCCCGACATGCTGTTCCGTCGCGCGCCGATGGCGTTCTCAAGCCGCAGCATTGTTGTTTCGCTGGCGACGAACCTACACTTGGCATTTGACGCGGAGCTGCTCCGGACGCACACCGTTTGGGAAGGCGCGCCCCTGAACCTCTATGGTCCGCCATTCAACGGGACGGCGGCGCGATTTGTTTGCGACTTTACTGGCGACAGGCTTTGGGGGAGCTTGCCGGTTCAGCCCTGGGAACTTCCCATACAGGACGGCGGCGGTTTCGGTCTGGCAGAAAGCCGATTTCTCGGTGTGAGCACTGAGGGTGGCCAAACCCATTTCCTTTACGAACTCATCCCTGCGTCCGCCGCCGCGCCGGTGCGGATTCGCGAGACACCACTATTGGAGCGGCTCCTGTCGCTCAACGCCGTTGTTCGCCGCTTTGAGATCGGCCCGCTCGCCGCGCCGGTCCGCTTGTCTCCGTTTCACGGCGCTGGAGAATGGGTTCCCTTCCCGGATACCGGGAATGCGGTGCTGCTTCACCGCGAAAACGATTTCCTTCTCATTGCCGCGCGCGGTCTCGCGTCGAATGGTCTCATCGCCCACCGCGATGAGTCTGATCGCGTTGTGACCGCGTATGCGAGCTGACGCGCATCACGGACACCGACGGCAACGGCCAGGCGGATCTCTTTGAGTGCATCAGCGACCGTTGGGGTTACACAGGCAACTACCATTCCTTCACAACGGGTCCAGCGCTCGACGCGCAGGGGAATTTCCATGTAATGATCACCGGACATCGCCCGATTTACGAAGTGCCCTTTATGGGTTGGTGCGTGAAAGTGAGCCCAACCGGCGTTCCGGTTGTCCAGCGCCGATCTGCCGACGGCAACGCCGGTCCGATGATTGGGACGGCGGATTTGGTAACCCGTTACGTGGCCGAGGGTTTTTGTTCTGGGTTGCGTGTTCCCAATGGATTTGGTGAATTCAATGGGGACATTTTCATCACGGACAACGAGGGGCACTGGATTGCGGCGAACAAATTGAATCACCTGCAACCGCGCCAATTCTACGGCTACCCGCCGGCTTGGCCGGCGCCATCCGACTGGATTGATGGCCATTCCGAATTCACGCCCCCTGCCGTGTGGTTTCCCTATGCGTGGGTGAGGTCGGCCAGCGGCATCGCGGTCATTGCGGATGACCGTTTTGGACCTTTCAAGGGGCAAATGTTAGTGGGCGAATTTCAGAACGCCAGCCTCGTTCGCGTGGCGTTGGAAATGGTCAATGGACGATGGCAAGGAGCGGTGTTTCCGTTCGTAAAAGGTTTCGCTTCCGGCGTGAATCGAATCGCTTTCGGTCCCGACGGCAAGCTCTATGCCGGCGGACTCCGCATGGGCCACTGGACCAGCATCGCACCGCGGCCCTGGTCACTCGACCGCGTTCGTTTTATGGGAACGGTCCCGTTCGAGATTCGCGACGTCCACGCGCAGCCGGACGGATTCACACTCACTTTCACGCGGGAGATCGATGGCGCGAGCGCCGGGAAGGTTGAGAACTGGGATGGATTGCAGTACTCCTATGATTACGATGGCCGCCACAATGCGCCCGAGAAGGATCGCGATGAAAAGATTCCCGGCCCTCCCGTTCGCGTGACGCGGGCCGATGTGTCCCTCGACCGGCGCAGTGTGCGCTTGCGCATCGAGGGCTGTGAACCCAGGCACGTTGTCATGGTGCAGGCGGCGGGTGTGACCAGCGCAGACGGCATAGAACTGCGGAACGACACATTTCATTACACGCTGAATGAAATTCCCGCGCGATGAAAGGGCTGGGGACTTATGTGTCCTCATTTCAGATGCGCCTGGAATGACTGGGAATTGAATTGGCGGAACCTGGGTGTTTTTGGTATAGGGACTGTCAGTCCGCAGAAACCCAAACAGCACGCGACTCTTGGGCCGCGTTCAAACCTATGAAAGAATCGCACTCCCCATTCGACAGAACGCACTCCAACCAAAACAAGGATCGGTTCACCTATTCACACCCTCGATCCGGCTTCACATTGATCGAGCTTTTGGTCGTTATCGCCATCATCGCAATTCTTGCGGCTATGTTAATGCCCGCGCTATCCAAAGCAAAAGCCGCCGGAAAGAAGGCGGGTTGCCTGAGCAATCTCCACAACATCGGCCTTGCCATGCTCATGTACGCGGACGACAACCGCGGCCTGATTCCGAGAGGCAATGATGTAATCTGGTACCAGGCGTTCATGAATTACCTCCCCGAAGGTGGCACTGTGGATGACTACCGGAGCATTCGAATCTTTAAGTGCCCAAGTTATCCGAACAAGGAGCAAGTCGTCAGTTATGTGATCAATTCATGGCACTTTCAGAGCATGAACAGTATTGCCGGAACAGACCTCTACGCGCCCACTCTTTTGAGCCGTGTGGATCGCCCGACCGACACCATTTATTTGGCGGATAACGAAAATGGCGCCTGGCGCCCCATCATCAAAGGTTTTCGGGACGCGGAACTCTTTCTGAACGATGTCTGGCATCCCGGCCATTTGCCCAGTTCCAAATCCCAAGATGCTTCGACTGGACGGCGTGTCGCCAAAGACCGGCATTCCGGAGGTCCCAACGTTCTTTATTTCGACGGTCACTCCGGCTGGATGAAAGCCGAGCGAATGACAGGCGACATGTGGCGTGAAACATGGAGGGAATGATGAGATTCCTAAAACTTGCTTGGGAACGTCTTTTCGAGGAATCTTTCTCGCCCAGAACTCCGCCAGATCATCTCATGGCGTGATGAAATCCCTCTCTCACGATTTCTCGCGTGAACGTTGTGAAGAACGGAATCACAATTCCGGGTTCACCCTCATCGAGTTGCTGGTTGTCATCGCGATCATCGCAATCCTTGCGGGCTTGCTGTTGCCGGCACTTTCCAAAGCGAAGAAAAAGGCCACCGGCATCGCCTGTCTCAACAACGTGAAACAACTGATTATCGCGGCACATGTCTATGCCGCGGACAACGATGACAAATGGCCGGCCAACAACCCCGGCAATTCCCAGGTCAACCTCGCGAATCCGCCGCCGAATTACTCTCCAACGGTTTGGGTGGAAGGCCGCGAAGGTTCCAATCTTACCGACGATCGCACGGCCCGAGGCATGGTCTCAGAGCGAATGTCGCTATTAGCCTCGCACATGGGAAAATCCAAGGTCAGCTTCCGTTGTCCAGGAGACAAACAAATATTGAAGAGTGGCGGCACCGTGTATTACCGGCCTAGGAGCTATGGAATGAACACGTTTTCGGCTTCTTATTCTCTCGAAAGGCGCCTGTCTTCATAATTGATTCGTTGCTATGGTCCTGGATTCTAAACAATCTCAGAAACGTTGCCCTGAAAATGGGAGGGTGAGGCTCCCGCCGGACCCTGGAATTCAGTCACGAATGGGTTCGACAGGAGTCTCAACCCTCCCGATAAAACGGATCGGATAGTGATGAGGATAAGTTTCCATGCGAAGTAAAGTCCCAATGGGGCAGGAAACACCCGGAGCAGCGGAGCCGCAACCGAATGAGGGGTTGAGGGAACACGGAATACTCGGAACAGGAAA
>JAQBVM010000094.1 GCA_027623095.1 Verrucomicrobiota bacterium
GGGTAACAGTTAGTTTTGGCGCGCGGCGAACCGGAAGGGGCCCCCGTACGCCGGTGAATCTTCCGATTTCCCCTTGTCTGGTTCGGCCATGCCTTTCATACTCGCGGGAATTCGAATTGCGACCGGAAGCGGATTCATTTGATGCAGTGAGAAAACAAAACCTTATTCGCGCCTTAAGTATCCTGCTTGGCTGGGTGATTCTTCAACCACTCGTG
Source organism: Verrucomicrobiota bacterium (assembly GCA_027623095.1). Classification (GTDB taxonomy): domain Bacteria; phylum Verrucomicrobiota; class Verrucomicrobiia; order Limisphaerales; family SIBE01; genus JAIPJX01. Next base: position 216 of record JAQBVM010000094.1, read on the forward strand.
TTTGCTTCTCAGTTCCTGTATGTGGTGGACACATCGGGGTCGATGCGATCGTTGTGGAGGGGCGGGAACGTGGTCACGACGGTTAGGCTGGATATCGAACGCGCCTTGAGTGGTCCGGGCCGAATCTTCCAGGAAGGTGACCAAATCCATATTTGGAGCTTTGATCTCAAGGTTCAGGAGCGGCTGAGTGTGGAGTTTCGATCTAACTCCACCACGGAGATTCGTCGAAAAATTGCATCCGCCCTGGACCGGCTTACGGTCAAAATCTGGGGTAAAACGAGCCTTGCCAAACCCCTTTCCACAGCGTTGGAGAGATTCAGGCCTCCGGAAGCGGGAAATCTCGACCTTTTGTTGTACACGGACGGCAAAAACTCCATTGACCGGCGGGACCACGATAGGATTCTCAGCATCTACAATCATGACTACCGACAAACGGGAAGATTGTCCCGCCTCCAGCTCGTGCAGTTCGGCGATACCCCCCTTCCGGACACGACGCGTGATCTGGTGGCTTCGCTTTCGGGGCAAATCACCGCGCCCGGAGCAATTCCGATTGCGGAAACACCGCCGGCGCCTGAACTCAGTCCCTTGACAACGGTGATCACTGTTTCTCCTGAGTCCATTCATTTCGCGGGCCCGATGGCAAACGAAATCGCCAAGCCGATTCCTATTCAGTTTACACTGAACCCGCCGTCAACAGGGCTTTCCGTGGTGTTAAGCCTCCTGACAACGAACCTGCCCAGTGGCATGACGATCACCACCACCGCCGATCGTCTGGCGACAGAGGGCAAGCAATCGGTATCCTTCCTGATTCGGAATCCGCAGGCTGGGCATTTTTCGGCGAAGCTGAAGCTCACGGCGCCGGTTCCAATCCGGCCGGATTTGATTCCCGTGGATATCGACATTCTTCCCGCAAGCCCGGACAATGTGGTCATTCAGTTTTTTCCCGAGCGGGTGCCCTCGATTACACTTCCGGCAGCGAGTCGCTGGCAAAAATTTCAGGGCGTCGGAGTCTCGTTCTTTTATCCGGAAAAACTCGGAAACACACTCGTTCGTCTCGAAGTGACCTCTCCGGATGGCACTGCGGTACGAATGATTCCCGGAGACTCACCGGAAATTCCTGTCGCATCCGGCGGGGTTTTTCGACTTGCGAAAGTCGGTTCCGTTGCGGGATTTGAGGTTCGACCGACCTCAACAGGTTTAGTGGGACATCCGCTTGAAGCAAAGATCGCTATTACCGTTCAACCGGGGCAGGGGGTATCCTCCGTGGGCACAAACTCGGTGACGATTCCGTTTCAATTCTCTTCGGCCACGGAAGTTGAAATCGAAACCTCGGAGATTTCGTTGGGCGAAATCCCCAGAGGAGTCAAGAGTGTTAAAAGAACCTTGGTATTAACGGTTCGCGGACAGCCGGAGGGTTCGAAGCTTCTTGTGGTCAAACAGGGACAAGGCCTTGCTGGCATCGAAATCCAGCCCAGTGAGATCCTGCTTGAGCCTGGGACGCGGTCCGTGGATCTGGAATTTACCGGATTCGATGAGCGCGCCCCGGGATCCGTCGAAGGTGTGTTCGTGATGATTCCGGAGCGCCCTAATCCCGCTTTGTACGTGCCTTTGACCCCGATTCAGGTGCGCGGAATGGTGTCTGAACCTTCGAAGATTTTTGTTGAAATTGAGAATTCCATGGTTGTTGGCCAGCCATTGATAATTCGGGCGCGGTTCGATTCCGGAGAGCGAGGAACAATGCAAGCTCTCATCAATCCACCCAAGTCCGGCAAAACGCATCAGCTCGATCTGGAAGACAGCGGATCGGCCGAGGATGGAGATATTCAGGCGGACGACGGGATCTATTCGGCGGTTTTTCACGGGACGGACCAATTGGGGTCATACCAAATTATCGTGTCGGGAAAGGATCTTCAGACGAAGACCCGCACCGCCTTGATCAAAATCCCAGTCTATTTTCAGGGTTCATCCAAGAAGGTTGTTGGCACCCTTTCGCTCCGTCGATCTGATCAATCGATCGAGTTTAAACCGCAAATCGTTTCCGATTATCCCGGGGGGCTGACCGTGGATATCGAGCCGGGGTCGGATAACGTTCCGCTCAGCACCTATCTTTCCAGCAAGCGCCTCGAACCGGGGACAAATGCCGTAGGCTTGCTGATCCGATTGACGCCGGAGGCGGGTCCGGGTGATTACAGCTTCAACCTTCATCTTGTGACGCAGACCATTGGCGGCGCGCAAGCGCGGATTCCCATCGCGGTCGAACTCCGAGTCGAATCTTTATTTCAGTACTTCATGAAGCTTTTTGCGTTGGCGGTTTCGCTGGGCATATTTGCCACAGCTGTGATCGTGATTCCTTGGAACCGCGTCGATTGGCTGAATCGATTGAGAGGCAAGCGAGTGGCGCAGTTGCCCCCGCCTGGGCGCTTTGACGACTTCGAGTAGTTTTCGAATTACTAACGGATCGCAAACCAACTCAATAGCTTGACCCGGGTTTCTGCAACGATTATAGCTTATCTGCCGATTGCGGTGCCAGCCGATCTGTTTGGTACCTTAACTTCGAGCAGAAATGCGGAGAGATGGCCGAGTGGCTTAAGGCGCAGGTTTGCTAAACCTGTGTAGGGGTAACTCTACCGAGGGTTCGAATCCCTCTCTCTCCGCCACTTTTCTATCAACCGCTTGAAGGCTCGTTCGCCCAATGCAGGCCTGTGGATGGAGCCTTGTTTATTCTGTGCTGGTTAGTTTCAATAGCTTTCCAAGCGGCACGCGTATGCAGATTGGAAACATGACGATTCAGAGTATGAGCTCCAGACTCTCACACGCCGAAAGAAAGTACCTAGTCTGACTTCTGCATTTGCACGTCCTTGAATGACTTCCACATGTCACCGGAGGTCTTCAGGATCCCCATCCTTCCTTCCAGGCAGACGGGCCGGCTGGGGCAAACCTTCCAGCAATTTGGTGAGTATTTGGCCATAGCTCTTGTTCTGATGGCTTGGCGAGACTGTCATCCACGCTGCGTTTGGCCTCCTCGAGGATGGAACGGACTCGGGCGTCGTCCAGACACCCCATTTCGGCGCACGAGCGGTTGAACCGGACGATCTGCCGCGCAAAACACCCCGCCACCAGCTTTGTTGCCCGGATATCTCACTCGCTCAGCGTCCGCATGAAGTGCCAGATCGCGTCAAACTGTCGGTTAGCGTCTCCCTCCAGTATGTCGGAAAAAGGCGTGTGTCCCTCCTCGTCCACAAATTGCGGCATCATCGTGCCGGGCAGGACACGTTTCGGATCGCGAACAAAACGTTCGAAATAGTGCCGGCGCAGTCGTTCTGGCGTGTACTTGAAGTTGATGGCCTCCGAAGCCGGGCCGGACAAAGCCCCTTTCTCTCCTACCGCATGACAGGAAACGCAACCGAGTTTATCCATCTGAATCAGCTTCTCGCCGATCTGCGCGAGCCCTCGATCGATTGGAGGATTCGGCGGCCGGATTGGACTGAATCCGTGATCCATCACAAACCCGGCCGAAAGATCCTTCGCGAAAGCAGGGAATGCGGGCATTCGGGCTCTGAGTTGCGCGCGTGGTTTGTAACGCAGCTTTCCCGAAATAAACTGCGTCATCCAATCCGCATGCAGTTTTTCCCCAACCCAGGTTAACGGCGGGCGAAGCAGATGAATGTTGCTCTCCGCAGCAGTTGCATCGGGAGCCACCGGATCATCCCCAAAGTCATCCCCAAAGTCGTCGATCAGATCCCCATCCGGTCCGCCTGCCCTCGTTGAGGCATCAATCGCATTACGAGCGATTAACGAACCCCAAACGTCTTGCTCAGTGTCGCGGGCATGACAAGCGGCGCATCTCAGATTCTTGAATTGCCGGGATGCAAATTCTGTCGGAACCTTTTTCCACAACGATTCGAGCCCGAACCGGATAAACGCAAACAGGGCGTTTCGATCTTCCTCTTCAAGCCGGTAATTAGGATGTCCTCCGGTTCTCGAACCATACGAGAGGCATCCGGAAGAACTCGACGCCGAACGGAGGGCAGCAAGTCCCGGAGCCGAATATTTGTCGGCGGAATCTTTGAGATCATGACATTTGAGACACCCTTTCGAACCCACCAGTGCGCGTCCACGCTCCGGATCGCCGATCTCGTTTTTTTGAGTTTGCTCGCCGCACCTGGAAAGGACAAAAGCCGCCAGAGACCGTGCCTCCTCTTCGGTGAATCCAAAATCCGGCATGCGCGTCCACTTAAAATGGCTCGTGGGATTCTTGAGAAAATCGACCAATCCCCTCGGTTTCCACTTTGCTCTGACAAGGTCGAGTGCCAATCGATCCTCGCCGATTAAAATAGCGTCACCCGGCAACCGGTGGCATGTGAAACAACCCAACGTATCGAATAATCCTTTCCCGGCTTCGGCTGCGTGTTCGTCTTCAGAAAGAGAACCGACTTCAGCCGAAGACTGGGCGCCAAGGCTCTGGACGGAAAGAAACGCTGCGATATCCGCGGCGTCCCTGGCTTGGACTTCGGGTTCGCCATTCAACATGCGCGGCATTCGGGCGTCATGCCGAACAGACCTAGGATCCAGCAACCAGTCAACCATCCAGTTCTTCTCCAAACGATCGCCAACTCCCGTCAACCCTGGAGAATCATAATGCAGTTCCGGCATGGCGCCGGTTCCGAACGGACGATCAGGTTTATGACATCGAATGCATCTATACTCTCCAAAAAGCCGGCGTCCGGCGCGCCTCTGAATTCCGGCCGCCAGCTCGGGATCTTTAGCGTCATGGGTGAACAGCTCCGGCGACAACGGTTCAATCGGTTGAAGAGGATTCCACCAGTACAGTCGAAATTCCGAAGCTCCTGCCTCGGGACTGGCGTAAGTGACCTCGATCCGATTCGCACCTTTTTTCATTTCGATCGTGCCGCTCTTTTCCGAGTCCAGATTCGGTCCTTTGGATTCTAGAACCCGCACCCCGTTGATCCAAACGGTCAACGCGCCAAAGCCTTTTGCGCTAAAGACAAAGTCATCGTTGATTTTGAGGTTCAGGAAACCCTCCCATTTCGAAACAAACGGACCAGGTTCCAGGAAAGGGCTGACAAACTCACCTTCAGGTACGTACAGGGCGATTAATCGAGACACGCGAAAATCCGATCGATTTTCCGAGGCTTGATTCGCCAAAATCAACGATTGTTTGAGACCCGGCAGGAAAGCGGGAACGCCGACAGGCTCGGCACTCAAGACTGCCTTTGTCACCAGCACAATCAAACTCAAACAAGCGCCTAACGTCCGAATTTCACGAATGACTCTTTGTTGCCAGCAATTCTCAATTTGAAAGGTATGGAGTCCCGTCTTTAGCGGGTTGGAGCCCGAATACCGGTTGAAGCCGGAACTCCGTGCGGTTCGCGCGCAACGCTTCGCGCCAAAATGGGCTCTGCTCTCCATTGCGTACCCAGCCTTCGACGGGGCCGTGGCCTTTCCCGTATTTCGTGGTTTGAACCGAGGTCTCAGTAAAGAATCACAAAGGTGCCGTCTGGCCGGGCATACGCGGACGCGAAACTCCAAACCGGAATTCCATCCCGCTCGCCATGTTCCGACGTCTGATTCCCCTCGCGATCGAACAATTGCCACGCGAGAGATCCACCCTTGTTCCAGCCAGTTCCGCCAGCCCAAACCATGAGGGTTTCGCCTTTTTGATTCATTGCCAGGGCCGGGTGTTTCCGTTTTCCTTTTCCGGGCGGTGCGGAAGGCTTTGAGACAGCGAGATTTCCAGGACGAACCAGGGCAAAATAGACTTGTCCCGCTGTTTCCCAGGCAGCCAGCGTTCCGTCCTCCGGCCCGTCCGCAAACGACGCGCTGCTCATCGGGCAAGTCGAAATCTGCCACGGGTGTTTGTAAGCGATCTGAAACGTTTCCCCTCTGTCGCGCGAGACCATCATCACCTCGTCCCGCTTGACAGTCTCAAAAGCCGCGCGATACAAGACATAGACCGCGCCACCGCGATCCGCGAACGCTTTCAGGCCGCAGCAACCGCACGCGCCCGTCGGTTCGAGAGTAGCCCGACGCTCCGCGGAAAACGATTTTCCGTCATCCGTCGAGCGGGCTACAAACACGGCCCGGGCGGTCTCGTTCTTCTCCGCGCCTGGCGGGTGGGCGTGCCAGACGGCATAGACATTGCCGTCCGAATCGGCGGCCACGGAACCTCCTCCGTCCAGACTCGCCGTAAACGTCATGAGATCGCGCTGGGGTTCAAACCCATCCCTGGCATCATTGAGACGTGCGAACCAAAGTGGCACTCCTTCATGCGCATCCGAGGCGGAGCTATTTCCATTCCATACCACGTGGACCCGTCCGTTCTTGCCAATCGCCATTTGCGCGCCTCGAATCGTCCCCACGGCAATGGCGCTCCCTGGGTGGCTGTTTACTTGAATGGGAGCTGAAAACTCCGAACTTCCCGGTTTCAGGTTGGAATAGAAAACATCGCCCGCCCTGGCTTCTCCTTTGAAATAGATGAGATGGACGACTCCCGCAGCGTCCACCAGTGTTTGGGGCTGGATCCCGCCATTGGGCGTGCGCGAGAAATGGATCTCGGTTGATTTCGCGGCAAAAGTTCCAAAAGTGAGAATCAAGCCGGTCAGTAGAATTGAGGGGTTGGGCATATTGAGTCTTGAGTTTGAGCAGCTACTTTGTTCGTGCCTTTCACAACCAAGGTCAAGCATTGGAGCATCGAACTTTCTTCTCGGTGGGGTTTGCACGTAGTTCCGCCTTCAGGCAGTTCCGACCGGCGAAAGCCGGAACGACATACCGGTTATCCCGAAAATGGGAGGGTGAGGCTCCCGCCGAACCCTGGAATTCTGCCAAGATGGGGTTCGACAGGAGTCTCACCCTCCCGCACAAAACGAGGAACACGTTTGAATCGATGTTTTCATCCGAAGGCGTGTCCTTTTTTGACGGGGGATTCATGGAGAGAGCCTAAGCGAAAAGTCTCTCCACCACACGGCCGCCGTTGACCGTCGCTCGCTCATCCCGGCCATTATGCAGATAGGTTAATCGTTCGTGATCGAGCCCCATCGCGTGCAGAATGGTCGCGTGAATATCGTGTACATGGGAACGTTCCTCGACCGCCTTCAATCCGATTTCATCGGTCGAACCGACGACCGTTCCCCCTTTCATTCCGCCGCCCGCAAACCACATTGTAAATCCCCACGGATTGTGATCTCTTCCGTCGCTTTTCTCGTTGAATGGCGTACGGCCAAATTCGCCGCCCCAGACCACCAGCGTCGATTCCAGCAATCCGCGCGCGTGCAGGTCGGTTAGAAGTCCGGCGATGGGTTTATCCGACGCTTTGCAGTTCTTCGAATGGTTTGCTTCAATATTCGAGTGCGCATCCCAACCGCTTCCGCTTCCGGAGTAACATTGAATAAATTGGACACCCCGCTCCACCATGCGCCGAGCCAGCAAACAGTTCGTGCCGAACTTTTCGGTTGCGGGATCGTCGCATCCATACAACTTCTTGGTCGCATCCGATTCGCCCGATAAATCCACAGCCTCGGGCGCCGCCGCTTGCATGCGATAAGCCAGCTCATAAGAATTCAATCGCGCCGCCAGCTCGGTATCCTCTGTTTTGTCCGCCGAGAAGCGCCTGTTCAACCCGCTCAGAAAATCCAGTTTATTGCGCTGCTGCCGGTCGCCGATTGTTTTTGGCGGGGCCAGATGAAAAATGGGATCTCCTTCATTTCGGAATGAAGTGCCTTGATAGACGGCGGGCAAGAATCCCGCGCTCCAGTTCTTCGGTCCGCCCACCACCTCGTTTGCATCGGTCAAGATGACATAAGACGGAAGCCTCTGGTTGGCGGAACCTAACCCGTAAATCGCCCACGCTCCGAGTCCAGGCCTGCCGGCCAAAATGTCGCCGGTGTTCATTTGACAGACCGACCCCACATGGTTGAGTCCATCCGCCCAGCAAGACCGGAGCACGGCAATCTTGTCCACATGCTCAGCCACGTGCGGATACCAATCGGATACCCAAATCCCGCTCTGGCCATGCTGCTTAAAAACCCGCCGCGTCGGCATGATGGTGTTGTTCGCCGTTCCCATCGCGGTGATGGGGCGTCCGAACGATTCCGGCATCGGCTGCCCGGCCAGTTTGTCCAGCGCGGGTTTCGGATCGAACAGATCCAAATGACTGGGCCCTCCTTCGAGAAACAGCCAAATCACCGACTTCGCTTTGCCAAAGTGATGCGGTGGTTTGCCCGCTAATGGTTGGAGTGGATTGACCGGGACGTCGGCGGCTCTCGTGAAATAGCCGTCATTGCCAAGCAAATAGGAGAGTGCCAAAGCGCCAAATCCACCTCCGCCCCGGCAAAGGAAATCGCGGCGCGATTGGACTGGAATCGTATGAGTCTTCGTTTGATTCATGGGTGGCATTCGAATTGTGATGACATACGATTCAAAAATCGAACCGAGAGTCTGTAGAAGGCCTTCCAAATGGCGCGCGAGGAGTAACGCGCTTTGCCGTGTTGCGGTGCATGATTTGTCAAAGGGTTAGTTCCTGTAAACAAACTCATTCGAATTCATCAGCATGTGACAAAAATCAACCATCGCAGCGGCGTAGGTCGGATTCACAGACTGAGTGGCTCCACGCGGCAACGCGACCTCTTCACCATCAGCGATGCGCTCGGAGATTATCGCTTCCTGGTTCTTCAGGAATTCCCCGACCATCTTCCGCTCTCCAGGGCTTGGTGTTCGCGAATAAGCCAATTGATAGGCGCGGTCAATACGTTCCTCCGTCGTGGAGCCGGTGCTTTCCATGACTCGCCCGGCAAAACCCTGAGCCCACTTCAGTGCGGGCTCACTATTCAACAGATTCAACGCTTGCAGCGGACTGGTTGTCCGATTCCGTCGCGCGCAACTCTCGTGGGTATCCGGCATATCAAAACTCTCGAACAACGGATACCGCGTGTTCCGGCGCACAAACACATAAATGCTGCGCCGATTCCGTTCCGACTCTTCCGAGTTGAGTCTCCACCCTCCACGAACCGACATGCCCGGAGGCAGTTCCGGGAATACGCTCGGACCACCCATCTTCGGATTCAAGAGCCCCGCCACCGCAAGCGCCGAGTCTCGAATCACCTCGCCTTCGAGTCGTTGCCTGGGAAACCTCCACAAAAGTTTGTTGCCCGGGTCAATTTGCACCGCGGACGTTCGATAGCCGGAGCTCTGCTGGTAAGTGCTCGAGCTCATGATCAGGCGGTGCATCGATTTAATGCTCCAGCCGGATCGAACGAACTCCGTGGTCAACCAGTCCAACAGCTCTGGATTGGATGGCAAGTCGCTTTGACGCCCGAAATCACTCGGGTTTTCAGCAATTCCTCGCCCAAAATGATAATGCCAAAGCCGATTCGCCATGACACGCGCCGTGAGTGGATTTTCCGGGTCAGCAAGAATATTGGCCAGAGTTGCGCGCCTTCCGGTTGAGGGGTTGCCGTTGCAGGGCGTGATCTGCGCGGGTTCGGGATCTACGATCGAGAGAAAACCGGGCGCCACCGCTTCGAGCGGCGCATCATATACACCACCCCGGAGCACATGCGTTTGAGGACTCTCCATGCTCAGGTCATGAATGCCCGTTCCGATCGGCAACTCACCCGGATGCAGGGCAGCGAATGATTCCAGCTCCCCGTTTAACGCCTCCCATCGTTTCTTCGCGTCGCCTTTCAAACCGCCTGCCACTGTCTTGGTGTCAGCGATGTATTGGTGAGAGGCCGGATCCAAATACAACATGGCCTTGGCAACCATCTGACGTTCGAATGGAGAACGCTCTTCCGGAGTCTTGTTCAATGCCTCTTGAATCGGTTCCGGATATTTGTCCACATAATCCTTGATAATGGCGCGTCGCTTCGGTTCCTCAAGCTGGCTCATTTCCTCGCGGATCGCCCGCGTCGCTTCCTCCCATGCGGCAAGCTTCGCTTTGTATTCCAAGTGAACCTTTGCCGAGGACAATACGATGTTGTCATCGGCGGCGCTGTTCGCGAAAAATGCCTGCAGCCGGTAGTAATCCTTTTGAAGGATCGCATCGAATTTGTGATCGTGGCACCGGGCGCATGCATACGTCATTCCAGTGAACACGGCCCCAACAGTATCCGTGATGTCGTTGAGCAACTCCTGCCTCCGCTGCATCAGATTTCGCGCATTGCTTTCATCCGGATAATGGCGGTTGAATGCCGTGGCAATAAGCGCGTCCGGATCATCGGGCCAGAGTTCGTCTCCCGCAATCTGCTCCTTCACGAAACGGTCGTACGGCTTGTCATCGTTGAGCGATCGAATGACGTAATCCCGATACCGCCAGGCGTTCGGACGGGTTTCGTCCGCTTTGAAACCCTCGCTTTCCGCGTAGCGCGCCAAATCAAGCCAGTGCCGCGCCCAACGCTCGCCGTAATGGGGAGAGCTCAAAAGCCGGTCCACGACCCTTTCAAATGCTTTGTCTGAGGTGTCCGACAAGAAACGATCCACTTCTTCCGGAGTTGGCGGAAACCCGATCAAATCGAAGCTCGCACGGCGCAGCAATGTGATCTTGTCCGCCCGATGCGACGGCTCGATCCTCTTTGCCTCCAGCCTCGAAAGAACGAAGGCATCTATTGGATTTCGCACCCACTCCGAGGCGGATACAAGCGGAGGTTCCGGACGCCGAACCTTCTGAAACGCCCAATAGGCGCGCTGCTCCGGGGTAAACAGGTCCGGCGCTCGCTCAGAACGGTTCTTCTCAGATGCTTCGGGAACATTTGGATTGAGAACAACTCCGGTCGATTCCGCAAAAGCGCCGAAGGAAACGGCTGCCAGACTCGACACAAGAAAGGGTACAATCCGATTAGAACGATTGAAGAGTGCAAATGGGGTCATTGGTAATAGAACTCGCACGATTAGCTTCTAACTCTGGTGACTATCGGCGATTTTCGTGCAATCGCGCCAATTGTAAACTGAAATCTTCCCTTCATCGGGCGCTCCGAATGAGGACAGACCTCCGCACTTCCGCCGGGGAGGACGCGCAGACTCTTGTTTTTCTCGGTGGGGCGACACTTTGTGAAGCCCCGAGGTCTCCTTGCGGGACGCGTGTCTTGCATTCTCAGGCCATTCGCAAGGAGACTCAGGGTTTCGTCAAATCTTCCGCCAGGTTTTGGAGTGTGGCAACGGAGCCTGCGCAGTTGCCGCTTTTGACATGAACAAAGTGGTCTGGAACGCTCTCGAACCCTTGGATTCGCCGACGCGGTCAGTGGCAGATGATCCCACAAGGACCCCCCATTTCCTATCGCCATTTCGCCCGATTGCGAGCAAAGTGCTATCGGTGTCGCCGGAGAGCGTGTACAAGGTGCCGTCCTGACCAATTACCGGTCGCGCTGGCTTAGAAACGGAGGATTCCCAAATTGTTGCGCCGTCTGGTCGAAGCGCTCGAATTCCGCTGGCCGAGATCGCACAGATGGTTCCGTCGGCCCCAACTGCCGCCGGGAAGTATTGGTTCGCCGGGGTGCGCCATCGTTCGGTGCCATCTGCATTGAGTGCGTGGAGAAAGCTGTATCCTCCAACGTAGACTGTTCCGTCCACCGCCAAGCTCGGCCGAATGCCGGCAGTGGTCTGCCATCGCGTAGTCCCGTCAGGATTGAGGGCATAGGTAGTTAACGATCCAGTGAAATAGATGCTTCTGTCGTCGGCGATTGCGGGCGTCGAAATGCCATAAATACCTGCGGGATTCGCTGTCGTGTACGTCCATAAAATGCTCCCAAAATTAGCCGAATCTGAATGTTGCTCGAAAGCGTTTATGCGCACCCTGGCGTTGCTCACGAGTTGCCCGTTCCAATCCGCGTCCGCATTCCAGACGATGCGCCGGTTCACCCCCGGCGCGACGCCCGCGCCGATGTGGCCGCTCAGGGCAGTGGCCGGGATGGTGTAGGTCTGCCCCGCATCGCCGCTCACCTGAATCTCGATGGCGAGCGCATCGCCATCCGCATCGCTCACATCGTAGAGGATTTCGACATTCTTCGTCCCGGCGATCTGCACAGCGCGGACATTCGAGACCGCTGGCGGTGCGGCGGCAGCGCTGGCGAGTGCGAGCATGATGAGACATGCCAAAGGTGAGAAGGTGAGAACAAGACGTCTCATAAAAACAATTGGGAACCTCCGAAAAGCCGTTTTCGGAGCTGAGTTGACCCGTCCTACGCAGTAGCTGCCACGGAGTGCGGATGGTGGCCGTTCGGTTTTCGGTGCGGCTGGTTTCATAAGATCGCACGATTCATTTCGCGGTTCGTTCTTTGGCGTCACGATTTTTCCGCTTCGGTAAATTCACCACGCAATGACCGAAACGTTTCTGTTCACGCCTTGCGGCGCTTGGGTGGGGGACTCACCAGCGGATGGCCGGAGAGTTTCTCGCGCTCGTGCGTCTCGGCGAACAATTTGTCCAAGTCGTGACCGTATTGCGCGGAAAGGGTGTCCTTCGCGCGCCACACTTCTTGAAGTACCACGTCGCCGGTGGCCTTCGTGGGCTGAATGTCAGTTGTTTTGCTCATGATTGTTTCCCATCAGTTCTTCCGGCGTGCAAATCACCGGGAGGGTGAAACCGGCCTCCTCGACCAAACGCCGCAACCGGGCCTGGATGGCGGCGTTGGCAATGTGCCGGCAATTCCAACTCAAAAGAATCTCCATTTCGTAGGCGCTAGCGAGGGCGATGTGCGTGGCGTCGCGGTCAGCGGTAACGGGCAGAAGCCCCGAAGTCAGAACTTCGCGGGCGAGTTCCTTCACTTCGTCGGTCACTTGAAGCAGCGGGACGGCGTGGAGGGTTTCCAGCCGAAGCTGGGCCATCGCTTTTTCGCCGAACGCGATTTCGTCGAGAACGACCTGCGAAGTGAAAAGCTCGTGCTTCGCGCGTTGCGAATCCCACCAATCACGGGTGAGTTGCTGGCGAGCGGCTTGCAAGAGATCGCGGGCGGGGCGCGCCACACCGTAGCTCGGAATCGTGCTTTCGATGTAGATGCGCATGGATGGAACCTACGCCCGTCGCTCACCAATGCCAGCAAGAATCTCCGCCCGGATCGACAAGTATTGAAGATTCGTCCCCTGCTGCGAGAACTGCGCGATGGATGGATGGGAAGAAAGCAGCGTGGCGCAGACGAGGACGATCAGCGGAACGAGATGGCGTATTTTCATGGGAACCCTTCCCGAGGGCTCATCACTATACACTGATTACACTGATAGGAATTTGTTTTTAATGTCGGACGTGACGATAGCCGTCCGGAGGCGTTTGGAAAAGTAAAAGCTCCTCGAATCCAGTGTGGAAAATTCCAACTATTGGGAATTGTCCGCCACGCGGAAAAACTTCGTTGCAACCGCGGCGGTGGCGGATCATGTCAGGCGTAGGAGCGCTGCCCAACTCAAAAAGGAAGTGGACGCGTTGTCGCCCCCCAGAACTGGCCGAACTTTCCGCCTACATCGCAAAGCGCGACAGCGCGGAATGGGATGCGCAGATTGACCGGGATTTCAGTAGAACGTCGGAAGGTTCGCGCGGAGGGTGTGTGGTGATGCGAGCAACCAACAGGTCAATCTCGCCGCTGACGAGCACCAATCCGGGCCGGCGTTTGTGGGTTTGGAGATCGGAAAAGGGTAACTGAACGGAGACGACGTCGCCGACCTTAAACGCGGTCATAGATTTCGTCATCCGGCGAATCGTCCTTGGTCCACTTCACAAAAATCTTCGCAAGAAACAAGGAATTCTCCTTTCGGTGGTACAGATCACCCCCGACCGGGATTGACCCAGTGGGGGTGTCTGCCGTGTCCTACGCTTAATCGGACGCTAGATTCCGTGTCCACCGCGGCGCTTTTCGTCCGACGCACGATCATCTACTGTCGCACTCGGTAGAACCTCGCTGTTCCCGTCAGCGAAACGTCTTGAGGATTATTCTGAGATCCGGCGTCGCTCCACGGCCCGGTCACCGCGTCGGCCTGTTGGAGGCTGCCAGAATTCGTCCAAGAGAGCGTCACTTTCCCGGCGGATCGCGCGACCGAAAGCATAGCCGGTTCTCCTCCACCAGTCGCCGGTGGTTCTGGCGGCGGGAGCCGCAGCAGCCAAGCCACAGACGAATCGAAAAGGTGGAAGCCCGCAGGATTTACATTCGGTCCCATGTCATTGTTGAAAAAGAACATCACGCGCCGTTCAGCGGCGGTAGAGAATCCATCGAAAAGCGTGGCGCCTTTTTCATATCCAAAGAGTCCGACTCGCAACGGATCTCCACCCACCAAACCGACAATGATTGCATTCTTGGCGTTAACCTCGGGATATCCCCAGCTCATAATATCGGGATTCGAATAAACTTGAATGCGCCCTTTGGGCAGCCCTCCGGCGAGCGGATGATCCGCGTTCACAATCTCAATCTCCGTCTGGCCGCCGCTCGATCCGTGGTGATCCGGATCAGCGCCGCTATCTCCGGTATAAAGCAATTCGTCGTTTAGCGCCTCCTCCCAGTTCAGGATGGGCACCGCCGATTCGGTGAATTTGCCGCCGATGTTGCCCGACCCGACCGTCGAGGAAATGACAAGCAAGTCCTTCCCGGTAGCGTCCTCAAGCACGGAGGCATTGTCATCAATGACCGTGACTTGAACGCCAAACTGATTCTTGAGGTGATTGACCACGATCGTATCGCTTGCATTTGGATTCGCGCTGGCGGCAAAATAGACCACGTTCTTAGCCCGCCCGAACACGAAGTCCACCGAAATCGACAGGTTCGTCTCCCCTGTATTATCCGTCGCCTTGCGGAGAGCGTATAATTCCTCTCCACATCGGGTTTCCATTGCAGGCCAAACGGAGCGGAAGTTGATTCGCCGATCTTCTTGCCGCCTGCGAAAAACTCAACTTTCGCGATCGTTCCATCTTCATCCGTTGCGTTGACCGTGATGGCAACCGGAGAACTGGAAGGCAACGTGGCGCCCACCGACGGGCTGGTGATAGTGACAACCGGTTTGAACTTATCTCCGACACGCCGACTCTCAGGAGGGCCATCCCCCGTCGGATTGAAATTCGGATCAGTCGTCACCAGGAATTTGTCAATGATCTGCCCATCCTCCCTCAACCAGAGATGTAGCGTATGCACACCGGCTGTGGTCACTTCGAAGGTGGATCGGCCCGCCGCCGTGCCGTCCGTTCCGCTCAGCCACACCCAGCTTGTGCCCCCAACCGCTCGTGTGCCGCAGCAGCCAGGGTCGTCGATGTTATCCAGACCGGTGCCGCTTGGATCCACTTCATCAATGCCCGCATGGAGGGAATTGCCCCCGCCATCCGATCCGCGCATCCACAGATAATGTTTTCCCGTCCTGGCGAAGTTCACTTTGTAGTCGAGCCGCGGACTGCCAGTCAAAGCGTCCGGCAAATTGATAACGGCCCCTGTATCCGGCAATGCGTACATGGTTCCCGCGCCGGTAAAATCTCTTGGAGTCTTCGCGAACAGCCAACTATGATCTCCCGGCTTCAGGCTGGCGTCAAAATTCTCAGCCTCGATCACCGCCAGTCCAGTCGTGTCCTGGCGGATTGGGGGGAGCGTGTTAGCAAGTCTTTCCGTCAGGAACGACAGCGAGTTCTTCACCAGATTCGGCGGTGTCGCGCTATCGCCATAGGTCAGCTCCACGGAGACTGTGGAGGAATCGGGCAAGGCCTGCGCCGGAGTGTACTGAACGGTTGTGGTAGCGCCGGACTTGTTTACGGTAGAAGTCACTGCACTGCCATTGACCGAAAGTTTCACCGTGCTTGTGGAAACCTTCGCATCACCGTCGATGATCTTGATCTCGATCGTCGGTTTGATGGGGACCCCGAAAGCTCCCGGCGCCGGGTCCACAGACGATACGTAGGGACGGCTGACGGAGGCCGCGCGATATGCCTTGACCGCTTTGGGATTCGAAGTGTCGTTGATGAGAATGCGGTCGCCTGCGACAACGGTGAACCATTCCACGTTGGCTCCGCCTCCGCCTTCCCACCACTGGAGAACAAACGGATAAATGCCGTCCTCCTGGACAACAATATCAAAAGCCGTATCGGCGGAGCCACGCCCGTTATTAAAAATGCCGAGCACCTGACCTAGCGCATCAAGGGGGCTGGCTCCAGTCTTGACGACAAAACCGTCGTCACTATTAACGACCATCGTGTGAGTCCCCGCAGTCAGCTGCAGGAAGGTTACCGCCTCAAACGCGATGTTGTCCGTTCCGCTGGTAATGCCTGGGATTCCGGGGATTGGTTTGTCCGCTTGAAACCGCCCTATCGTAGCGGCCGGATCATTCCGGGTATCCTGATTGTAATTGATCACACCTCCCTCGTTGAAGATCCGGGGAGCCGTGAAACTACTATTGGGCACCCATTTACTCGCTTCTTCGGGATAGAGCGTATCCACCAAGTTTTCGACGGGCAAACCCGTTGCCGAGTCGATGAGTTCGCCGCGGGCTTGGCGCACCGGGTCAGGAAGACTGTTTCCGCTGGGCCGCGCCGCTTCCATCTGATGAATGCTGATGGCGAATCCTGGCTTGGTGGTATCCACCGACCCAGCCGGCATTTTGAAGCTGGGCGGGATGATGTTTTGTCCTTGGACGCTGTGAGAATTCCACAGCAAGGTTCCGAGAAGAACGATCGAAAAAGACAAGGGCTTCATAGCATGATTCGCTTTATTTCAGTTCCGTTTGGTTTGGTTTGTGTTCCCGGCAAGATTCCGGATCAGCTCAATAACCAAATCGGAGTCGAACCAAACCCGAAAACCGGCGATTCTGGAACGGGAACTTCCCGAAGACTATGACGAGCCGGAACCGCGTTTGTCATTGACTCAATCCTCCTGATTCCCAATAGGAACTTTGATCTATTATCGCCTTGCGATTCTTGTTGCATTCGGAGACTTCGATTCCGTTAGATTCGTCATCAAGACTCGTTATCACATGATCTCGCGGCGTCCATCCAATGATGTCTTTTCACTGAAAGCCATGTTTTTTGGCGCGGGAGCGATACTGTTCGCCGCGCATTCGCAGGCCTTGGATCCTTCGAAACAAATCACTCAATACCAACAGGATGTCTGGACAGAGCGAGACGGGCTTCCGCAAGGATCCGTCCAAACGATTACCCAAACCCACGATGGATACCTCTGGGTTGGGACGCGGGATGGTTTGGCTCGTTTCGACGGCTCCTCATTCACGGTATTCCGATCCGAAACACATGCAAATCTTGAGTCGAATGATATTCGGGCTCTCAGCGAAGATTCGAAAGGCAACCTATGGATTGGAACATTCAACGGCGGGCTGAGCCGGTACGCGAACGGATCGTTCCACTCATTTACTGTGAAAGACGGCCTTCCTAGCAACGGTGTAACCGAAATCTTCGAGGATCATGACGGCACGCTCTGGATCGGAACTATCGCAGGGCTGGTAATCTTTGATGCCGGAAAGTTCGTCCCGCAGGATAGCGGCAGCGAGGCTGGAGAGTTGCGCGGATGGTCGTTCTGCGAAGATTCGTTTGGCCGGTTGTGGACGGCTTCAACCACTGGAATCCATCGCTTGGAAAATGGCCGATTCGAGCCTGTTCGAGAGCTGGATGCGCTGACCAACAGTCCCGTTCGCAGACTGCACGCCGACGCCAGCGGAGGCATTTGGGCTGCCACTTTGGGCGCGGGTCTCTGTCGGACGAAAGACGGAGCGCTGGAGCGCTACACTGTCGAGCAGGGACTTCCGGACAACGATATTCGAACGGTTTTGAAAGACCGAAGCGGCAACGTGTGGATTGGGACCTGGAAAGGGCTTTCCCGAATGCAAAACGGAACCTTCAGCACCTACACAAAACAGGACGGTCTTCCTCACGAGTACGTCGAGGTTCTGTACGAGGATCGGGAAGGCAGTTTGTGGATCGGAACCCGGGGCGGCGGCTTGGTTCGGCTGCGAGACGGTCGATTTACGAACTTCACGACGCAGGAGGGACTTGCGCACGATTTCGCGAAATGCGTTTTTGAAGATCAATCCGGCGCGATCTGGATTGGCACTCATGGAGGCGGATTAAGCCGGTTCAAAGACGGCGAATGGACAACGTTTACGACCGACGACGGATTGCCGAGCAAATTCGTGTGGGCGATCGGGGAAGACAACAGCGGCACGATCTGGGTTGGCACCGGACGACCCGCGGGACTCAGTTGCTTCAAAGGCGGAAAGTTCATCAACTACGGACCTCGCCAAGGACTTCCCATCGAGGGCGGCGTTCGCGCCATACTCGGCGACGCCCAGGGGAACCTCTGGATCGGAGGCGATGGCCGAGGCCTCTGCTTGTTCAAGGACGGCGCATTCACACGCTATTCAACCCGGAACGGTTTATCCTCCAACCTCATTCGAGCGCTCACGCACGATCACGAAGGAACGCTTTGGATCGGAACAACGCAGGGGTTATGCCGGTACCGGGACGGCAAATTCACGACGTTCACAACGGATGACGGACTTGCCAACAATGTTGTGTACGCGATTTACGAAGATCAGGATCAAGTTCTATGGGTTGGCACCCAGGGAGGCCTGACCCGCTACGCCGATGGGCGCATGCGTTCCTACACAATGCGAGATGGACTCTTTCAAAACGTGATCTATCAAATCCTTGAGGATGCCGGCGCGAATCTATGGATGTCCAGCAACCGCGGGGTGTTCCGTGTGTCCAAACAAGCGATCGCGGATTTCGACCTCGGAGAAAACCAATCCGTCGCGTGTGTCCCGTATGGCACCGCGGACGGGATGAAGGCCGCGCAATGCGAAGGCGCCACCCAGCCGGCGGGATGGAAAAGCGGCGACGGGAGGCTGTGGTTTCCGACCGCGAACGGCGTCTCCGTGATCGATCCGGAAGACGCCAAGCTGATTCGGAAACCGCCTCCGGTGCTCATTGAACACGTGTATGTGGATGGCGCCGAGATTTCGCGGAAAGCCTCGAACGAATATTCCGCCAGCGCGCGTGAAGTTCGGTTTGACTACGCCGCTCTGGATTTTCTGTCACCCGAAAAAATTCGCTTCCGGATCAAACTGGAAGGGCACAACAATGACTGGACGGACGCCGGCGCGCGGCGCATTGCCGAGTACCGTGACCTTCCCCCCGGCCGGTATCAATTCCACGTTACGGCCTGCACCGATGATGGCGTGTGGAATACCTCCGGGGCGTCGTTTGCGTTTCGATTGCCGCCGCACTTCTACCAAACCGCATGGTTTTACGCACTCTGTGTCCTCGCCTTCGCACAGATCCTTTGGAGTTTGCACCGGTTCCGCATGAAACGAGCCGAGGCGCAATTCTCGCTAGTCTTGGCGGAACGCGGCCGCATTGCGCGAGATCTTCACGATACGCTGGCTCAGGGATTTACAGGGATCGCGTTTCAATTGGAAGCGGTGCTAGAGAAACTGACCGATGCCCCGGCCCAGGCGAAGGACCATCTCAATATCGCCCTGAACATGGTGCGTCACAGCCTGGCCGAGGCAAGACGCTCCGTCATGAACCTCCGGTCCGCGGCCTTGGAGCAGGGTGATTTGACGCACGCGCTCGCCGAGACCACACGGCAAATCATGGCGGGCAGACCTATGTCTTTGGAAGTGCGCGAAACCGGACGGAAAAGATCCCTTCCACCGAAAATTGAGAACCAACTTTTGCGCGTGGGACAGGAAGCCATCACCAACGCATTTAAACATTCACAGGCAAGAGCTATTCAGGTCGATGTCGATTATCTTCCCAAACAAGTCCGGTTAACTGTGCGCGATAATGGAATCGGATTCGATGTCTCCAAATCCACCACTGTGAATGGCGCGCACTTCGGTTTGTTGGGCATGGGCGAGCGAGCAAAGCAAGTGAGGGGACATCTAAGCATCCGAAGCACTCCCGCCTCCGGAACCGAGGTTGTACTGGAAATTCCCACAAGTTAACTGTCAGCCCGTCGAAGAGACCTATGCATAAAACCAATCCCATCCGAATTCTTATCGTGGATGATCACATGGTGGTTCGTATGGGACTTCGAAGCATGATCGACACCCAGCCCGATATGACGGTCGTCGCGGAGGCTGCGAATGGGGAAGAGGCTGTGGCGGCTTTCCGAGAACACGTTCCGGACATTGTCTTGATGGACCTTCGCATGCCGGGCACAAGCGGCGTGGAAGCAACGGCGGCGATTCGCCAACAGTATTCCAGCGCTCGGATCATCGTTTTGACGACTTACGACGGCGACGAAGACATTTACCGGGCCATGCAGGCTGGAGCCCGGGCTTACCTCTTAAAAGACATCCCCAAAAACGAGTTCCTCGACGACATCCGCGCCGTGCACAGCGGAAACTACTGCATTCCTCCGACCGTTGC
Source organism: Verrucomicrobiota bacterium (assembly GCA_027623095.1). Taxonomy (GTDB): domain Bacteria; phylum Verrucomicrobiota; class Verrucomicrobiia; order Limisphaerales; family SIBE01; genus JAIPJX01. Next base: position 20,563 of record JAQBVM010000094.1, read on the forward strand.
CGCGAGTCTCGCCCGTCGAATTCCGTATGCCGATCTGAGCACCCGCGAGTTCGAAGTGCTTGAAACGATCGTGAACGGGCTCAGCAACAAGGAGATTGCCTCGGCACTGAGTGTCACCGAAAGCACGGTCAAGAACCACGTCAACAGCATCCTGGCAAAACTCAACGTCCGCGACCGCACCCAGGCGGCGACAGCCGCCCTTCGGCGGGGTATCGTGACGTTGGACTAGATCGAAAGTTCCACTCCAAACCAGAACTATTGCTGTCGTGACACGAGGCACCATACCCAGGCATTATTATTTGCTGTTCCAGACGCAAATTCAGTATGATCTTGTGTCGCAGCCAGAAAGCCCGGTCCGGCCTCTCCGAGGTCGTGCAATCTGGCACGAGATCAGCGAGACACGTGAAAGACGGTCGCCCGGCGCGGAACCCAAATGGAATCGAATGTTAAATGCTCATGGGCAGGGAAAGCCTAAAACAACCTGAACCGAATCAGGGCCATCGCCCGGCGCGGTTTGCTCGTAGTCCCGCCTTTAGGCGGTTCTTGCCCGCTAAAGCCGGGACTACATGCAGGCTCACGGACAGAACGATCGACTTGCCGACATGCTTTGGGTTTTGGGCTAAAGGGAGCATCGGAGTTCAAACGCTGAGAATGGCCTCCCAACCGACAACGCGCGGTTCCTTACCAATTCGACTCGCCAGGACTGCTCGGACTCTGACCCTATGGATCGCGCCGGGTCTGTTCGCTGCAGAAGAGCTTACGGTCCCATCAGCGCCTCCAGTGCCATCCATGGTGAGTGAATACTGCTTCGATTGCCACGATGGCGAAATGAAGAAGGGAGGATTGGATTTGGAGAGCATCAGTTTGGACGACGTCACACAGCATCCCGAAACGTGGGAGGCGGTGGTCCGAAAACTACGCGCGCGTCAGATGCCTCCTGAGGGAAAGAAACGGCCGGAGGAAAGTGCTTACGTCTCGGTGTTGTCGTCGTTGGAGTCTTCGCTGGATCGTGCTGCCGCCGAGCATCCGAATCCCGGCCGCACGGACACGTTCCGGCGGCTCACTCGCACGGAATATCAAAATGCCATTCGCGATCTTTTGGCGCTGGACATCGATGCGGCGGCGCTGCTGCCGAAAGACGAGGCGAGTCACGGTTTTGACAATATTACCGTTGGCGACCTCTCCCCGACGCTGCTGGATCGTTACGTCTCGGCGGCGCAAAAAATCAGCCGGCTGGCCGTCGGAGCGCCTCATCGCGCGCCCGGCGGCGCTACTTTTCGTCCTCAGCCCGATCTCACGCAGGAGGAACGAGTGGACGGGCTTCCGGTCGGCACACGCGGCGGCCTGCTGATTCCTTACACCTTCCCTCGCGACGCTGAATACGAATTCCGGGTGAGACTCACGCGGGATCGCAACGAAGCGGTCGAGGGACTAAACGAGCCGCACGAGCTGGAGTTGTTGCTGGATGGGGAACGCGTGAAGCTGTTCACAGTCGCGCCTCCGGCCGGACGGAACAAGAATTTTGAAGCCGTGGACGCGCATGTCAGGATTCGCGTCCCGGTCAAGGCAGGTCCGCATGAAGTCGGCGTGACGTTTCTGAAGAATCCTTCCTCATTGCTCGAAACCAGGCGCCAGCCGTACAACGCGCGCTTCAATTATCACCGCCATCCGCGCCTCGGACCGGCCATCTATCAGGTCTCGATCAATGGCCCATACGACTCGACGGGTCCGGGAAACACGCCCAGCCGCGACATGATATTTGTGTGCCAGCCGACGAAACTGAGCGAAGAAGACAAGTGCGCCGAACGCATCCTCTCAAGGCTGATGCGCCGGGCCTACCGTCACCCAGTGTTCAGCGAAGATTTGCGAACGCCGATGCAATTCTTCCATGAAACGCGTGCGAAGGAAGGTTTCGAGGCGGGGATCGAAACGGCTCTAAGCGCCATCCTGATCAGCCCTCAGTTCCTCTTCCGCGTCGAACTAGACCCCGATGGAGTGGCGCCGAATATGGCGTATCGCATCACCGACCTGGACTTGGCTTCGCGTCTCTCTTTCTTTGTGTGGAGCAGCATCCCGGACGATGAGCTGCTCGACACCGCCATTCGCGGCGATCTCCACAAACCGGCCGCGCTGGAGGCGCAAGTGCGGCGGATGCTCGCCGACCCTCGTTCCCGAGCGTTGGCCAGTAACTTTGCCGATCAATGGCTGCATGTGCGCAATCTGGAATCCATCACACCGGACCTGAGGCTCTTTCCCGACTTCGACGACAATCTCCGGCAATCCTTCCGTCAAGAAACGGAACTCTTTTTTGGCTCTTCGTGTACTCGAGTGGGTGAATTGGGGCCATTTTTGGGCCAGGGAGCGAGTTAAAACT
>JAQBVM010000095.1 GCA_027623095.1 Verrucomicrobiota bacterium
TTCCCACTCCAATCCTATCTGTCTTTCTCAGTGCAGCCCTGACGCCAGGGAGAACTCGGAACGTTTCGACAGCTCCGGTAAGGCAAACTCGTCGAGAGATGCGCCGTTGGGGACACCGACCTCCGCCTCCACCCCATTCTCGGCACCCCAGCCAACGCGGAACCCGGGAGTGGCCGCGCCAAATCTAAAATCACCGACCGGTCGCAATTTGTCCGGTGGGTCCGGACGGACGTGGTTCCGCAGCTCCGAGAACGCAAGGGTAAATCAACCGAATTGAGGTTTACAGTCCCCCCTCAAAAGTCAGAACTCTGTAAAACCTCCTTGAAAACGGCGTTTTTTTGTGCGACCAAAGAGAGGTTCTCTGAAATCCTATCCTAAGTGCTTATGCCAGAAGGGTCATTTTTCAGTAGCCTCACGTGAAGGGCCGCTTGAAGCGGTCGTTGTGACCCGTAACAATCTGTATACATATTTTTTCTTTCTCTCACGTGAAGGGCCGCTTGAAGCGGTCGTTGTGACTTGCCAGAATTATCCCTTGAAACACATCAGCTCACGTGAAGGGCCGCTTGAAGCGGTCGTTGTGACGTTGCTTTACCACAGCTACGATAATGTCCGTGACTCACGTGAAGGGCCGCTTGAAGCGGTCGTTGTGACTCTAATGATCTCTACTTTCATATTTTCTTTCCTCACGTGAAGGGCCGCTTGAAGCGGTCGTTGTGACCTTCATGGTTCATCCACCTAACATCGCCTACTCACGTGAAGGGCCGCTTGAAGCGGTCGTTGTGACCTACGGCGTCTTCCACCGGTTGCGTTCGCAACCGCTCACGTGAAGGGCCGCTTGAAGCGGTCGTTATGACGCGACGATGTCCGCATCCATTTTGTGTGCCAACTCACGTGAAGGGCCGCTTGAAGCGGTCGTTATGACTTGTGAAGCGGTGATGCCCTGAGCGGAGCGGCTCACGTGAAGGGCCGCTTGAAGCGGTCGTTATGACTTTGTCCAGAGTGTTCATGGAAACGTAAACATCTCACGTGAAGGGCCGCTTGAAGCGGTCGTCGTATTTGATCGTGGTGTGGGTAACGTTGGAGATCCAGCGGGGATGTAAACGACTCTGAATTTCCGGGACCAAGTTTCCGCATGCAGAGAATCCAAATCAACGCTTTGTGAGAGGTAGTTAAGATCTTCAATCAGAGGACATTTTGTGTCGGCTGATTGTTTCGCATGTATTACGAACTGATCAATCAACACCTGCACGTTGCGTCACGAGAGGGTGCGCGCCGGGTGGTAGCGATGGATAAGGACTTTTGGAGTGTCGTTTCGATTTCAGGTCCTTCTGAACCGTTAAATGAACTACCTTCGGCGAAACGCATCCTAAGAGCGGTGTTTGATGACACGGAAATTGCCGACGAATCCAATGCGTTGATACCCCCCAGATCCGAAGATCTGCGCTCAATCTTTCAGTTTATCGATGAGGTTCCCGGCGCTCCGCTCCTGATTCATTGCCAAGTAGGGATTTCAAGAAGCGCAGCTGTGGCTTTGGCGCTTATTTGCAGGGAAATACCGAAAGAAGAAGGTTTTTGGGATCGAGCGGTGGACACGCTGTTGGACATTCGTCCTCAAGCGAAGCCGAACGCGCTGGTCCTGCGATTGGGACTAGAATTGTTCATGCCGCTCGGGGAAGCGGGTCGCCACGCCACGAATCTGATCAATCACCCGAGGCTCTTCGCCAACCGATTCCGACCAAACGAGGAGTGACCCGGAAAGAGTTGATGATTGCATCGGTTTAACTGGTCTTCTATGGTTCGGAAAACACCCACCGGTGAAGACTTTGAATTTCACATTAATCATTTGCGTCGGAGTTTTGTTGTCTGTTTTGCCCGGTTGCTCGCGCCCGCTTCTGGTCACGACCACTTTAACCGAACAGGAGGAGGTACACCAAGGCGATACTGTTTTCATAGATGGGGCGGCTGCCGGCCAGGTTAAGAGTCTCGAAAGGGTTGGAACCGAACGGATCGCGACACTTGCGATTACCAACAAAGCCGAGGCGGACGCGAAGATGAAGATTGGCGTTTTCCGCGTCGGAAACTCCGGGAGAATCGAGTTTAAATCCGACGCCGTCACCGCGGATGCGAAGCCTTTGGCACCAGGTTCGTTGATTCCCATGAAGACCAAGCTGGAGTACTCGGTCATTCGGTATGGGACGCGCGAAACGGCGATAGTGATCGGCCTGGCCTGCGTTGTCGTACTAATCCTCGTGTTCATTCTTAAGAGACTTCTTTCGGTAGGAATTGTCATTGTGACAATCACTCTGGCGCTTGGCACGGCGTGGATCTTCCAGCCAATCGCGACGCCATTTGTGGAAGATGCATATGCGAACTTTCTCGCGAAATCCGGCGATCGACGCGAATTGCCCCAGGCCAGCACTCCTTCAACCACTGTGGAAACCCAAAGTGGCGAAAGCGGGTTGATCAAAAACGAGCCAAGTTTAGCCGACCCAATCACCAAAATAATCTCGATCTCGCGAGCGGATCCGAGATGGGTGGCTTTCGTCGGATTATTCCTCCTCTCGTGGATCGTTTACTCAATGGTTTTCAGGGCGTGTACTCGCCCGTTTCGGAAGGGGTGAACTCGTTCCTTAGCCTCCAGGCTTTACAGCGTGCCTTATTAGGAATGCGCCCGTGAGGTACAAGAGGACGATTGCTCCTACCCCGATTGACGCGAGCGCAATGGTGCGTCCCCAAGAAGATCGGCCGCGAAGCTCAAACGAGAAGTTCTGCCCGTTCGTTCTCCATCCCGCTACGTTGACGCGATCGACGAGTTTGTCCGGCAATAGCGATCTTTGATCAAGGAGCTGAATTTCTTGGATGTGTCCGATGGGAATTTCCTTTTGGAGCACCCATGTCAGGCCATTTCCAATGGGAGTTGAAGGGTATGCCGGTGTTGATATTTCCCCTTCGAGTGATTGGATCTTCACATAGTAGCTTGGGGTCAAGATTTGAAGGTCCAACATGCCTTCGCGTTTCGAAACCCTAATCTCGCGAACCACTCCAGAGGTTGAACCAACAAAAAAAGCGGTTCCAACCGCAAGCAAAACGATCCCGACCACACCGAACCGCGTGAGACGTTGACGAATCGGTTGTGGTTTGGCGTCGTTCACTCCCGTGATATTGCTTGGTTTTACACAAAATAGCGAGCTCGCAGCCATGGATAGGAAAACGGAAATCAAAAACAGGTATGTTCCGATAGCGGGTTCTACGGAAAGATATCCTCCCATCTTTAACGAAACGACCGCGATTGCGATGATCAGGGGATCCACCATGGAGTATCGCCCCATGTGGGAAATCCAGGCGTTAAGGCGATGTCGCGTGCCGGGCGAGCCGGGCGCCAATTGCGATGTGACAACCAGCACAATGGCGAGTTTCGCGGGAGGAAAGAGAAGCGTGAATAAAGCGACAATCCCTGCTAAGAAGACATGACCGTCCTGCCACAGAATGGTGACGCCGCCCGCCAGCGACACGGTGCGCGGGCGGCCAAACTCAAAAACGGTCAGGCACGGGAGGAATATCGCGGGAAAGAAAACCAAGAGCCCGGCAAAAGCAACCAGAGCAGCTTTGGCGTTGGAATTCATTATTGTGATCGATTCGGGGTGGCGGGCTGGCTGGCTATTAGGGGGGACTGCATTCCGAAAGGAGCCGCCGTCGTTATCGTACTGGACGAAGTCGATTCATTCGTTTCCATAAACGCTCGAACTCCCGAGAAAAAGCGGTTACGGTTGAGGCGTCTGTGGTCGTCACTAAATTCTCGTGGTTTCTTCGTGTCGAATGGGTCCAATTGTAGCTTCCCGTAAACGCAATGGCAGTGTCGAAAATCGCGAATTTATGATGCATATGATCCGGTGTGGCATCCTGTTTGACAGCGATTCCGCATGCTGCCAGTCGCTCAATATCCGATCCAGGGTCGTTGGCTTTGTCATTGTCGGTGATGATTCGGACTCGGACACCTCTCTCGTGGCATTGCTTCACACCTTCGGCAATGTTGTCATTCGTAATCGTGAACACACAGATATCCAGTCTTTCGCGAGCCTTCTGCAAGGCGGAACAAATTGCGTTCTCGCAGCTTTTCCCAGGAGTGAAAAAGACTCGGGTGTCGGCTTCGGATCGATCCGTCATCAACAAAGTTTGAGCGGCTCCTTCAAGCCATCGCAAAAGATGACGGAACTCCGGTTGACGAACTCGGTCGATGACCAGTTCGAAAATCCCTCGGCGAAGCGCTTCAATTTCGCTCTTGGTCATGCGGGCCTCTGACACCAATTGGGCTAGGACTTTGGATTCCGCTGCGGAAAAGTCACCATCGTCGAGCGTGCGGGCGAAGCAATCGAGAAGTTCCTCGACGGATTGAAAAGGCATGGTCCTTCATAGCCTGAAAGAGGGCCTCCATGCAATCCGAAGATAAAGTTGCTGTGTGCTCAGATCTCACCCGGAGGATCGATCGGCAGATACTTTGATCCGTTTGAAGATTGCGCTATTCTCCTACACACACCGGTGGTCGCGAAGATGCGATCCTGAACATGCTGGGTTTTCGAAGTTTTTCATCAACCCATGCCTGCCGCAATAACCTATGGGCGCAACTCACGGAGATGTTATAAAATTCCCACGAACCCCGCATCTGTTCGGTTCGAAGGCAGGGGAAATTCATGAAGGAGTAGATAAGCGTAACAGTCGAGGCTCGGTTTGGCTCGGCGTCGAATCGCGAGCGTCGAAATTTCACAATCAGGGCTGGGATGCAGGTAAAAGAATGGGCAACGAGGCCAAAAGCGCGTGTTGGGTTTGCTTGCGGGCAAAGGACCTCCGTTGGCTCACTTTCGCAGGGTTCAAGTGAACCTTCGCCACGGGTTTATCCTTGTGTGGGCGGCAGACTAACCGCCTTTGAACCGCGGACGTTTGGAGTGAATGAGGAGGAAGGCCGGGCGGTGTTGTTCCTCCCCCATGGCGGATTGAAAATCGGTGGTGGTTTTGTGTTCGGGATGTTTTTGAGCGCTGCGCCACTCCATGAAGAGGCTGTTGCTCAAGCGGCGAAACATGCCCATGACCCACACACCTGGGGAAAGGCGGATCCGGCAACGATCGTCGTTTTGCGAGACGTCCAGGCGCTGGTGCAGACCATTCTCGATGTCCCAGTGCAATCGATTGAACTTCAGCCAGGCAGGGGCGGGAAGCTTGTCGGCTTCGGCGCTGGTCAGCAGGCCCACTTCCTCGTCCTTGCGCCCGGTGGTCTGGCGCAGCAGGCGCGCGCCTTGGGCGACCAATGGAAAAGACGCTTGTTCGGAGGAGAGCGGGCGGGTCGTGATGGAACGGCTTTCACAGGCGCGCTCTTTGTTCTTTTCCACCGTGCGGCACTGGGTGGGCGTGGGAGCTTCAGGGGGGGGAAATCCGCCTCGGGGGCGGGTACGAATTTGTTAATGTTGGCTTGGACGGTCGGCTGATTGCCTTTGGCCGTCAGCAGGTAATCGCCCCCGCCTTCCAGGACAATGGCGCGCGCGGTTTCATCCTGGGTGTTGAGCGCGTCGAGGGAAACCATGCGCCCTCGCAAATCCAATCGGGCCAGCAACTGGGGAGCCACGGGAATCTCGTTGGTTTTTTCCTCGACGATTTCGCTGCCCAGATAGAACTGGCTGGGCGAGGCCACCGCTGTCAGCACACCCTGGCCGCCGCCGTGATTGGGCTCTTTGCCATCGAGCACGATCAAATCCTCCTTGGGCTCCTGGCCGCGCACTTGTCCTTGAATTTGGAGGATGCTTTTCTCGAGCGCGCGGCCATCGACCTTTTGCAGCAGCCGGCAGAAAGTCGATTGGCTGGGAGCGGGATAACGGCCTTGGGGATTGCGCCGGATGCTCAAGGCTCGCCGCTGGCCCTGGCTGAAACCGCGAGCGAATTTGGCCAAATCCTTGGAGCCACGCGGAGCTCCGCTGAGCACGGCCAGCAACACCACCGTTAAGAGCGACCACAGAGGATAGGACTCCACGCGCCGCCGAAAGTCTGGCATCGCTCGGAAGCGCTCGACGATGGATTCAATCTCCGGGGCGCTTTGGACGGGGCGGGGCGTGACTTTGGCTTCGACCCCCGCCAGGGCTGCTTTGAGATGTTCGGCCTGGAGACTGCGCCGGGCATTGCGGCAAAGCTCGCGCACGAAAAGCCGTTTGGGCTTGTCGTGCTTGACGTAGTAATCACGTTGATGGCGTCCCCAGCCGTCGGTTTTTCCCAGTTCGACCCAGCCATTGGCGCTAAAGACCGTGCCGCAAAACTGTTCGGGATCGACAAACGTTTCGGCGACTAACACCGGATGAGCGTATTGAGCCTGCCAATCCGCGCTCAAACGATCCAGTGCCAGGCGCAAGACTTTGCTGCCCAGATTGGGAAAAGTTTTGCCCGGTAACAGACAGTAACGGCTGAGATTAACGACCAAAGCCAAGCGACGTTGCCGTTGCCACTCCATCCAGCCAACCCACTGTTCGCGTGCTTTGAGATGTTTAGCTGCGGCGGTGAAAACCAATAGAGCCAGCCATTGTCCGCAGGCATCCACCGCAACGTAGTAGAGCCGCTCGCCGACCGGTTTGAGGCTTTTGAGATAATGATGTTTGTCAAGCAGTCGCTGGCACCGTGGCAGCTCACCGCGCTCAAGCAGCCGCAGTTGAACATCTTCGAGCACCGCCTGCTGATCCGGCGAGGGAAACCGAAATTTTAGGCTCATTCATCGCCGAGCCTAAATAGTTTCAATCGGTTTGTCCACCAATCAGTGGTTAGTCTCTATCTCCCAACTACTTAGTCACTACGATGAATTGCCCCTGATCTGCCAGAAGGTCACATTCCAGCAAAGACCCGGACTCATCAACGACAAGATCGGCTGGACGTCCGTGAATGGAACCCGTCACAGAATGCAAAGGAAGTTTGGGCAAAGCTATGATTCGAGAAGAAAAAATCCGCTCATCCCGTCCGCGATTGAGTGTTATCCAGAACGGTCCGCAGTGAGGGCGGCGAAGCCTGGCCGACAACATTGTTCCCCTGTCCCAAATCCTCGCCTAAGGAATTAAAAACGCGATTCTGCTCAATAAAATCAAAGGTTTCATTTTTGATGCCAAGATAGAATTCATATGGAATGCCAATCACAGTGAAACAGGCATCCAGACTGGCTTTTCTAAACTTAACTATTTTCTAGGCGAGGATCATGGCCTGTCTCCTTCTATACTCCCTTCTATACTCATGAAAAGAATTTTGGGCTATTCCGTCCGCTTCGGTCCAATCGAGGTTTCTTCAAACAGTTGATGGTAAATCGATTGTCCGCGTAAGAGCGCTTTAGGGAAAATGAGTCCAGTCGGCAGATTTACCTTCACACGGTAGGGGTCGCAGGTTCGAAACCTGCAGCGCGCACCATCTTTGGGTGTGACGGGTGCCAAGGCGAAATCGGAACGAAGTCTTCAGGGGACCGAGCATAGCTTCAATCACGCTCAGGATCCGGCGCGAGCCGGATCGAGAGTTTCTTTTCTGATGCGCTTCGTTTGACGCAGATCCGTTTATCCTGCCAAAACCGAGCGAGTCGCCGCCAAGATTGCAATATTACTCAGACTTCTTTGGAATTAATTTGAGAAGATCGAGCGGATTGAATTTGGAAGGCGCATTCGTCGTCTTAGCTTCCGCTGGTAACGGCTTGGCGGGTAGATTGGTGAGCGTCCCTTGCGGAGCCTGGCCACTAAGGAGGTTGCCAATGCCTTGGAGCAGATTGCCGGTATTTTCCCCGACCTGTGGAATGTTCACGGCGGATCGAAGCACCAACCCTGAGACCACAAACTTGTTAATGTCTGTATCGGGTTCGCCCAGCGTCCCTGTGAGTTTCGCGAACTGGGGAAGCGGCACATAGGCGACATCCTCCGGGGTGTTGGGGGGAAGCAGTTTTGATTTTGCAGCCAGGGAACGCCGGAGTGCGATATCGATTGGGATTGAGATTGGTGAGTTCGTCAGGATCCGCGCGATCCGGATGTTTCCCTGGCCCTCCGCATAAAACGCATGACTCAGCGCGGCCAATCGTTGAACCTTGATTTCGCCACCGCCCATTGCGGCGCTGACGCTGAACCAGTTTAAAGGAGTTTGAGTGAGCTCGGGGATGCGGAGCACCAAGGCAATCGGCTCGAGGATCCGCTTGGTCTTGGGACCGACAAGTTGCAGGTTTAAGTTTGTGGCGCTGAGCGAGACCTGGCCGTCCAGCGATTTCTGGAGACTTCCTCCATCGAGTCCGGCGCCTTTCATGCGGGCTTTCGCAATCAGTTCACCTTTGAACTGGCCCGGGGCGTTTGTGGTAAAGCTATTTGCGATTGGTTCGATGGGAACACGATTGGCGTCAAAATCGATTTCGTACTGAAATTCCGGAAGCCCCAGATTCAAGATCGCCTTTGCGGTGATAGGCGCACCGTTAAGCGTGAGTCCGGCGTGCGCCAGCGTGACCTGACCGTTTGTAATCCCGGCGTTAAGAATCAAATCGGTGATCGCGATTTCCTTCAGGAAGAGACGCTTAAACTGAACATCGGCTGCAAGTTGGTGAAAAGGCATCGGCGCTGAAGGGGGTGGGGCAGGCTGTTGTGTCCGCTCCGGCGTTAGAACCGTTTCGGATGGGATTTTGGGTGCCTGCGATTCGGCGAACAGCTCGTAAAACGGCGTCAAGTCCAGCGCTTCGGAGCGGACGCTAATTTGATTTGAACGCGAATTCGTGGGATTTAGATCCAAGCGTCCCTGAATCACGAGTTCGTTGGAGGCTCTTTCAGTGGGGGAGAGTTTCAAAGCAAACCGGCGCACGTCGAGAGTCTCTTTTTCCAAGGAACCATCCACTTGCAACTGTGAGCTCATCCGCGGGGCAGGGGACAAATCCGATGAGCGTGTGATTTCGAAATTATCGACGCCAATGATCGCCTGTACTTCGGATTTGCCTTTGGGATTGTAGGTTGCGGTTCCCTTTCCATGAAGCGAAACGGAAAGCAACTTCGCGGGCGCCACGAGTTCGTTAAGAAATGGCGCGAGAACGTTTTGATTGATTCTGTTCATCTCGAATGCGAGTCGAGTCGCGCTGTCCGTGAATTGATATTCTCCTGTCGCTGCTAAGCTGCCGGATGCAGCGTCTCCGTTTCGCAGAGAAATATTCAGTTTCTGAATCCGAGCGCGCTCTGGCGTCATTTCCAAATCGAATTCGATTGCTGTGCCAAGATTCTCAAGAGGTTTGCCTGAATACGAGCCCGTGAGATTCGCCAGTTGAAGTGTTCCGACGGCCTTCTGTTCAGAACCGATTTGAGAATAACTTGAGGACGCCGTTACCAGTCCGCTTGCGAGGTTCAATTCGGGAATATTCAAGACGGACAAAAATTCCGGAAGAGAAACCTTCGTGTTGTTCGTGAGATTTAGCTCACCACCCGGAAGGGAGTAACGCAGGGAACCTACGCTACTCGCGAGAGATTTCCCCTTTTTTGTCATTTCAATCTGATACGCGCTGACGCGGACCGCGCTTAGGTCATCGAAGGTTCCGGAGCATTGGATGGTTACCTGTGCCTGCTCGATTTTGTCGGTTCCAATTTCGAGATTCAGATTATCGATCCGCCCCGCCAGCTCTGTGGATAACCGCTTTCCGTTTTGCTCCGATTTCAACGTTCCCTTAAGGCTCACAGTTCCAGACGGAAGGTTTGTCCCGAGCAATGCGCTCCAGGAATCGAGCTTAAAACCGTCGAGGGAGAGTTGCAGGTTCGCATCCGGTACGGAATCCGATTTGGCGCCCCAACTCAGGCTCATTGGTTGTTCGAGCATCAGACGCAGCATCGGGGTTGTATTTTCGAGGGCCTTGAGGTCCAATGTTTGAACAAGGGCGGTTTCGTTTTTCAGGTCAACGCGAAGAGCATAAGTGGTGTCAAGATTGATAGACGGAACTGCTGCCGCTGTTCCGTTCAAGGTGATTTGATTGCCAAGCAGATTTCCGTTCAGAGCGATCACACTTCCGCCGTCGCTCAATTCAATTAGATTGGTGGCACTCAGTGTTCCGTTCGCGAAGTCCAGACCGGCGTAGGCTCCCGCCAATTTCAGGATTTGCCTGTCTATCACGTCGATGCTTAGGTTTAGGCGTCCAACGGTAGTCTCAATGTCGAACGGTCCGTTGATCTGGAGGTTTGCCGAACGGGTTCCCCCTTTTTCGATTTGAACTTTAAGACTCCTGATTTCTTTGGGTGTCCAGTCCGTTTGAACCGAACCGGACAGGCTGGCGAGATCGGCGTAGGCGCCCTCCGCACGGGCGATGTCCAAGCGAGTGGTTCCAACGATCGAATCCGGGAATAGTGCGGAATCCAAACTGATTTCCAATGTGCTTTTTAAGTTCCCAACAATCAAGCTATCGGCGTTCTTCCACTGCAGGTCGCTCGATATATTCAGATTGGATGGTTTGCCCGTCTTGAGTTCCTGCAATGACACGGTTAGACCGTTCAGAGCGAGCCTTTCCTGGGAACCGTCCGACTTGTGTGTCAGGAGTTCGATGCTCCCCTTCTGGATCGAGATATTCCGGAGCCAGAGCGGAGATGATTCTTTGGGCTGGTCTGCAGGTTCGGACGTGTGAGTGGTTCCAGCGAGAAGCGGATCCAGGTTTCTGGTTCCATCAGCCAGCGTGACGATGCGAATAACCGGCGCCAAGACCGAGACTTCGCTGACCTCGAAGCTGCCACTGAGGATGGCGAAGAGATTATAGCGAATACGAAGTTCGTCCACGGTTACCAGAGGGTCCGTGCCGATTGTGGTCACGTTTAGTCCGCGCGCGGTGAGTTGGGAAAACGGGCTTAGGTCCAGATCCTTGGCGGTTACTTTCGCATGGAGAGCGGCGCTGACTCTTGGGAGCACAACGGCCCGCAAAAACATGGAGCTCGTGACCGTGAAGTAGAGCACAAAACCAGAAACCGCAATTGCGCCTGCCGTCCAGCACAGCTTTCGCGCGAGGGTACTCTTTCGTTGTTTCGTATTTTCCGGCGATGTCATGATGAAGGGATTGGAGATAACGGAGCGGTGTGATGCGTTGCGGTCTCTGGCAGCCTCTTATCTTCCTTCCAGAACGTTGATGTAATCTGCGATTCCGGCTGGTGGCGCGTAGTCAGGCTCGTAACCTAAGTCCGTCCGAGCGATTGTCAAATCGGCTTCTGTGTGTGGCTGGTAAAAGGTGTAAGGATTCTCGAAATACTCCGGTTCGAGGTTTGTTTTCAAATTCTTGTTCAATTCCGCGATCACCTCGTTGAACGAGAACGCAATTCCCGAACCGCAATTGTAGGTGCGTGTTTGAGGCGCTCGAAGCGCGTCAATTGTCATTTTGACGACGTCTTTTACGTAGACGAAATCCCGTTTCTGTTCTCCAGCAATGAAGACACGGGGACGTTTGCCCGCTTTCACCTGAAGGTAGAGCTGATAGATCATGCTCGCGGCCGATCCTTTGTGTGATTCTCGCGGACCGTACACGTTGAAATACCGAACGCCGACGATCTTCCATGAGGGAAAGCTCCGGGAGTAAGTTCGCGCCAGATTGTCTAGCTGGACTTTTGAAAACGCATACACATTTGCGGGCGCCGGTGGCTGGCTTTCCGCCATGCGCCCTGAGCCGATTCCGTATGTCGCCGCAGAAGAGGCGTAAACCAAGGGGGTCTGATGTGTAACTGCAAATTCTAAGACTTTGCGGAATCCTTCCACGTTGTCGTGGGTCTGCAGACATTGATCGTGGATCGTCGTGTCAGTGATGGACGCCTCGTGAAAGATTGCGTCAAATGTGCGATCCTTAAAATGCGCTCGGAAATCGAGACGGGAAACATCGGCGGCGAGGAAATCACCCCGGAATCCTTGGAGATTCTTGAAATCCCCAGACCTGAAATCATCAATGACGACAATTCTTGCATCCGGATATTTCTCTTGAAGAGCGAGTGTAAGATTCGATCCAATGAACCCTGCTCCGCCTGTAATCAATATGTCTCGCATTCGGGCACCCTAATTAGGATGCTCCTCCGACGTCAACTGGCTTGCGTCGTCGATTGTCTTCCCCATTGGAATTGAGTGGCGCGCGTTGGACGTTGCATTGTCGAGTTCGGATCGTTCCGCAGTTCTTTGGATGCAATCCAGCAGACTCCACTCCACTTGACGAATCGCTTCCGCGTGATCCTCCGACTTGTCACCTGCATCGCAAATGGTTCTTAGAATCCCGGTGAGGCTCGTCACGTATCGAATCTTGTACATTCGCACTCTCTTTGGATTCATACTGCAATTAATATGCGATACGCACACAACATGCAACTTCGATTGATTCCTTAATTTTACTAATCATTGACATTGCGGCACGGAAATGCAGTTTGAATTTGGACTTTTTGGGAGCTTGGCAGAGTTCACGTGACGAAAACGCGCGGTTTGAATTGAGAATTGGGTTTGCGAGAGAGATGGTTACAAAACAATGAGCGAGCTTGGGAATAGAGTTCGATCGCTGCGGGCCGACGTGTCTCAAATGCAGTTTGCCGCCCGGACCGGATTGAGTCTCAGGACCATTTGCAAGCTCGAGGCGGGGGAGGCGGTCCGGCTCTCGACAGTTCGCCAGGTTGCGCAGACCTTGAATCTCTCGGAAATGGAGAGATTGGAGTTGATTGTACTTTGGTTAAAGCTAGAGCTTGGCGACGATTTTAGGAAGCTCAACGTGGAACTAAAGGACGGATCGGCGGTGTTAAAGGACAGCGACGACTTGCTTGGCAAGGTGCAAGTTCTACTTCACGACATTCCGCAAAAACATCAGGAGCAAGTCTATCTGGCGGTGCAGCGACCGGAGGTCCTCCGGTGCGTTCAATCATTAAATGATCTATACGATTCAGTGAAGGCGACGTCGGAGCTTTGATTCAAGGACGCAATTTCTCGCGAATCGATCGCGCGCCTAACGATGAAGATTCTGATCTCAGGTTCCAGCGGCCTGATTGGGTCCGCGCTTGCGTCGCATTTGAGTCGGCGAGGTGACACGGTGGTTCGGCTGGTGAGGCGTGAGTTGCATGGTTCCGTTGACACGTGTTTTTGGGATCCCTCCGGGAACATCCTCAAAGTTTCCGATGTTGAGGGATTTGATTCGGTGGTTCATTTGGCGGGTGAGAACCTGGCTTCGCGGCGCTGGTCCAAATTCGGAATGGCAGTCATTCGCGAGAGCCGGGTTGGAAGCACTCGCCTACTATGCACTCGTCTCGCTGAGCTGGAGCATCCTCCCAAAGTGTTGATTTCCGCCTCGGCGATTGGAATATATGGGTCGCGAGGAGATGAAGTGTTAACCGAGGAGAGTCCGATTGGGGAGGGATTTTTGGCTGAGCTTGGACAGGCGTGGGAGGATGCGGCGAGGCCCGCCATCGAGGCGGGAATTCGAGTTGTTTTTCCGAGATTTGGAATTGTCTTGAGCGCTCGAGGGGGGGCGTTGAAGAAGATGTTACCTCCGTTCAGGTTTGGAATGGGAGGGCCTCTCGGCAACGGTCGGCAATTCTGGAGCTGGATTGCAATCGACGACGCGATCTCGGCGCTGTGTCATTTGTTAAGCCGAGACGTTTTGCGCGGCCCTGTGAATCTAGTTGCGCCGCAGCCGGTCTCAAATTCGGAATTTACCAGGACGTTGGGAAACGTACTTTCCCGTCCTGCTGTAATCCCTGTCCCCCCGTTCATTCTTCGACTGGCACTGGGACGGATGGCGGATGAAGCGCTCCTCTCAAGTTCGCGTGTTGTGCCGAGTGTCCTTAAGAAATCAGGATTCTCGTTTCTTTACCCCGAACTGCGAAGTGCTTTTCAATCGTGTTTGAAGAACCAGATCGATCCATAGCTCCGATCATTCCGGTCCACCCTTCCCGTCAGGGCTGCTGTGCAGGACAAGTTGCGTTGCATTGTAAGGAGGTTCGCAACCAACGCGTCTGATGTGAGAGTTCGCGGCTGATTCACTTTGCCAGCTTGGCTTGCATTCGCGGTCCGGATGAATATAGGTTTCGCAGGACTGTTGATTTATGGAAGAAGCGATTCTGTCGAAGCCACCGGTATCGGGGTGGGCTAGGGTGGTAATCGGCGCTCATCCCAGGAGAACGTTGGTCCGACTTCTGTTCATGGTCATCGCGGCGAATCTGATCTTCCGTTACTGCCTGATCCCAATCGAAATCAAAGGGGCCAGCATGGAGCCGACTTACATTGAGGGCAAATGGAACCTAATTAATGGATTGGCGTATCGATTTGACAATCCGAAGCGCGGAGATGTGGTAGCGACACGCAGGAGAGGGCAAAGAGTGGATGGGAAAGAGTTTCTTTTTCTGAAGCGGATCGTTGGCTTGCCAGGTGAAGCGGTCCGAGTGCGCGGAAACAGTATTTATATCGACGGCAAACAGATCGAAGAACCCTATGTGAAACTGAAAAGCTCCCGCGCGCGCAATCGATTCTCTCTTGTTTTGGAGGAGAACCAATACTTCGTGATCGGTGATAATCGGCGCGTTACTGGAGACGGGGTGTTCCACATTCGCCAGATTATTGGGAAGGTATTGTTTTGAAGAGGGTGCGGATCTTCATTGGGCTTTTGTGCTTGCTCGCACTTCTTGTGTGGATGGTCATCAGCTTTTGGCCGACGAATGAGAAGTTCATCGAGGCGAGACTCAAGGATTTGGCAGAGTTCATGACCTTTCATGAGAGTGAAGGTTTGATTCCGGAAACGATCAGAAGACATAAGATTCTCGCGTTCTTCAGTTCGGACGTTTCAGTCGATCTGACCGGTGTCTATTTTGATATCCTCCCGCGATCGCGATGGGGAAACATCAATGGACGAGATGAATTGGAGTTCAACTTGAGAGGTGTACCGGAACGGTGGCAGCAGTTGGAGATCGAGTTTGTGGACATTTTGGTCAAGGTGTCGCCCGAGGCGGATTCGGCGATCGTCTTCGCCTCGGCTCTTGTCGGCGGAAGGTGGAAAGCGGGAATGCAATCTGAAATCTCGATCTCCCAGGAATTGAAGATTGAATTAAAACGCTCTGGTCGCGATTGGGAGATTACGCGAGTGGTGACTTACAAGACGTTGCAGTAGCTTTCCGCACGCCGGTAATTCTTCTGCCGGATCCTTTGGCGTGCCGCGACGCAGGTTCCGCATTTGTATCAAGCCAGTGCTTCAGGATTACGGGGTGTCTTTCTTGCCGCCAAGGATTCCGTTCAGGAGTTTCTTTCCCTGACCCCCGAGCGATTCCCCAATCTTTCCGTCGAGCTTCTTGTTTATTTCTTCTCGCGCTTTCTCGGTGATTTTTTCTTTGGCCTGGGAGACACCAGCCCGCGCGAGCGCGTCTTGTAACTGCTTTCCGTCGATGCGAATGGCTGGATTCTTCAATTCACCTTCGATATGAATCGGAATCGTGAGCTCCTTGACCACGCTGGGTCCAAGTTTTGGAAGTTGGATGGTGCTGTCGCGGAGCGTCAAAGCCGCCTCGAGGTTAACAGTGACGCCATTTTCGACAAGCCAAGTCCCGTTTATGGACAGATCGGTCGTGCCACCCTGAACCGGGTTTGTTCCGTCGAATCTCAATCCGCTCGCCAGCTTGTCCGTTTCAAGATTTCGATAAGCAAGCTCCAACCTGTTTTCAGTTCCAGCAGTGGCAGCGCCTCCCAATGCGGTTTCGAACAGAAACGAGTTGCCGCTGGATTCGATCCGGATTTGAGCTGCTTTGCCAAGCAATTGAGGATGGGTCGAAAGGTTTGCTCCCTTCACGTTGAGCGTTTCGCCTTGTATTCCGGATGTTTTCAGACCTTGAATGACAAGCTCGGTAATGGTCAGCGTCGGCGCTCCTTCAATCAGATGGCTCGCCCGAACCCGTGTGTATCCGAGTTCGGCGACCTCACGTTCCAGCCTCTCTTTGAGGCTTTCCGACTTTCCAGCGGTGTCCGATGCCGGTCCGGAGATCTTTTCGAGCCAATCCTGCAGTTGCGCCAGACGCTCTCTCCAAACCTGGGCGCTCTTCAAATACTCATCGATCGATTTGGCGTCGAGTATCGTGATCGGTTTGCGTTCGATCGGCTCGGACTTTTTCCCGAATGCCTGCCCAGGTTCCGCTCGTTTCTCTCCCTGGCTGGCTTCTGCAATGGATAACCGATCAATAGCGACACGTTTTCGCAAAAGGCTGACACCGCTTAAGTCGGCCTCCAGTTTGCGCGCGCGAAACAGATCTGTATCCAGGGCTTTTGCGTTTGCAACGGCGAGGTTAATGATTGTCAAGCGATTGGACTTCATGTCCAGATCGGCTTCTCCAACATCGACGGTTGCGCCGTTGGCTCTTCCGAGACCGCTCTCCAACGCCATTCTCACGATGGGTCCCGACGCGAACTGTTGGAAGATAAAGCCAAGAACGGCCACCAGAACGAGAAACACCAACCCCAAGACGCGAATCGGGTTTCCAACTCTCCGGGAGAGAAGATCGTCAAAACTCTTTTTTGAAGCGCCACCCACAAGCACAACCGACAGGATCTTCACCCAGCCTTTTCCAGCGATGCGATTGAAGGCCTCCGAGCTGTCTCCGATCTTCTTCATTCTCTTCCGAAAAGCGGTTACTCCTTTGACGATCAATGCACCGGCCCCTAGACCAAAAATGAGCCCTAACACGACACCGCCAGTGGTTGTGTAGTAATCGAAGCCAAACCAAGCGAGCAGAGGAGCGTTGATGATCGAGCGGAAGGCCTGTGTTGGGCCATCCAAGAGGAAACGTCCCAGGCCGAAGGCTACCGGGGTGAGGGCCAAAGAGACTAGCTTCGCGAGGACCCCAACAATGCCAGCCAGCGCCAAATTCGCATTTAGGAGAATCAGGAGAGCCGCAAATGTGAGAATCAGGCCGGGCGCTTGGGCGAATCCGGGGAGAAACCCGAGCGTCGATCCGAGCAGACATGCGGCAAAGAGCTGAAAAGGTGTTGAGTCCCCGCGGAGAATTTTTGCGAGTTTCCGAATTATCATTGGGCTATTGTTAACTGAAAGACGGTTTCAAGGAAATCGAGTCTCAAAGTGTATGTCCCGCAAGAGAGCATGTCGCGGTTTGTCCGATCGCCTTGAAATCGTACATCCCTCCTCCAGGGCAAGCCGGCATCTGTTTGATATACAGAGTGGCCCCGATCAGATCCAGGGTTGACGGCGTATCACCATCCACTTTTCCGTTGTCCAGACCCCAGAGTTGTTTAGCGGTTTCGATCTGCGAAAGGTTTTCGATGCAGATTTTGGTTTGAGTTTGGATTCTTGCCTTTGTCAAGCTTGGGATCGCAATGGCCGCTATCAGACCGATGATGGCGACGACGATCATAATCTCAACCAGGGTAAAACCATGTTTGCTTTGGCGGGACCTCATGGCAGTTCAGGGTATTTGTTTCAAACAAAAAGGCTTGAGGGCATCGCCGCTCAAGCCTTTCAAACGCTTTGCTAGAATCCGACCTACGTGGTGTGTCCGTTCGAAGCAGCCAAGCTGCAGGAGGGAGCGGTTCCCACGGTTCCGTAGGTGTATGTGCCGCCGCCGGGACATACCGGTGCCGCTGAGCCTCGCAGGAATGCATTGATCGCCGTCTCAGAACCGGTTGTGGCCGTGCCTTCTGTTTTCTTGTTTTCCAATGCCCAGTTCTCCTTGGCGCCTTCCAGCTGCCTCAGATTTGCGATACAGGCGTTCTTCTGAGCCGACTGGCGGGCTTTCACGAAGTTAGGAATCGCGATTGCCGCGAGAAGGCCGATGATCGCCACAACAATCATGATTTCAACGAGTGTAAACCCTGATCTGCGATTGAGTTTAATTTGCATAGCTAACCTTTCGTTCTGTTGAGCGGCGTGAACAGGGCCGAGGGCGGGTTAATATGATTACGACTTATTTTGTCCACGTATTGCCCTCTGCCGACCGCTACCAGGCTAGCAAAGCACACGGAATGCCAATGTCAAATTTGAATATGCTCAGGAACACGATGCTTGCTGACTCAGAGATTCCGAATCTAGACTCGTGAAATGGAACTGAGCCGTGAATCTAGGATTTTCGTCGCCGGGCATCGAGGACTCGTTGGCAGCGCCATCTGGCGGGAACTGCAGGCGCAGGGGTATCCTAATGCGATTTGCAGGACCCGATCGGAGTTGGATCTGATGGATTCGGCGAGTGTTGCCCGCTTTTTCGAAATAGCGAAGCCTGAGTTTGTTTTTGTTGCGGCGGCCAAAGTGGGCGGCATCCTTGCGAACAGCACCGAACCGGCAGCTTTCATTTACGAGAATCTCCAGATCCAGAACAACCTGATCAATTCCGCATTTCGATTTGGCGTCAAAAAACTCCTGTTTCTCGGCAGTTCCTGCATTTATCCCAAACTGGCGCCACAGCCGATGAAAGAGGAGTATTTGCTGACCGGACCTCTTGAATCGACGAACGAATGGTACGCCATCGCGAAGATCGCGGGAATCAAGATGTGCCAGGCCTACCGGCGGCAGTACGGCTGTCATTTTATCAGCGTCATGCCTACCAATCTTTATGGCACGAACGACAACTATGACTTGGAATCTTCACACGTATTGCCCGCCCTGATTCGAAAATTTCACGAGGCAAAAGTCAGGAATGATTCGGCGGTCCTCTGTTGGGGAACGGGGAGTCCGATGCGAGAATTGCTTCACGCGGACGACTTGGCTCGAGCTTGTCTGTTTCTCATGGAGGTCTATGACGAAGAGCAGTTGATCAATGTCGGTTTCGGAGACGAAACTTCCATTAAAGCTCTGGCTGAAACCGTCCGGCGGATTGTTGGATTCGAAGGCGAAATTCAGTGGGATCGTTCGAAGCCTGACGGAACGCCTCGAAAGCTTCTGGATAGCTCGCGGCTTTTCGCACTTGGTTGGAAGCCGAGAATTAATTTCGAGACCGGGATACGGATGGTGTATGATGACTTTCTGAAATCGCAAAACGGTTTGCAGGAGAAATAGGCCCGCCTTGCCGGTTTCCCTGATTCTTTCAGGCGCGCCGATTGGACCGCCCAAACTTCCAGAACAGAATGGCGCTGATTGCGGTCATCACGACGGTCAACAACAGGTAGAACCAAAACCCGTTTCGGATGCTGGTTAGATCCGCGATGCCGGCCATGATCAGGGGGAACACACACATTCCGATCCCGCCCGCGGTGGATATGACCCCAATCGAAACGCCTCGCGCGCTTGGATAACGGTTGCTGACGATGGTCATCACGGTCGGGTATATCGTCGAGAAACCGAGGCCCGCGAACAGAAAAAATGCAGCCGAGACTGCCGCCTGTCTGATGAATAACGCTAGAGCCAGCGAAAGCGCGGAGAAGACCGAAAACGCAAAGAGTACGTGCGTTTGGCGATCGCCTTTGTAGAGAAACGACGTTGCTAGTCGTCCCGCGAATATTCCAAGCCAGAAAAGCGAGACCATGTAGGCGCTGGTTGATGGGGCGAGAGCAAACTGCGTTACAAAGAACTCGGAAATCCAAGAAGAAATGCCAATCTCAGCGCCCACATAAAGAAACATTGTCAGCGCCAGAAGCAAAAGAATCGGCTGGTGGAGGGTTTTCAAGCCGGCCATTCCCTTTGATTCCGGTTCTCTTTCTGGCTCGATAAACGATACCGATTGAAGTGTAAAAGCGCCCATCATCAGAAGACTCGCCACCGCAAAGCTTAGATAAATGGATCGCCATCCGATTTCGATCCCGATGAGCGCTCCTGTGATGAACGGTGCGACAATGGCGCCGATCGTGAAAGCCGAATGCACCAGATTCATCAACCGGCTTTGTCCGGGACGTTCCATCCCCACGACACTATAATTTGTCACAATCTCGATCGCGCCCTGGCCTGTTCCGACAAGAATAAAGGCGACTGCGTTGAAGGGAATGTTTCGAAACATTCCGAATAGACCTATTCCGATGGCTTGCAGCAAGAGACCGGAAATCATCAACCGCCTTAACCCAATACGATGCGCCATTAACCCTGAAATAAACGTCGTGACGAAATAGGCGAACGAATTCGAGGCAATGATCACGCCGGCCACCCAATAACTCCAATCCAGCGTCCGAATGATCGTGGGGAGAGTCGCGCCGAAGACGGTCATGCTTGCGCCAAAAAGCACGAAGTTCAGAAACAACAGGATGAAGAGGAGGTTCTTCCGGCTATGGGGCAGGCGAATCATTTGTATGGCGTCGAATTTGGTGAAGCTCGGATGGGCGGGCTTTGTCTAGAGTCCTTGAACTTCAAACGTTGTTGTAACTGAGTCAAGTTTTCATTGGCATGCACCGGACCGCGGGCTGTCTCAGCCCGCAGCACGTGGACGTATTGCGTGCGCCCGAACCTATGAAACCCCACCCGCTGCGGAAGTGCTGCGGCTTGGGACAAGCCGCGCTCCAAGCGCCGGGTCTGAGGCCCCGCCTCGCTAGAGGAAGCAACACGGCGCGGTGCGCCATAGGCGGATAATTGCCGTGGCCGCCCGCTGGCTCGCTCCGGGGCCGCCCAAGGAAGCGGTCACGCGCGCAAGCTTCATTTTCATTCGCTCTCTCAGCGCCGGATTATTCAGAAGGCGCAAAGCCTCCTCTGAAACCGTGTCCGCCGTGGCACGGTGTTGGATGAGCTCGGGATAGATCTTCTCGCCGCCGATTATGTTCGGCATTGCTATGAAATTAACTTTGATGATTCGCCGGCCAATCTCATAGGTGAGCCAGGAGGTCTTGTATAGGACAACCGTCGGGATTTGGAAGAAGGCGCACTCCATTGTTACGGTTCCCGATGACGCGATCGCCAGATCGGCGTCCGGCAGGGAATCGGCGAGGGGTTCGCATCGAATATCGAGATCCGGAACAAGATGTGTCCGCTGACTGGCCCAAGCTGCCAGTTCCGGGCTTGGCAGAATCATCCGCGCGTCGATCTTCTCGGAGGCTTGGATTTTTGAAACAGCGCCCAGCATGATTGGGAGGTGCGTTTCCAATTCACGCATTCGGCTGCCGGGAAGCAATAGGATCAGGCGTCGGTGAGACGTGGGTGAACTTTCAGGTTTTGGGTTTTGGGCGCCATTCGCAGCTCCGGAATTTCGGAGGCTTTTTCCGATGCGAGTCCTCTTGAATCGATCCACGAGCGGATTGCCGACGAACTCAACCTTCATTCCGGGGACTCGAGCGTGATACCAATCTTTCTCGAACGGGAAAATGCTCAGCAACAGATCGATGTCTTGAGCGAGGCTGTAGGCGCGTGATTCCCGCGACGCCCAGACTTGCGGCGAGACGTAATATACGAATTTCGGATTCCAATTTCGGAACGTTCCGAGTCGCGATCGGATCCGATTCTTGAGCGCGCGCGCGAACCGGCGATTCAGTCCCGCGAAGTCGATCAGAATGACCGCATCCGGATGTCTCAATTCGGACAGGCAAAGAAGCTGCCTGAAAAACCTCCGGAATTTCAGATACTGTCGCAAGGCATCCGATATTCCAAAGACCGAATGCTTGGTTAGATCAATGGCCAGATCCACTCCCGCCGCTCTCATCAGGGGGCCGCCCGCTCCGAAAAACTGCGGTGGAAACGGGAGAGCCCTTAATTCGCTTGTGGACCGAAGCGCTGTAACCAGCTCGGCGCCGAGACGGTCTCCGCTGGGCTCGCCCGCGACCAGCATAAACGATTGAGGAAGTCGTGCCGTCATTGACTCGATATTTGCCGAGTGATTTCCAACGCCAAATCGAGCGCCAGCTTGGCCGATTCTCCTGTGACGACAGGATTCTGCCGGGCTTCAATGCAATCGATAAAACTTCTGAGCTCAAGCTTGAGAGGTTCATCCTTCTCGATCGGAACGGGCTCTCGCACGATGCGTTTTCCCCCAAATTCGCTGATAATCGTAGAATCGCGCGAAGCTAGAATCTTCTTGAGGAAAGAAGACTCTTCTTCCCCGTCGCGTGCGATTCGATAGATAAAGCCTTCTTGAGCCCGGTAATCGAGTGAGACATAGCTCGTCGCCGGGCCGCTGCTGAAGACTCGGATTTTCCGCATGCGCTCGGGGCTGACCCGGCTTGCGGTGAGATTGGCGACACAGCCGTTGGCGAACCTCAGCCGCGCGTTGGCAATGTCCTCGGACGTGCTTAGAACCGGAATGCCAACCGCATCGACAGAAGTGACCGGCGCCTTCACAAAAGCGAGAACAACATCGAGGTCGTGAATCATCAGGTCGAGCACCACGCCAATGTCCGTGCT
This sequence comes from Verrucomicrobiota bacterium, assembly GCA_027623095.1. Taxonomy (GTDB): domain Bacteria; phylum Verrucomicrobiota; class Verrucomicrobiia; order Limisphaerales; family SIBE01; genus JAIPJX01. Next base: position 22,244 of record JAQBVM010000095.1, read on the forward strand.
TCGGGAGGGATAGGGTGAAAGACGATGCGTCTCAATAAAACGCGGTTCCGTCGCGATTGAGTCCAGGTATTTGAAGACAGGATTAAACCGTTCGACGTGTCCGACTTGGAGCACCGCGCCGCTGCGAATCGCTGTTTCTATGAGGTCGGAAGCCTCGGCAGCGTTGTTCGTGATCGGCTTCTCGATCAGTAAATGCTTGCCCTCTTCCAGCAGCGGCTTGGCAACCTTGAAATGCGTTTGGGTGGGGGTGACAACGCTTAGAGCGTCACTCGCTGCTGCCGCGGTTTCTACCGAGTTGAACGATCGAACTCCAAACCGGCTTGCGATTTTTGAAGCCAAGTCCGAAGCGACATCGTAAACCCCCGCAAATTCAATGCGGCCCGTTGCAGCATATTCCGCGTAAATCCTGGCGTGTTCCTTGCCGAGCGCGCCCACGCCAAGGACCGCGACTCGAGTTTTTTGAGGCATTTCTTAGAGCCAAAGAATAAAGGTGACGGAGCGAATCGGCATTTTACAGGCGGCGAAACGCGGTGGCGGTCATCGGGCGACTTTAGAGAGCAACACTTCGAGTGTCAAAATGCAAAAGCGAAGCCGAGCCGTGGAGGGCGCATCTCCGAATGAGGACACGCCCGAACCGCTTCTTCTTCTTCGGATTGAGGAGAGGAGCGCGGA
>JAQBVM010000482.1 GCA_027623095.1 Verrucomicrobiota bacterium
CCGGCGCTGTTCCCATTCCTGCCGCATCTGCGGAGCCTGGAAAGGTCAGCTCGGTCTCGAGCCAAGCTTCGAACTCTACCTCAAGCATCTCTGCGAGATATTCGATGAAGTGAACCGGGTTTTAAAGACAAGCGGCACGTGTTGGATCGTCTTGGGTGATACTTATGCTGGAAGCTGGGGAGCGGCCTCGCACAGGCTGAGCGGGAAAGCGCGCCGAACAGGTTCCAATCAACGTCCGCCGTCGAGCTTAATCCAAACGGTTAGCGCAAAGTCCCTGTGTTCGATCCCATTCCGATTCGCTATCGAGATGACAAACCGGGGATGGATTCTGCGAAACGTGGTCATTTGGCAAAAGCCAAACGCTCTGCCGTGTAGCGCGAAGGATCGTTTCTCGGTCGATTTCGAATACCTTTTCTTCTTTACCAAATCGCCGCACTACTTCTTTAGACAACAGTTCGAACCGCACCACGAATCCACAATCAGGCGGGTTCAGCGATACCGCACGAACAACGAACGATACAACCCCGCTCGACACAAGACGCAAGTCGGTCCCGGTCAGAATCCATTCAAGGTTCTGCAGAATATCGCCAAAGGCGGACTCAATCCGCTCGGAAGAAACATGCGGTGTGTCTGGAACATTCCAACGCGGGGATTTGACGGTGCCCATTTCGCGGCTTACCCAGAGAAGCTTTGTGAAATTCCCATCAAGACCGGATGTCCGCGGTTTGTATGCGCGAAGTGTGGCACTCCGCAGAAAGACGAATTCACTCGGTATATTGAAAGAAAGCGATCTGGGAAAGGATCTGGCCGAAATACCAAGAAGGATTTGATTCGAAGTGATCGCATCGAGTTGGATTCAGTGCGTCTTCGGTCTGGCGCCATGCTTACAGGCGAGTCTCCCGCTTGCGACTGCAACGCAGGAATGGTTCCCGGAGTGGTTCTCGATCCATTCTTTGGCGCTGGCACAACGGGAATCGTTGCCGCAAAACTCGGTCGCGCGTGCGTCGGAATTGAGGCTAATCCAGGATATGTGAAGCTCGCAAAACAACGCTTGGGACTGTTGCGATAACAGCAGATGTCAAAACACAGAAAAAAATCGACGAAGCTATTCAAGGTCCCTCATTCTAAACTCAGAACCCGCTCTTCCGATCATCCCTCTCCTTGGCTTTCGCCAGGAATTCGTCCGGTTTCCTGGAGGCGAGGGCCGCCGCGTATCCTTTCTGCAGCTCGATAATCTCCTTTCCTTGAAATAAAAAAGACCGACTCACCCGATGGAGCGAGCCGGCCTGGTTGGTTTTATGGTTGAATCACATCACGCCTGCGACGCGTGGCAATGAAGGCGCATCGAGGAATTCGTGAAGGATTTCTTCCTGTCGAAATCAGGAATCTGTTAGCGGTCTGAAGTCTCCTTGGATTCGGCTGAGCGGGCGGATTCAACGCATTGAACGTTGATTGGGACCAGGCGGAATAATTCGATGTTCGTTTCCGTGCCCTCGTGATCTTGGGCTGTAATCGTGTATCCGATGATCCGCGCTTGAGCCAGTCCGGCTTCGGTAAATCTCACCTCGTATTCCAAGCCTTCGGCGTCGTGCCAGGTGGCCCGAAGCACTTCGCTATTCACGTTACCCGTTTGGAGCTCCGTTTCAACGCGGTCCAGATAGGGACTGTCGGCCACGACAAGGATATCGGCAGAATTAACAGACTCGAGAATCCGTTTCACTTTACTGGCGTTCTCGTCGTGGCGGCTGGCACCGCTTTCATGGAGCCGGAACTGATCACGCACCTCTTCCCAACTCAATTGCTCCGCGCCGGGATAATGCAAGGCCAGATGTTCTCGTAACTCTGATTCATTGACTGGTTCATTACACACTGTGCAGCGCAAGCCTGGTTGCTCGTCCTCGGCGTGAACCAAAGCGCCGCATTCCGGACATTCACCAATTGGGACGGGTTCGCCAGGACTAATCCGGTCGAGCAGGCCCGGGATTTCCGGGATGGTGTGCTCGAGTTCATCCTCGCTTTGCATGATATTCTGACAATTTTCGCATTTTATTTTCATAGTATTCTCTCCTTTCTGCGGCTTCGGTTTCGCCGCTTCTGGTACGGTTGGCAATGGGCGAGCAGCCATTCTTCGTTCAAAGTCATGCGGAGGATCTCATTGCCCCCGGATTCGTTTCCGTGAAATACGTCAACGACGAGAAGGTTGATTGATTTGTTGAAACAGACCGACAGATGGTTTCCGTCTTTGGTTTTTGTAGTCTTTCGCCAGATCGAAGAATTCATTCAGTCCCCTTTCCGCCGAGCATGACAAGGAGCTCCCGGATCACTTCCAGTGTCTCTGCCGAGACGTGATACGGTGTGTTGTCCTCCCTGGCTTCTTCATCGTAGCGCCATGCCTCCAGAGCGAGCATTCGAACAGCGCGGACCAATCGCACATAGCTGTGCGCTGCTGCGATTGGGTTCGATGGATTGACCTCGCGACAGGCATTGCAGGCAGTGACAATGAGTTGTTTGTTTGCCTGCCGTTCTTCGCCCTGAGGCCAGGAGGAATCCACTCTTGCGACGACAATGCGGCCGAAGTTTGGCCATCCGGAATATTGCCAGTGACAATAGACGATGGAATCCTCCTCAATCGCCCACGGTCCCGGCGTGGTCTCCGAGTGCGCGATGATGCCCTTTTTCTTTCGGCTTGCCGCTTTGGACGGCGACTCGTTTGGATCACGGCGATCCGTTGCATGATTGTTATGTTTCATTCTGACTCCTTTCTTTGTTGACCCGAATGCCCAAGAGATATGCCTTACAGACACAACAGGTGCCCGGCGATTTGACGGGGACAAACGGGAAGTGTGAAGAGCTCGCGCTAAAGGTGAGCGCAAAGCTTGTGTTCTATCGAGGAGTGGATTCCAAAAACCGGTTTCGTGAAAACGAAACTCGGATCAACTCACTAATCTAAAAAGGTTAGCAAAGGAATCGACTTTTCGGTGAATGGGAGAGGTCGTCGGTGATGAAGTGAAAGCGTCGGCAACATTCGATCAAATGATCAATCTTCTGATTAATTTCGCCGAGCATGATTTGGAGTTCGCGAGCAATTTGGAGCAGCTCTTTCCTGGATTTTGTCGAGTTCCCTGTTTTTCGAGGCATGTTTAACGAAACGGAGCCTCCCGCCTTAAAAAGGATTGTGGATAAAGAGTTCGGATGCGGCTCGTGGCCAGCCTTGAGTCAGGAAGGAGTTTCGCCTCCAAGGCGCAAACACTCCTGAACGAGCCTGCGGCTTAGGAAAAACCGTCAGGTTTTCATGCGCCGTCGAAGCTCCTCAAGGTTGTGGCGCGGTCGATCATAGTCGGGCGGCGACAATGCCACTGCTTTCCGCAACACTTCCTCCGCTTCGGCGAATCCACCGCTTTCGATCAGCGCCCATCCCAGATCACTCAACACCTCGGGATTGTCCGGATCCAGGGCAACCGCCCGACGTTGAATCGTCACCGCTTCATCAAGTCTGCCCAGTTTCGCCAAACTGTAGCTCCATCCTCCCAATAACAAACCGCTTTTCGGAAATGCCGAACAGGCTGCCTCGTAAAGCGTGCTGGCTAACTCGAAATCCTTCGCTTCAGTC
>JAQBVM010000483.1 GCA_027623095.1 Verrucomicrobiota bacterium
CAGCACAATCCCCAAATCCCTTTCCAAGCCCTCGTCAAGCACCGCTCCAAATAAAAAGACCGTGGGAATAAGATTGATGTCGTGCCAAACGGCATCGAACCGTCCAAGTTCGACGCAATCCGGCAACACATACTCGATCGCTGGCAACCCGCGCCTGAAATCAAACAGGTTGGGTTCGTTGGGCGCGTTGTGCCCATCAAAGATGTGAAAACGCTGCTGCGCGCAGCGCGCCTCGTGGTCGAACGATGTTCCGATGTCCGTTTTCTGATCGCCGGCCCCTATTCGGAAGATCCGGATTATTTCGAGGAATGCCAGAAAATCGTAAAACTGCTTCGGATCGAGGACAAAGTGGACTTTTTGGGACGCCAAAAACTAATGGAAATCATCCCTCAGATTGATGTGATGGTCTTGACGAGCATCAGTGAGGGATTGCCCCTGGTTGTTCTCGAAGCGATGGCCGCTGGAATCCCAACGGTTACTACGGATGTGGGCGCCTGTCGCGAACTGATTTTTGGTCGCGCCCCGGAGGACAAAGCACTCGGACGAGCCGGTCGATTAACTAAAATCCTATCGCCGCAAGAAACGGCGCAGGCGCTCGTCGAGATTCTCCAGAACCCGAATGTCTGGCGCGCAATGGGAGCCGCCGGCCGCCGGCGGGTTGAAGAGTTCTATACAATGGCGTTGATGCTCGATAGCTATCGAACGCTCTATACCGGCGCGATGAGCTCGTCTGAGATTAAGAAATGAACACAAACGTCGGGTTGAGCTTATTGCCTTTCTTCATGAATTCCAAGTATTGGTGGGGCGCCACTCTGTGGAGCCCTGGCTACTCCTTGCGGTGTCCAGGCTGCCAAAAATGGTCCTTTGGAAAGGCGAGTGGTTTCAGGGTTTTCTGGCGTTTCCATCGCACACTTTGTTTTTGTTCGATCTCTTCACGGTTAGATCAGGGCTCCACGGAGTGTCGCCCCACCCTTACAGGTTCACGGTCCGTCTTTGGAGGTGTTCCCCACCCCCAATCGACTGAAAGCTTCAATGCGCCTGTGATTTCGGAAAGGTAATTTAAATGGCGGGAATTGGATTCGAACTAAACAAGATTCTCTCAAAGAAGGGTTACCTCGCTGTGTTCCAGGCGTATGCCTACGCCGGAGTCATTGGAAGCGGCGCGTGGCTGATTGCCGTCATTTCGCTTGGTTTTCTGGGTACTGTTCTCGCGACCCTCGACATGATGGCGGATCGGAGGGTTTTCTTCGTGTCGATCTCAGTGATCTACGGATTTACTCTGGTTCTGACGGGTCCCATTCAACTGGTATTAACCAGGCACGTGGCAGACCAGGAGTATGCGAACAAAAGCAACACGATCTTTCCAACCTATCTCGCCTGCCTTGGCTGGGTGGCATTCTCGTTCGCAATTCTCGGAGCTTTTTTCTTTGTCGGGTTCGTGCCTGGCCCGCCGCTGTACCAATGGTCCGCGGCGCTCCTATCGGCAATTGTAGCGTCGATTTGGATTAGCAGCATCTTCCTTTCCGCGCTGAAGAACTACTACGCATTACTTTTGGGTTTCGCAGCGGGCTGCGGCGTCAGTTTTGTTGCATCCTGGCAACTGGCAATCCATTTTGGCCTAGGGGGAGCGATGCTTGGTTTTACGCTCGGTCACGGGCTGCTGCTCCTCATTCTCACAGGTGTGATTTACAGGGAACTCGGGGATACTCAGGCGCCCGCCGGAGATTTCTTTTCTTGTTTTCGAAAATACTGGGATCTCGCGCTCGCCGGACTTCTGTACAATCTCGGCGTTTGGATGGACAAATTCCTCTATTGGTGGATCGACCCCCAGTCCGAAGTGGTCGCTGGAGTTCTCCGCGCTTCCCCGGTCTTTGATCGCGTCGTCTATTTCAGTTTCCTGACAATTCTGCCTGGAATGGCGGTGTTCTTACTCAAGCTAGAGACCGAATTCGCGACCAAAAATCTGCTCTTTAGCCAGCACGTGCTGAAAAAAGGCACGATGAGACAAATCCGTCAGATCAAGACGGAAATGATCGAGTCGCTTCGCGAGGGGCTGCTCCTGTTGATCAAGGTCCAGGGTTTCTTCACCGGATTCTTGATCCTCGGGGCTGATCGAGTCATGAACTTGCTCCAGTTAGGAGCGGTCCAATCCGGAGTGCTTCAGGTCTCCCTGGTGGGCCTTTTCCTTCTCGTGATTTTCCTGGCTCTGCAGACGATTCTATTCTACCTGGACAAACGTTTCGACGCCATGCTCTGCTGCCTGATTTTTACAGTGGTGAACGGCGGTGTGACGACTTTGTCGATCTCGGTGGGAGAACGAATGTACGGCGTAGGATTCTTGATGGCGGCGGCCACAGCGGTGATTACGGCTGCCCTAATGGTGAACCATCACTTAAAGGACTTGGAGTACGACACGTTTGCAATGCAACCGCTGTATGGCGCCCCTGAGTCAGCACTTTCGCAGGCGGCCCCGCCTCTCCAACGTAAAGCCCTTGGGCGAAATCCACCTTGAGATCCTGAACCACATTCAAAACCGATTCGCTCACGACATACTCCGCAACGGTCAATTTGCCCAGTGAATGCGCCACATCGTTAATCGATTTGACGAGCACTTGATTGACGGGATCCAAATCAATCGTCTCAACAAATCCCCCGTCGATCTTGACGATATCCACAGGCAGATCGCGCAAATATCGAAGCGACGAAACACCCACCCCAAAATCATCCAAAGCGAAACGGCAGCCGAGGTCTTTCAACCTCAGCATGATTTCCTGCGCATGCTTCAAATCCTGGATGACGGTCGTCTCCGTAATCTCGAACGAGATTCGGCTCGGTTGAATGCCCGAATCCGCGAGCATCTTTTCGGTCGCGGCGGGCCACTCGACGTCGTTAAAGGTGCGAGCCGCCAGGTTGATCGAGAGGCACAGATCGGAATGCCGCCGCATCAATTCCAAGCCCTTTGCAAGCACAAGCTGGTCGATCTCCTGCGCCTTACCGAATCGCTCCGCGGCCGATAGAAAACTGACCGGAGTGGACAGCTCGCCGTCCACCTCGCGCATGCGAATCAGCTCTTCGTAAAATAACTTCAAGCCATCTTTCAATGGGACGATCGGTTGAAGCCAGATCTCCATTCGATTCTCTTTCAGCGCATCTTTGACGCGAACGAAGCGGTCGGTATCGACACTTAATTGGGTTTGCTGCGGAGGCTCCGATTTCAGGAGCTCCCATCCATTGCCACCGCGCACCTTGACCTGGCGGCAGGCCGATTGCGCCCGGTTCAATGCGTCAGGCGGACTCAGACACCCTTTCACTCCTGCGATCCCAATGCTGACGCTCACCGGGAAGAACCGACCATTGTGTTGAAACCGCAGATTGTCCAGGACCTGCCGGAGCCGGTTTGCGGTATGGGTTGCGCCCAGCTCATCCACGCCCTCAAGCACCAGTGTGAATTCATCGCTCCCCATGCGGCAGATAACATCCAACGGGCGCGTGTTGTTCCTGAGAATGCGCGCCACATCCTTGAGCAATCGGTCCCCGGCCAGGGCTGCACTGAGAAAGACAGATAGGATTGGAGTGGGAAGGGTTTAACGAATTTGCGGGACAATC
>JAQBVM010000484.1 GCA_027623095.1 Verrucomicrobiota bacterium
CGCTGTGTGGTACGCATTCACAGGCGCACGACCGCGGGCTGTCTCAGCCCGCAGCACTCGGAAAATATTCCACGCATCGGAATCAAACTGATGCATCCATTTGATCGGGATCGCTGCGGCTTGGGACAAGCCGCAGCCCGACTGAAGGATGCAACTCCACCATCAACTCGGAGATGCACTCGCGGTCAAAGAGTAAAGCAGATTGACATTTGGCTCGTATTTCGGTAACGATCAGCCCGTAGGAACGGTTCAAGGATCACAGCGCTGATCGGCATTGTTGGGTGCATATCTCGATTGTGATGCCTTGGGTCTAGGCACTTAGGAATCTTAACGTTCACAATCGAAATCGGTTTTCCAAGAGAGACCATGCAAAGCTTGAGAGCGCAGCTCTTACTGGAAGATCGAATTCGCTGGAGGGCATGAAACACTTGGAGAAAGAGAAAACCGCAAAAAAACTTGATCTCAGTTGCTCCAAATGCGGCCACAGCAATTCCGGAGGATCCAACCACTGTACCCAGTGCGGCGCCCGTCTCTATATTAAATGTCACAGTTGCGGACATTCCAACATCCGCGCCAATGATAATTGCGCGCACTGTGGCCACCCACTCCATCGTTCTCGATGGAAACGATTGCTTCGCCGCATCTTTGGTAATAGGCCAAAGATCACCCCGTTTCAGATTGCTCTCTTGGTGATCTTTGCGTTTCTCGCATACCGACTCATTGTCTTCTTGGCGGAATTCAAGCTTCCGGTTACCTAACACGTTCCGTGGAGCGAAAGTTTGTTATTCCCTGGCCTCTCCCACTCCTTGAAGACCTTATCCCAGTTAGGAAACCGTTTCGGATAAAACGCTGATTGAACGCCGATTGCAGCACGTTTTTCGTTTTGCGGGGGAGGGTGAGATTCACGTCGAACCCATTCGAAACTGAATTCCAGGGTTCGGCGGAACCTCACCCTCCCGTTCTCGACCTAAACCGTTCTAATTTGGCACAGCTTTCGCTACGAATCGCCATGATGTAGATTCAGAATTGTTATGAGAAAATCATTCGCCATTTTCGTGGCTGTTTTTGTGTTCGGACCCGTTTCGGAAATGCTTGGCGCTTCCGCGAATACGCCTCCGACGATTTCTATCTTGAGCCCCATCAACGGCGCGACATACCGGTCCACCGGAGAGATCACGATCCTCGCTTTGGCGGACGACATCGATGGGCGAGTCCGCTCTATCGAGTTTTTCGCGAATGAAACGAGCTTGGGAGAAATCCGCCGTGAAACCCTGAGTTCGCTTTTGTTCGATCTCGTTCGGTTTTCGTGGAAATCACCACCGCCCGGAACTCATACCCTCATCGCCCAAGCCACGGATGACACCGGAGCCTCGACAAAATCAAAGCCCGTGAAAATCACGGTGACGGGCGGCACCAACCTTTCCGCGTCAATCGTGATTACCTCTCCTGCCGGCGGACAAACGTTCTCACCAGCGCGCCCGATTCCAATTGCCGCAATCGCCCGAGACCCGAAAAGCTATATCAATCGCGTGGAGTTTTTCGCGAACGAAGACCGCATCGGAGTATCCGAGATTCTGTTCATTCGAGCACCGGATCCAGGGGAGGTGATCTTCCACAGTTTCGAATGGACCGGAGCTCGCTCGGGCAATTACAAATTGACTGTACGCGGAAAAGATCTGCAGGGCGCGGACGTAACTTCGGCGCCTGTGGAAATTACCATCAGAGAGATCGAAGCCAAACCATTCGTGGAGCGCCGACTGCCGTCCGGTTACTCTCCGGGCGTCGAATTCACCGTTGAATTGACCGCAACTCCACCCGAAGCGACGAGCGTGTACGCTGTCGAGGAGCGAATCCCGGAGGGTTGGACATCGGTTCGAGAGATAAGCGCCGATGGTGTTTTCGATTCCCTGAATCGCGCGGTGAAGTTTGGCCCGTATTTCGACGGAAAACCGAGACTCTTGCGTTACCGTGTCACTCCTCCCGCGGGATCCCGCGGGGAGAAAACCTTTTCAGGCCGCGCATCCGCAGACGGAGTAGGAAGTTCAATCGTGGGCGCCAGCCAGATCGGTTCCGCGCTGTTTCATCCGGCGGACAGCGGGCCTGCGGATTTTGTCATGACCTTGAACGAAATCACCGCTTACGGCCTCGCATGGAAAATGGGTACTCGCTGGCCAATCGATCCCAATCCGATTCCGATGGACTACGTCACAAAAGCGGGCGCCCTCTGGCGCGGTGGCGAGAAGTACTACTTCGATTCAACAGCCGGTCCCGCGCCGAAATGGTGGATCAACGCAATCCCAAGAAATACGGAACCACTCGGCAAATTGAACGTCTCGATAACCGAACCTCTTCAGACCGATCGGAATCGAAGTTTTATTCGCAGAGACCTCAACACTTTCGAGTCCGCAGAGAATACGATTCAAGTCGGGGTCAGGGTGGACCCGAGCGATCAAACGTTAGCGCAAGCCGTCGAAGAGCGTATTCCCGAGGGTGTTGCCGTCTCCCTCATCAGCCACGATGGCGTTTTCGATCAAGCTTCGCGCCATCTGAGGTGGGGGCCCTTTCTTGACAACCAGACTCGGATCTTGACCTATCAAGCCGCAATTCCTTCCGAGTCAAGGCCATCGTTGTCATTCGATGGCGCCGGCTCGTTTGACGGCATCTCGATTCCAATCACCGGCCTGAATGATCGTGATCCGGAAAACACCTGGATCGGGCTGAATCTGGAGTCAGTTCGAATCACGAACGCTGGTTCCGTCGAGATCACCGGACGCGGAGAGATCGGCCAAACCTACGTCCTTGAGGCGACGGAAACTTTTTTAGCCTGGATCGAGCTGACAAGATTGACTTCCTCTGAAACAACGATTCAATTCCGGGACGAAAACAATGGAATGATGCGCCAGCGATTCTACCGAATAAGACGTGTTCCGGCGGATGAATAATCCGTTGAACGCATCGACCTCGAACCGGCGGCCGCGTTGTGCTCGGCGGACTCTCTTCGTTTTGGCAGAAGCCTTCCGGAATGGATTCTCCGCGATTATGGGGTGGCTTCAGCGGTTACCCAGAAAATGGGCGCTGGCGCCCAAAGGAGAAGTCCTCTCTGCTCCTTACACGCATTTTGCGTCAACCAGCGACAATCCCAAAGGGATTACGCCGCAAAGCCCAGGGTTGCGAGCTTGCGAGCTACCCTGGGTTGAGCGAACCCGGCCAAGCCAACCCCAACGGGGTTGCGGCTGTCCGGGTGCGCCCGAGGACGCAACCCCGTTGGGGTTGATGGCCATTTTCCGCCGGTTTCCCAGGGTAGCTCGTGCCTCGCAACCCTGGGCTTTGAGACGGAATCCCGGTGGGATTCGCTGTTCGCACTGCGATTCGGAAATGCGTGCAATGAGCCGAGTCCTCGACCGCTTTTGGAGCAGCCCAATCGATCGAAAGCTCCGGAGGATTGGCGCAGTCCAGAAACTGGCGTCAATGTGGAGATTCATGGGCAGGGAACATCTCCAAAGTATGGTTGTGAATCGGAGCCATGAACGTTGAACGTTCCTTTCGGTTCATGGAGAGCCTCGACCCTTTTCCAAGCGCGCACTGTGCCCATGAACCCACCCCC
>JAQBVM010000096.1 GCA_027623095.1 Verrucomicrobiota bacterium
CCCATTTACATTGGCTCAAAGCCGCTTTTCTGCTGGAATTCACCCACTCGAGTACACGAAGAGCCATTATTCTGATGGACTGCCAGATGCCGGAATTGGACGGCTACGAGGCGACTCGTGAGATTCGGCGGCTGGAAAAAGACGCCTCCAATGCCGGGCGAACGCCTGTGCGCATCATCGCTGTCACCGCACATGCGATGAAGGGGGACCGCGAAAAATGCCTGGAGGCGGGCATGGACGATTATCTCACCAAACCGCTCAAGACTTCGGCCTTGAAAGAGGTGTTGGACCTTTGGGTTCCCACCTGTGGAGAGCGCGCGGAAAGCCCTAGTGCGGATTCATCGGCGGATGCCAAGTCTGCCCATGAGGGGAAGAAGGGGGAGGGAGCTCCGGCGCCCGTGGATTCGGACATACCTCCAGTCGATATGGAACGGCTCCGCGAAATGGGGGGAAATGATGATGAAACGGTCCGCGAGTTGGTGGATCTTTATTTTTCCCAAACCGAGGAGTCTCTTCAACAACTTGGAGATGCGATCGATTCCGGGGCCGCAGCGGATGTGAAACATCTCTCCCATAAACTGTGCGGGGCCAGCACCACGTGCGGCGTCTCTTCCATGGTGGACGCATTGCTCGGATTGGAGGCAATGGGGACGCGAGGGGAACTGTCGGGCGCCCGGGAACTGCTGGCGGTCGCGTCCAGGGAATACTCGGTTGTTCGCGAGTATCTGAAGCGTCAATTGAGGCGGCAATAGCCGGGGATTTCCAGGAATTCGCCATGAAAAAACTGTTGATCATTGAGGATGACAAGCTCGTGGGGCGTGTTTATTCGTGCCGCTTCGAGCTGGAGCGGTTCGAGGTGAAGCTCGCTGAGGACGGTGTGGAGGGATTGGCCGCGATTCCAGTTTTTAAACCGGACGCCGTGATTCTCGACCTGATGCTTCCCAAAGTCAGCGGCTTTGAGATCTTGAGGCGGCTTCGGGCCGATCCGGCGACCGAGGATTTGCCAGTGATCGTTTTTTCCAACGCGTATTTGAGCGGCGTCGAAAAAGATGCCCTGGCGCTTGGTGCGACGCTTTGTCTGCACAAAGGTTCGAGTACGCCCAGGCAGATTGTTCAGGCGCTGAACGCGGTTCTGGATGCGCGCGCGAAATCGTCGGATCCCTCGCTTCCCATTTCCGATGGCGAAGATTCCTCAGCGGCTTCTGAGGAGGCCGCAAGGAATTCTGTGGCCCATCTTCGCGATGAGTTTTTTGAACAATGCCCGGCGCAAATCGCAAACCTCAAGAAAATTGCCCAAGGCGTTCTGGCGAGCGTGGATCCCGCGAGACGCTCAGACCAGATCGGAGAGTTGTTTTGCCGTTTTCGGGTGCTCTCTTCGAGCGTGGAACTGTTTGAACTGACGACAAGTGCGAGGCTCGCGGGAGCCATGGAGGGACTTTTGAGCGAGCTACGGAGTTCTCCTAAGAAACTAAACGCCTCGGCGATCCGCACGATTTCTCAAGGAATCGATTTTATCGGGCAGTTACTTCAGCCTCAAATCCGGCAGCAGACCATTGATTATCCGGTTTCTCCTCGAATACTCGTTGTCGATGATGATGCGATTTCCAGAAAAGCCGTGACTCGATCGTTGGAAAAGGGGCAACTCACCTCGGTGGACCTTGAGGATCCGTACGAGGCGGAGCGGTACATAAAGGAGAATCGCATGGACCTGGTGATTTTGGATGTCGAGATGCCAGGGCTGAACGGATTCGAACTTTGCCAGAAATTGCGCGCGCTGCCTGGTTACACTCGTATTCCGGTAATTTTTGTGACACAGTTGTCAGGGTTTGAAGGCCGAAAAAACGCCGCGATGAGCGGTGGGGACGATTTTATTGCAAAGCCGTTTCTATTTCTCGAACTCACGGTGAAGGCATTGATTCATCTCCTGAGGAACAAGGTGGAAAATGCCGCCTCGAAGCAGCGCGGGTCCATTCCGAATTTGACGAATTAACTGGTTAACCGTCCCTGACCTCATCCCCTCTAAAGCTCTAATGAGCGGTAGAGCATTGGCGCATTAGATCCTAGCCTTTCGAAAACGGGCGCGGCTTTTTTGTTCTGCAAATCGTTCATTCACGCTAAGCTCGTCGCCGCTTGATGTGATTTGTCTCGACCATAATGCCACAACCCCAGTGTTGCCCGAAGTTTACGAGGCAATGCTGCCTTATTTCACGGAGCAATGGGGCAATCCTTCCAGCAGCTACAAGTTTGGGGCGAAGTTGAAAACGGTGATCGAAACCGCGCGGGCGCAGGTGGCGGAATTGATCGGTGCGCAGTCGCGCGACGTGATTTTTACGTCGTGCGCGACGGAGAGCAACAACGCGGCGATTCAGGCGGCGCTCAAGGCCAATCCCGGCAAGCGGCACATCGGCACGTCGGCGGTTGAACATTCGTCGGTGCTGAACTATTGCATGACGTTGGAGAAGGAAGGCTACCGGGTGACGTATCTGCCGGTTGACAGGGAAGGATTGCTCAAGCTGGCGGACCTGCAAAACGCGGTGACGGACGAGACCGCCGTTGTGTCGTTGATGTGGGCGAACAACGAAACGGGCGTGTTGTTCCCGGTTAAGGAGATTGCGGAGATTTGCCGCGCGCGGGGCGTGCTCTATCACTGCGACGCCGTGCAGGCGGCGGGCAAGGTGACAATTGACGTGTCCCGCGATAGCGGGATGCAGGCCGACTACCTTTCGCTCACCGGCCACAAGTTTCATGCGCCAAAAGGCATCGGCGCACTTTACGTGCGTCGCAAATCGCCCTTCTCGCCATACCTCTACGGCGGACATCAAGAACGTGGTTGGCGCGGTGGCACCGAGAACGTGGCGCTGATTGCCGGCATGGGCAAGGCGGCGGAATTCGCGCGGAAACATCTTCCGGATTACGAGAAAAAAGTCCGTCCGATGCGCGATGCGCTGGAGGAAGGAATTCTTGGCTACCCTCGCCCATCGGATGGGAGAGGGGCTGGGGGTGAGGGCATTCCGAACACCGAATTAAACGGCCACAAGACGCAGCGCTTGGCGAACGCGACCAATATTACCTTCCACGGAATCGAATCCGAAGCACTGCTCATTCTGCTCGATCAGGAAGCCATCTGCGCATCGTCAGGTTCGGCTTGTCTCGCCGATTCCGACGAGTCTTCGCATGTGGTCAACGCAATGAAACCAGAATCAGCGGCTTCCCGGCAGATGATTCGCTTCTCGCTTGGGCTGGAGAACACATTGGAAGATGTTGACACCGCCGTAGCGGCCGTTCAGCGCGCGGTGAAGGCTCTGCAAAGTTGAAACTTGTGGAAACGGTTTACATCGAAACGACGATTGTCAGCTACTTGGTAGCTAATCCGATCCGTGATACCATTCTGGCCGCGCACCAGCAACTCACCCGGCAGTGGTGGCAGGATCAGCGTGCGCGGTATGAATGCGTCACCTCCTCGGAGGTCGTGCGAGAGGCGAGCTTGGGGGATGCGGAAATGAGCCGTCGCCGATTGGAAGCTTTGGCCGGCTTGACGGTGCTGGCGGTGGAAGATTTCGCACGTCAACGTGCTCGGGAATTGCTGGCAACCGGAATACTGCCGCCAGCCGCGGCGGGCGATGCGCTCCACGCCGTCGTTGCCTCCCAGCACCAAGTCAACATTCTGCTCACTTGGAACTGTCGGCATCTGGCGAACCCGCATGTGACCGGCAGACTGCGCACATTTATGCAACGGCACGGGCTGGTATTGCCGGAGATTTGCACCCCCGTCGAAATCATGGGAGAATGACCACGTGAAATCAAACCCCATCCTCGAAGAAGTCTGGCGGATCAAAGACCAGTTGGCTGCGGAAGCCGGTTATGACATGGACCGATATTGTGAAAATCTCCGAAAGTGGGTGGCGGAACACCCGCACACCGGCCCGGTGGTCCGCAACGCCGAGGAATTGCGGCAACTCGTGGCCGCGAAGGAACGCCAGCGCGCCGAGTCGTCGTCGTTGGCGCTCAACGAGGAACCACCCAAGCCCACCGCCAAGCCACCCTCAGCGCACGAACCGTGAGCATCTACGCAACGCTTTGGACCTTGCAGTTCCCCAAGGAAGGCGACGGCCACTTCGAGTGCGAGTGGATCAAAGTCCACGCGCAGGCCGTTCCAGCCCATGTCGGCTCGCCCACGCCGGGCATGGGCTATGAAACCGGCGATCCTTACGCCGCGTTCCTGCCGCCCGCCGTGGAAACCGATGCCGAAGGCAACGCCCCTTTTCACCGCGCCGTGGTCATTGTGACCGAGCACTCGATCAAGGGCACGGAACGCTCCGGCCAGGAATACATCAGCCCTCTTCTGGCTCTGACCGGGCAGGAATATGCCCGCATGACTTTCGACGAACTTCACGAACGAATTTGCGCCGCCCTGCGCGGCAACCGCTCGCCCGTGTCGATGGAGATTCTTCTGCCCGATGGAACACACACGATCATCCGCCAGAAAAAACCTCCCGGCGATTCCGGCACTACGCCGCCAGGCGACTCAACCTGAACCCCGGAGGAGCACGGCTACAGCGCCAAAGTGTTCAGCGCCCTGGGTGACACGCTGACCGTCATCACCGTGGCTGAGTCGGCGCTTGAATCGCTCCGTGAAGATGAAGTGTGCTGCGTGCGCTCGTTGGAGTAGGAAGGCTTCCAGCCTGTCCAATGTCCCTGCTTCTCACGGTTTACCTGCGCCGGAAAGCTCCGTTCTCGCCGATGATTCACGGCGGGCATCAGGAGCGGAATCTGCGCGGCGGAACTGAGTGCATGCCGCTGATTGTCGGCATGGCAAGGCTGCGGAACTCGCGCGGAAGGATCTGCCCGAGTACGAAAAGAAGGGGCACCGTTGCCGCGCGTTGAATCGGCCTTACGCTAATGAACCAAATTCGGAAGCGTGTTGGAGCGTTTTTGTCCTACCGTGGCTGCTACTATCCCGAGAGAATGATTGCTGGATACGACGACGCTTGCTTAACTGCGCCGCGAATGAAGGCCACCTTCCATACCCTGGCTTCAGCCGACGAATCGCCGTGGAAAGATAGCGTGTCAGCGAGCGACGGGCTTCCAATTCGCGACAGCGGCGCATGGATTGAAACGAAGCACCGGCTGCTCACGTACTACGCGCACCTCTTTGCCACAGGAATGAGGTATAGTTGGAAGAGTCGGGTTTATCTTGAACTGTTTTCCGGACCTGGCCGTTGCCTGATTCGCAAGACCGGCAAGGAAGACCTTGGCTCGCCGCTTAAGGTCATCGAACACCAATTTACCAAATTCATCTTCACCGAGATGAGCCTGCCAGCGGCGGAAGCCCTCGCCCAAAGGCTCGAGCCTTTCGAGAACGCCACGAACACGGAAATCTGGTGCGGCGATTGCGCGGACGCTATTCAGAAGATTCGCGTTCCGGCGGGTTCATTGACCTTGGCGTTTATTGATCCAACTGGAATCGGCCACGCACCGTTTTCACTCATCGAAGCCCTCCATCGCAAGACGCGGTGCGACTTGCTGATTAACATCCAGCACGGCATGGGCATCAAAATGAACATTCACCATTACACGCCCGATGCGGACGAACAATCAGCCCTCACCAAATTCCTTGGGAATGACTTGTGGAAGCAGATTCCTAGACACAACCCGCGCGAGTTTTTTCGTGGTGTTCAGGGACTCTACAAGAAGCAGCTCGACAAACTCGGCTTTAGCTTCGTTGGGCGTGAAGTTTTCATCGCGAACGACAACAACACCCCGCTTTATCTGCTGCTGTATGCGAGCAAACACCCGAAGGGAAAGGAATTTTGGGACAAAGCGATGAAAGGCGTGCTCCCGATGGAATTCGACTTTGGAAGTTGAGCAGGCGATTATGCCTCAGACACGAACATGAGCCTCGTTCTCGACAGAGTAGTTCAGATACAGCCACGAGTGGTTCGGCCTTTGCCACGACCGACCGACGTCCGCGTCGGCGTGTGGCACGCACCGGCCGTAATCGCGGAAAACCATTTCGTTTACAAGAGCCTGTCGAATTGGGCCTTCAACGTCGCGGTCGGATGCTCGCACGCGTGTCGGTTCTGTTATGTGCCGAGCGCGGCGACGATAAAGCAAGGGCCGAAGCTCGCGGAATACGGCGTTAAAGACCCCGATGCTGAGTGGGGCGATTACGTCCTGCTCCGCCCGTGGAACGAACAAAAGTTTCTCGCCTCCCTGCGCTCCGCCGAGAAAACGCCTCCCAAGCAACTCAAGGCGGACGGCAATCGCGCGATAATTTATTGCAGCACGACCGACCCGTATCAGGTCATCCGCCATCCCGACTCGGCACGCCAGCGCGAACTGGCCGCACACGCGCGGTTTCTCGTGCGCCGTTCGCTCGAACTCATCCGCGACCAGTCCACGCTCAACGTCCGCATCCTCACGCGCAGTCCGCTGGCGCGGGCCGATTTCGATTTGTTCAAAAGCTTCGGCAAACGCCTCGTCTTCGGCGTAAGCCTGCCCACGCTCCGCAACGACCTGGCCAAGGTGTATGAGCCGAAAGCTCCCGCGCCGTCGCAACGACTGGCCGCGCTCCGCGCCGCGAAGGAAGCCGGCCTGCACGTCTATGTGGCCCTCGCACCGACGTATCCCGAATGTGATGAAGCCGATTTGCGCGCGACGCTCCAAGCCGTGGCCGAACTCGACCCCATCACCACTTTCCATGAACCCATCAACATCCGGGCCGAAAACGTGGCGCGCATCGAGGCGCAGGCGAAGGTCATGGGGGTTCGTTTGCGGACGGAAGTTTTCGCCACGCGCGAAAGCTGGCAGGACTACGCGGTGAGCGCTTTACACACCGTTTCCGAACTGGCCCGGGAACTCGGCATTGAGAAACACCTCCATCTCTGGCCGGACAAATCGCTCGGCAGCCGGTCACTGGCCGATCGGATGCCGAATCCGGGCAAATATCTTAATCGGCTCGAACACTGGTGGCATCGCGTGAGCGAGTGGCCGAAGTGATCGTGCGCGAAATGGAAACCACGTGCGGACGCAGATTCGACTCAGCCGCAAGAGCATTCCAGGTTTCACACGTCCTCTCCGACCGGCGCTCCCGTAGCAGACTCTGCGCGTCTCCCTCTCTCGACCAACGGCAACCATCCCGCTCCTTGATACTTCCCTGACATCCATAACGCCGTGAGGGTCCATAGCAGGGCAATTTTATGGGAAAACTACCATGGCCTCAGCCAATGCACATCCGAGAGCCTTCCCATTTACAGCATCCGCCGACTGCTAAACGCCTTGAAACCGATTGGTTCGATGCCAAGCCAAGTGAATTGGGTTTGGCCAGAGTGTTGGATCTGGAGGGAGAAGGACTTTATGACCTTCCAGCGATTTCAGAAGTAGCGCGTCCGCTCCAGATTCAGAAAACTTCGTTGATGCGACGCGCACGCGGTAATCATCGCCAAGCGTCCAAAGGCCGCTGTCGAAGAGCCAGTGGGCATTCTTGCAAAGCGCGATGCCGTTGCGCGGATCGTTGTTTCGGCTGTCAGCGAAACGATGAATGTGAGCGGCATCCACAATACTCCCGCTGGTAATCGTCACAAGACGGTAGCCGGTGAGGGCGCATGTGTAGTTGTATGCCGGAATCACAGTGAGACGGAACTTCGCCTCGCGGCCCTGCTCAACCGCAGCCGCCTGCTCGACATCTGCCGACTCGCGAAGAACCTGTGCTTTGGAAGGAACTGGAATATCCAAAAGCGCGCACAGCGCCACCTGTTCCTCACCCGAGAAATACTTTCCAACCACCAACCGTCGCGCCTCATCTCTGAAACCCTGTTCGCGGATAAGCTTCAGAAAGGAGCTGTCGAGCTTGGCGAACGCCGTAAGTGTTTTGTCCGGAGATGGCTTTCCTTCGCTTGTAAGCGCCGCCCAGAACCCGCCGGATTTCAAGTGATGAAATGGCATCCGAATATCCGGCCTCTGTTTGCGGCGTGGCGCAACGACGGTCCAGTAAGTGCAGAAGCGAAACGCCAGCTCGCCGGTAAGGGCCAAAATCTCCTGTTCGAGCAGCCGTTCCTCAGCCAAATCGAAGACGACGAGAAGGAGGAGTGGCTTATGCGGAGCCGGATCGCCGCGTGCCTTGTCCACCTTCAGAGTGTTGATTTGTTTAAGCCAGAAAGCCTCGATGTCCACGTTTGTCAGTTGAAGTGCAGATTGGGCTCGGCGATTTCGCGCAATTCCACGTCCATCTTTTCGATGTTGACGCACATGTCGGCCAAATCGTGAAGCTCCCTTTGGCTGGTGGCCAGCCGCGCGCGCACTTGGGCACTCGTGTCGTTGCGGTCTGCCAGATAAACCCGATCGGCAATGCCCAGTGGCGGTGGCTTCCAAAGCCGGTCGAGCGCGTCCTCCAGTCGTTTGATGAAGAAAGACTCAACATCCGGCTGAAGTTTGAACTCCTCGGGCACGCTTCCAAAGACGTCCCGTTTTACCTGGGGAATTTTTGGCTCGACGGTGGATTTAGCGCTCTCCCACTCACGGCGGCCCTCCTCGGCGGAGAGGGCATCGTGCAATTCCTTCCGGTAGGCTCCCAGCAAAGAAACAGGCAAGGCCAGTTCCCAAACCTCCGTGAGCTTCGATTCAAGTTTGGCCTTGGCTTCTGTGAGTTCGGTGCGGCGTTCCTGGGCTTTCAGTAACTCGTCCGGGTCAACCGCGCCGAGCGTCTTCAGGTCGTCTTCAACTTCCAGCAATTCCACCTCGACTTCGTGCAAGTCACGCTCAAGCACATCATGCTCCTTACGCCGCGCCTTCAAGATGCCTTCGGCGGTGATGACCTGGCCGTTCAACTCGGCCAGCGTCGTCTCAGGGTCAGGACCGCCGGAGGCGTTGAAGACGCGCGGGATTTTGGAATTGATCAGTTGCCGGAGATCGGTTTCCAACTCCGAGTAAGTCCAGAGACCAAGGATTCGACTCACCCCCTCCACGATGTCTTGCTGTCCCAAGTTGATGCTCTGGCTGCGCTCCGCATCGAAGAAGAAGAACCGGGCCAGATGGCGCGGCAGAAAAGCGTCCCGAAGTTTGTGGATCACTTGCTCGTCCTCGATTTGCCCCGGTGTGTCAGATCGAGTGGCGGCGTGCTCCCAAACCGACGATGAGTTGGGCCGGAACCGGACTTCGCGAAGAAGTTCGATCTTCCGACTACCCACCTTGTCATCGCGGAGACGGACCACCGCTTTTAGACGCATCGTGTCCTGACCTTCAGCCAGCGCGCGGCGGTTCAGCGACTTCTCGAAGGCGAATCGGGTTGCGTCTGAGCCGGTTTCCACTTTCTTTAAGTCGCCAACGCCGCTTTCGCCGACAACCGCGAGGTACAAAGCGCGAAGCAAGTGGGTTTTCCCCGCGCCATTCTTGCCCCCGACGAGAATGCCGCACTTGCCCTCCAGACTGCGGAAATCAATCGTGTGCTCGCCGTAGAACGGCCCGAAGTTCTTAATTGTCAGCGAGTCGATATAGACTTCTGCCATGATCAGCCCTTCTTTGCCGCCGTCTGTTCCGCCAAGTCATCCTTCAAGATGTTGAGCAGGTCATCCGGCAGCCCGTGGGCACGGTGGCTTTCGCTGTATTCCTCCACCTTCGCCAGCATGCGGCGCAGAATGTCGGGGTTGATGTTCTTTTCGCGGGCGATTTCATCTTCCATCTCACGCAGCATGTTGAGTTCTTTCAAATCGGCGCTCATAATGATTCCTTTCTGGCGGGTGACGATGCGCGCCACTCCCCAGCCATCGTCGGGGCGGCGCGCGCTCTTCCAGAGCTTCTGAATCAGCAGCAGCTCTTCTTCGCTAATCAGATTGAGGCCGGTGCCTTCCTGCAATTTGAGAAGTTTTGTGAGCAATTCGCGGCGGGCTTCGATGTGCAACGGGCCGGGGCCTTCCGCGCCGTTCTTGCGGCGCATGTCGCGTTTGCCGTTGTCCGGGTCTTGATAAAACTGGAGTGTTTCACGAAAGGCGATGAGGTGTTCCATGCGTTCGTCACCGGCGGCGAGGAGGCCTTCGCTCGCTTTGTCCCGTTCGACGACGGTGCAGGTCCAGCAGCCGAACCGGGAGTTGCCGCAACTCGGGGTGCTGGTGTCGATCTGGATGGGGCATTCGCCGTTGGAGGCGTTGGCGTAAAGTTTGTAGAGGGCGCGGTTGTCGTTGCCCCACGGGTTCGGTTTCTGCAACAGATACGCCCACACTTCCTCGGTGGTCAAAAACTGAATCGGGTTGGACACCCAGACGCGCGGCAAATCGGGATGGCGATTGAGGCCGTTGCGGGTTTCGCGGCTCGCCATGGCTTGGGCGCGGGTGGAGCTTTCATTGCGGCGCGCGCCGAGGTGCAGGATCGCTTCGCCCCAGTGGCCAAGCCGTTGTTGCACGAAGACGTTGACCGGATCAATCTTCATGCGCTGGGTGCACCAGCGGAAGGTGCGGTTGGGCGGCGGGTAGCCGCGGCCGATGATGTTGACCCAGAAGGATTGTTCGGGGGGCGGCTTGAGGAGGTTGACTTCGATGTTGAGGGCGTTTTGCTGGGACAACTTGTGCATGCGCGCGAGAGTAGCTTCGATGGTTTCGACGATGGCTGGGATCTCGACGCGGGTGTCGGTGCAGAGGATGGCGATTTCCTTTTTGCGTTGTTCGACTGGAACTGCGAGCACCGCCTCGAAGAGGAGCGACGCGAGCATCGTGCTGTCCTTGCCGCCGCTGAAGCCGACAAGCCACGGGCGCGGGTCGTCGAGGTAGAGCCGTTGCAACGAATCTTTGATTTCCTGGTAAGACGTGGATGCCATTGACGAGAGTATGTTGAGCTATGCGGATGTATTCAAGTGAGGTTTTTCCAAGGCGCGACGGCACGCTTGCCGGCAAACGATTCGTCGAAGTCTGGAAATGGACCCGCACCATCATTGACACTTGCGTCGGTCACGGTGGGTCGGACGGGCCGCCTTCTTCGCCACCGGTGCGGCCGTAACAGATCAAACTTGCAGTGAAAAGCCCGACGAATGAAAGTTCCCCGGGTTCTTCATTTGGAACGTCAAGACGCGCCAATCGACATGAAAATGTACCATTAACGCCGTACCCAAAACCTCGCCTTAGGATTTGTAAAGTGTGTCCTGAGTCGGTCTGCACGCTGTTTTCGATGAGCGCGATTCAATACAAAGTCTATTGGACCGCAGAGTTGGCACACCCAATCAAACAAAGCGCGGCATGAAGAACGACGATGCTTTCGGTATCCAAGACGCCGGAAAACAGAAACTCAAGGCGACAACGGATATGTGGTTCAAGAACTTGCGGAACTTCGCGGCAAAATCGGCGCTGCCGGATGATCGCAGGCGGTTATTGAATTTGATTTAGACGGAATCATTCTCGACCTGAATGATAATTTTCTAAACGCAATGGGCTATTCGCTCAAGGAAATCAAAGGCAAAAACCGCAGCATTTTTGTGGAACCCGCGGACAAAGCGAGCGCGGAGTACCGGCAGTTCTTGGCTGACTTGGACCACGGCAAGTTCAATGCGGGTGAATTCAAGCGGTTAGGCAAAGGAGGCAAAGAGGTTTGGATACAAGCGTCTTATAACCCTATTCTTGATCCCGATGGCAATCCGTTCAAGGTCGTCAGATTCGCCACCGACATCACACAGGCCTTGGAGATAGAGAAGCGCAAGACGGAGATGTCGGAAAGTCTGAAGCAGACTACTATGATCATCGTGAATCAGAACGCCCAAGCTCTATCCGCCGCTTCTGCGGAACTGGCGAAACTCGCTGCCGAGCTCAAGCAAGTGGTCGATAGCGTTACGCTCTGATGAATCTTCCCAGTCCTTCGGACCAACGCTTCGGATCAACGCTTCGGATCATCGATGTAGGTCCGCAAGCTCAGCGGATGTGGTTCAGCGGGAGGGTGAGGCTCCCGCCGAACCCTGAAATCCGATCAAGAATGGGTTCAGCGGGAGCTTCACCCTCCCGTTTTCGGGTACGTTTGATTGAAAATAATGCGCGCATTGCCCGTTCGTTTGCGGAGTAATGATCTAGCTCTCGTTTGGAAAAGTGCGAACGTTGTGGATTCTTCGCAAATAACAGTTTAAATAGCGGGTATTATGGCAGCCGAAACATTGACGTTGGATGCGCAGTCCATTCGCCCGGAAGATCTTAGTACCGGAACACTGATGCGGGAGCTGGGACTGCAGCGCCGGCCCGCATGGGTCTTGCGGAAGCTCATGAATGTGCTCGAACAGCGCCGGCAGGCCAAAGGCTTGGGTTGGTCGCGCTCCTGGAACAAAGTTGGGCTGAATGTGTTTCGGACGCACGTGCAACGAATCGATCAGGATACGGACTATTTCCAAGCGCTGCATCCGTTTTTGGATCGGTTTCTTCCAAAGGCACCCGTTGAATTCCGGGAATTCGTCCGAGATCTGCTCGGTGATCCTTCCCGGATGGCGTTCACGTTTTATCACAATCACGAGTGCGGTGAGGATCAGTACGAAGGGATGACGCTATCGATCGGTCGTCGCGTTCCCGCGGATGCGACCAAACGGGACCGTTTCGATCTCATTCTCGAGGACCGCCGGCTCGATGGGTTTGTGGACGGAAATGTGGATCGTATTCGAATTTATATTTGCCCTTGGTATCGATACCGGAAAGACAAGGAATACTACTCGGACTCGATCACTGAGTTATCTGGCGATGATCTGGCGGTTGCCCAGGATATTTTCCAACTCTGCGTTCGAAAATATCATGAGTGGAAAGAGATCAAGGACAGGCAGTGGAGCCATTGGTCTCAGCACTACATCGACTATTTCGGTCCAAGAAGCTTCATTCCTATGGGCACTTCCTTTTCTTAATCCCTTAAAAAGGAGAGTTTGACGGCGCTCCCAAACTTGTGGACGGTGCGTACGAAACGTTCGAGAAGATACGTCAGTCGCTGGAGAAATTTCACCTGGTGTTGAGATTAGGTGGACAATGTGTTCAGTTTTGTTTGTGTGGTGCCAATTCAATGTTTGATATGGATGTTAAGCTGCCAAAATTAGGGGAAGGCGCCGATTCGGGCAGCGTCGTGACTGTTTTCGTCAAGGAAGGGGATTCAATTCGAAAGGATCAGCCTATCCTTGAACTGGAAAACGAAAAGGCCGTGGCCTCAGTTCCATCCACCGCCGACGGAATAGTCTCAAAGCTGTTTGTTAAACCGGGAGATAAACTGAGTGTTGGTCAGCGGATATTGTCGGTTTCGGGTGGCGCTGAGGGCGCAACGGACGCTACCCGGAGCAATAGGATGGATGGCGAAATTTCAAACGTGGTCGTTCAGAGCAACCCTGAGGAACACGACAGAGAGGATGAGCCGGATGTTGCGGATGACGGTGAGGGCGGTCGGAAACCGGAGACGAGTCAGGCCTCCGGAACCGTGCCAGCGGCCGCGCCGACCATTCGGAAACTCGCGCTCGATCTAGGGATAGATCTTGCTCGCGTTCGCGGGTCAGAACGGGGTGGGCGTATCGTCATGGCGGATTTGAAGAGGTATATTCAAAACCTTCAGTCGCGGGGCCGTGGAGAGAAGTCCGCGCCGCCATCGGAGATACCGTCCGGGCCGGTCTCCAACAGAATCGATTTTTCAAAATGGGGTCCGATTTCGGCGAAGCCGTTGTCTTCGTTGCGCCAAGTCATTAGCCGTCGAATGACAGAGAATTGGACTACTATTCCGCATGTCACCCAATATGACGAGGCAGACATATCCGCGCTCCTTGAACTGCGGAAGAAATACGCGCCTGCTTTCAACGAGAATGGCGCGCGTTTGACGCTGACGTCATTCGCCTTGAAGGCGGTGTGCAGCGCGCTTCGGGCGCATCCGATTTTCAACGCGAGTCTGGACGAGTCATCGAATCAAATTGTCTTCAAGGATTATTATCATATTGGCATTGCGGTTGATACAGACGCGGGACTCCTTGTGCCAGTAATTCGGAACGTGGATCAGAAGAGCATTCTGGATCTTTCGAAGGAGCTCGAATCGCTTGCGGCGAAGGCGCGTGACCGCAAAGTTTCCCTGGACGATTTGCAAGGGGGGACATTCACCATTTCGAATCAAGGCGGGATCGGCGGCGCTCAATTCACACCGATCGTGAACAAGCCTGAGGTGGCGATTCTGGGTTTGGGACGCGGTCTTCTGAAACCGGTGGTGAAGGATTCTCAGATTGTCCAGCGCACGATGCTTCCAATTGCCGTGTCCTATGACCATCGCGTGATTGACGGCGGCACGGCCGCCCGCTTCGTGGTGGGTTTGGTCGAAGCATTCGAGAGTTTTCGGGATAAAGATTTAGCATGAGGTTAGCCATTCGAATTCATGGAACCAATCCAGACTGAAATTGTTGTGGTAGGCGCGGGACCGGGCGGGTACGCCGCTGCATTTTACGCCGCCGACCAGGGTAAAAAAGTCATTCTCGTTGAGAAGGAAAAACGGCTCGGAGGCGTTTGCCTGAATCGCGGATGTATTCCGTCGAAGGCTTTGCTGCATGCCACGCACTTCATAACGGCGGCTCGCGAGTCGGCCGAGCGCGGAATCTCCTTTGAGTCTCCCAAGGTCGATCTCGCCAAATTGCGCGTCTGGAAGGAGTCGGTGCTTCAAAAACTAGGACAAGGAATCGGTTTTTTGGCACAAAAGCGAGGTGTTGAAGTGCTGAACGGGCGCGGATACTTCGAGGATTCAAAGACCCTCCGCGTTGAGTCGGATCAGGGGCAGAAGTTTGTGAACTTTGAGCATGCCATTGTTGCCACGGGTTCGAAATCCGCTCTGCCGAAAGCATTCGATTTGGGGAATCCGCGAATCATGACATCGCGGGAGGCTTTGGAGATCGAAGAAATTCCGGCGAAGTTTTTGATTGTGGGCGGTGGATACATTGGAATGGAACTTGGAACTGTCTATGCGGGATTGGGAAGTCAAGTGGTCGTTGTCGAGGCGCTCGACACCATCTTGGCCGGCGCCGATCCGGATCTGGCCCGCCTTGTAATGGTCCGCGCAAAAAAGACGTTTAGCGAGGTGCGGCTCGGGAGCAAGGTTCTAAAAATGGCGACCAGCGGCAAGCAGATTCGGGTGGAGTCCGAGTTCGAGGGAAAGGCGAAGGAGGAGACGTACGATCGCGTTCTGGTTGCGGTCGGGCGGATTCCGAACTGTGACGACTTGGGGATCGAGAACACCAAAATTGTCCGCGATGACAAAGGGTTTATCACCGTGGACGCTAAACAGCGGACGGCTGACCCTTCGATTTTTGCGATCGGTGACGCCGTTGGTGGAGTGCTCCTGGCGCACAAGGCGGCTCGGGAGGCGCGTACCGCGGTTGACGGAATCCTTGGGGCTACGGATGTGTCCTTGCCAATCACGATTCCGGCTGTCGTGTTCACTGATCCGGAGGTCGCGTGGTGCGGGTTGACCGAAGTGGAAGCCCGCCAACGGAACGTCCCCGTGGAGATCGCGAAGTTTCCTTGGTCGGGGTCTGGAAGAGCATTGAGTTTTGATCGCATAGACGGTCTTACGAAACTTGTTATCGATCCCCAGACTGAGCGCATTCTTGGGGTTGGTATCGCCGGTGTCGGCGCGGGTGAGTTGATAGCGGAAGGCGTGCTCGCGATCGAGATGGGCGCCACAGCGAAGGATCTCGCGCTGACGGTACATCCGCATCCGACATTGTCGGAAACACTGATGGAATGCGCCGAGGTTTTTTACGGGCACTCCACACACACGCTTGCCAAGAAGAAACCGGTCTGAGGAGGCGATTCAGCGATTTTGGATACTTGCGCGCGGCTTGTTTTTAATAGGAATTCGGGTTACTTGTTTGCCCAATAAGATGCCGGAGTGAGTGGCGAAACCCTGTTGATTGTTCCGACGTATAACGAGCGCGAGAACCTCCTCGCTGTCGTGAATCGTGTCTTGGAGCTGCCGGGGTCAAATCATCTTCTTGTCGTGGACGATAATTCACCGGATGGAACCGGCGCTCTGGCGGACCAAATGGCTTCTCGGCACGAGGAGGTGAAGGTCCTGCATCGCGACGGAAAAGAGGGTCTCGGCAGAGCCTATTGCGCGGGTTTCGCGTGGGCGCTTGAACGCGACTATCAGTTTATCTTCGAAATGGATGGAGACCTTTCCCATAATCCTGGAGATGTTCCCCTTTTTTTGGAAGCGGCGCTTGACGCCGATTTGGTGCTTGGGTCTCGATACAGAGACGGGATCCGCGTGATCAACTGGCCGCTCAAGAGGCTGATGCTCAGTCTGTGCGCTGCCAAATACGTGCAGCTCATCACCGGCATGCCATTCTCGGACCCCACCGGTGGGTTCAAATGCTTCCGGCGGGCCGCGCTACAATCGATCGATCTTAATTCTGTCGATTCAAACGGATACAGTTTCCAAATCGAAATGACCCATAAAGTATGGCGGCAAGGATTGCGAATCGCCGAGGTGCCGATCGTTTTCACGGATCGATTTCACGGCACTTCCAAGATGTCGCCAAAGATCGTTCGCGAGGCGTTGCGGATCACTTGGAAATTGCTCTTCCAGAACAAGATGAGCCGGAGTCCAGGCCGCCGTGCGTAATCCGTTACCCGTGTTTTGGGTTGTGTCTTGAACCTTTCTTTCAACGCGTATGACTGGAAAATCGATGCAGACTATGGACCTCAGAGAATTGATCAAGAATCCGGAGTATTATGTGCCTTATGAGTCGGGGCAGGTCGTTTTCAAGGAAGGTGAGCCGGGTGACGTGATGTATGTGACCGTGGAAGGAGAGGTGGAGTTTCTCATTCGCGGCACCCCGGTGAGATCGTTTGGTTCCGGAGAGGTTTTTGGAGAAATGGCGCTTATCAGCGAGAAACCGCGAAGTGCAACGGTCGTAACGAAGACGGCGTGTCGGCTCGCCCCAATCAATCGAAAACGTTTCCTCTTGCTTGTCCAGCAATCTCCCCAGTTTTCGCTGCATATGCTCGATGTCATGGCCGAGAGAATCCGGTGGATGGATTCGCTGATCGAGGGCAGTCAACCGAGCGCGCAGTGATCTGCGGACCGAGGCTTCCGGGCTCGGAAGAACTTGCCCCATTCTTCGGATCGAGGCATTCTCGGCCCATGCTTACTATTATCAGCGGCACGAATCGTCCTGCCAGCAATACCGGGAAGATTGTCCGGCAGGTCGAATCAGTGTACCGGAATCTGGGAGTGAAAACACAGACCCTGGATTTGGCGAAACTTCCGCGCGAGATTTTTGACGCATCTTCGTATCAAGAAAAACCCGGTTCATTTGCGCCGTTTGCGCAGGGAGTATTGGATGCGAGCGGCTTGGTCGTTGTGACTCCCGAATACAACGGAAGTTTCCCGGGTGTTTTGAAGTATTTTATCGATATGCTGAAATTCCCCGAGAGCTTCGAACGTCGTCCGGTCTGCTTCGTAGGCCTTGCCGCAGGAATGTGGGGCGCCATGCGATCCGTGGAGCAGTTGCAACAGATATTTGGATACCGGAACGCGCACCTCTTTCCAGAGCGCGTTTTCATCCCGAAGGTGTTTGAGGTGCTGGATGATTCTGGGGAATTCAAGGATCCGGAGTTGTTGGGCCGGTTGAAAACGCAAGCGTCCGGGTTTATTGAGTTTGTCGAGAAGGTTAAGAGTGTTAGGCTTCGTTCCGCAGAATAGGATTTTGAGCAAAATGAAGAAAAGGATACGTGATCGTCTTGCTGTTTGCAGTTGGTCTTTGCAGCCCGCGAGCCCAAGCGATTTGATTGAAAAAATGCGGATAGTCGGCATGCGCCGCATTCAGTGCGCGCTGGATCCGATGCGAAGCCTTCCGGAGATTTGGGTCAACTTTTCGCAGCAATTGACCCAGGCCAAAATGGACTTGGTGTCAGGCATGTTCGGCTGTGTCGGCGAAGACTATACCTCGATGGAATCGATCCGGCGAACTGGTGGCATCGTTCCGGATGAGACATGGGACGAGAATTGGGAGAATCTCCAATCCGTTGCCGACATTGCCAAGAAACTGAAGTTGAAACTCGTGACGTTCCATGCCGGGTTTTTGCCGCATGACCGAATCGATCCCGCGTATGAAACGATGCTTCATCGGATGCGGCTCGTGGCCGGAACCTTTGCCGCAAGAGGAATCAATCTGGCTCTTGAAACTGGACAAGAGACCGCCGAAACTTTGAGCCGGTTTCTTGAGGATTTGGGGCGCCCGAATGTGGGTGTCAACTTCGATCCGGCAAACATGATTCTGTACGACAAGGGGGATCCCATTGAAGCGTTGCTAACACTGGGCCCATGGCTCCGGCAATGCCACCTGAAGGATGCCAAGAAAACCAAGGTTTCCGGGACTTGGGGTGAAGAAGTGCCCGTCGGGACGGGGGACGTCGATTGGAGCCAATTCTTCAAGACACTCGCAGATCTGAATTTCAAAGGACCCCTATGTTTTGAGCGAGAAGCCGGGGACCAACGGATGGCTGATATTCACGCAGGACGTGATTTTGTGGAAGGTCTGGAAAAACAGGAGCGCGCTTCCAAGCCGGTGGATTCGCCCGCTGAGAGCTCCAAGCCCTCAGAACAACGGGCTGGGCTGGAGCCCGTGATTCAGCCGGGGCACGAAGAGACAATAGAATTAACAACTCGACCGGATGCAGAGACGGTGGCCGAATCAATCGAGGCGCCGCATCCCGATCCAAAGCCGGACGAGAGCACTGGTTTTTCGGCTGAGATTTCTACTCGAGAGTCTCAGGAAACCGGTGGCGTGGAACCGCGGAACAATGATTAAGGTTGCAATTGTTGGGCTGGGCTTCATGGGCGCCACGCATATTCGGGCGTATCGCAAAATTCCGAATGTGAGCCTGGCGGCAGTCTGCAATCCAAGCGGCCGCAATCTGGATGGTGATCTTTCCCGTGTGGCTGGGAATCTGGGCGATGCAGATCCGGTGCGATTGGATATGTCGCAGGTAAAAGCGTTTAAGAATTTTGACGAATTATTGGGTGATTCGACGATCGACCTGATCGATATTTGCACTCCCACGAAATCGCACCCCGCGCTCGCAATCGATGCGCTCAAAGCCGGCAGACATGTCATATGTGAGAAACCGCTCGCTCGAACTTCCGAACTTGCCAGGGAAATTGCCGCGGTTTCAAAGGAATCGAAAGGCTTTTTCATGCCGGCGATGTGTCTTCGGTTTTGGCCCGGATGGGCCTGGTTAAAAACGGCGATTGACGACGGCCGGTACGGTCGAGTGTTGGGCGCTTGTTTTCGACGCGTTGCCGAACCTCCAGCGTGGGGCCAGGACAACTTCTTCGATGGCAGTCAATCCGGAGGCGCTCTCCTCGATTTGCACATTCACGACACCGATTTTGTCCAGTACTGCTTCGGCAAACCTCAAAGCGTTTTCGCAACCGGATACACCAAGTTCAGCGGCGCTGTCGATCATGTGCTGACACAGTACAAAGTGTCTTCAGAAGCGATTGTGAGCGCGGAAGGCGCGTGGGCCATGTCAAAGGGTTTTGGATTCGTCATGTCGTACACTGTAAACTTCGAGCGAGCGACGGCCGATTATCAATTGGGCAAGGGCGCCGACGCGCTTCAAGTGTGCGAGGAAGGCAAGTCCTTTGAAGGGATCAAGTGCGATGGTCCGGATGGATTTGTCGGCGAGCTAACTCACATGGTCGAAGCGATTCGATCAGGGACTCCTCCATCAGTGGTGACGGCCGACGAAGCGGTCGCCGCCGTTGAAATTTGCGAAGCCGAAGAGAAGTCCGTCCAAACCGGCAAGGCGGTTTCAGTGGGCGCCTAAGGTGAAAGGATTCTGTTCCGTGTCCAACTTCGAGATGTCCTCGTTGCTCAAGAATAACTCTGGCCGGTATTCGCCGGGGTTTGCATTCACTTTGATCGAGCTCCTGGTGGTGATCGCGATCATTGCAATCCTCGCGGCGATGTTGTTTCCCACGCTTGGCCGAGCGAAGGAGAGCGGACGCCGGACGCATTGCATGAACAATTTGCGTCAAA
Source organism: Verrucomicrobiota bacterium (assembly GCA_027623095.1). Classification (GTDB taxonomy): domain Bacteria; phylum Verrucomicrobiota; class Verrucomicrobiia; order Limisphaerales; family SIBE01; genus JAIPJX01. Next base: position 20,006 of record JAQBVM010000096.1, read on the forward strand.
TTGGGCTGGGAATTCAGATGTATCGGGATGATTTTGACAATCGACCGCCTCTCTATCTCGTGAATCCCGGCAGCGCGACGTTCGGGTTTCCAGGGAGGAACACCCAATATCTTGAACGAGGGTATTGTGGAAACACCAATACATTTATCTGTCTGTCGGATCGAACCCGAGGCCGCATTCCAATCGACTTGGGTTGGGAATACTTTGGAGAATTCACGACAAGTTACGCCTATCACTTGGGGCCTTGGCAGCAGACGACCGATGAAGGCAAAGCGTGGCTCAAAAAACAAATCGAACGTTGGAACTCCCGATTCATAGTCGCGGCTTGTCCGTGGCATCGACACCTGTTTAGCGGATGGACCGGGACAAACGCGGCGTTTACGCGCAAGACGAACGTAAAGGATCAGGCGTTGCGATACGATGGAAGCGTGGACAGCTTCATTTGGCCGGCGCAGAATTGGGAGGAAGAGCCGTACACCCGTTTGCGTTAGCTTGGACTGTCGCGATTCTAGCCTTCCATGCTGAAGGCGCTTCGCAGCATTTCAATGCTTTTGGCAACTCCGGTGTCCGCAGCTTCTTTGCCTTCGAATTCCAGAGAGACGTAGCCGTTGTAGTTCACATCCGCCAAGATTTTGGCAATCCGCCGGTAATCCAGATCAAGAGTGTACCATTCACCTCCTCCGTAATACGTTTTCGCTTGGACAAAGACAGCCTTCGACGCGATTTCAGCCAGTTTCGGATACGGGTCTTCAAGGAAATTGCCGGTGTCCATCAGAGCTCCCAGCCAAGGTGAATCGATGGCGTTCAGTATTTTCAAGAGACCCTGCGGAGAACGCGTCAAGCCCCAGTGGTTCTCGAGGGCCAACAGCACACCATGCTCCGCCGCCTTGGGCAGGCACTTCTCGATGCAATCGATGCACCATTTGAAACCCTCTTCCTCTGTATGTCCGGGCAACACCGGCTCTTCTCCTCTGTTCTCCATCAGCTTGTCGAAGGAGCGGATCGTGTTCCATCGTCCAGAGTTTAGGCGGATCGAGGGGATTCCCATTTCATAGGCCAGTTCAATGCATCGAAGCGTGTGGTCGATGTTCTTCTGACGTTCCGCGGGATCGGGATCGACAAAATCCTGATGGATCGAGAGGCAGATCAGGTCGATGCCATTGACGAAAGCGGTGCGTTTCAGTTTCTGGAGATAAGCCCGATCCTCGCCCTCCATTTGCCGATGGAGAATATCGACACCTTCGACGCCGAGTGCGCTTGCTTTTTCGATGACCGTTTCAATCGGCATTTGAGGCGGTCGAAAGTGCCAGTACGAATAGCTCGAAATTCCGAGTTTCACACGGCGCGCGGGCTTGCTTTGGGCGAGAGCTGTGCGGTTGGGAACGGTTGCGAATGCGGCTCCGACTACTGCGGAACCAAAGAATGAGCGGCGGGAAAGTTTTTTGTTGTTCATTGGAGGCCTTTAGTTGTTGTTCGGCTACGAGATCCCGTTAACTGCGCGATAAGTATCGCGCCAGCGCTTGCGACATTCAAGGATTCAGCATTCCCGATTTTGGGAATGCTGATCTTTCTGTCGGAAATATTGAGCAATTCCTTTGTTGGCCCATGCGCTTCGTTGCTTAAAACCAGAATCGATTTCTCCGTTCCGTCGTAATCAAAAACATTCTCGCCGTTGATATCAGCGCACAATATTTGAGTTCCGTTTTGTTTGCACGAAACCAATGTGGAACAAAGATCATCGACCACCAGCAAATCCAGATGGAATATTGAACCCATTGTTGAACGGATTACTTTCGGGTCGTAAAGTTCAGCCGAATTAGAACTGATAATAACGCGCTGAAGCCCAAACCAGTCACAGGTTCTAATAATCGTGCCAAGGTTTCCAGGATCGGAAATGTTTTCCAACCCTACTATCAGAGTTTCGCTAAACGGTTCATTGCTTCGAGTCTCCGGAATTTCCAAGACTGCGGCCACGCCTTGTGGGGATATTGTATTTGAAACCTTTTTAAAGTCCCGTTCTTCGACAATGGTTACTCGGATTCCTTTCTTAAGATTAGAGATAAAGACGGGGCTAGATTCGTAAAAGGAAGTCGAGCAAATCAATAAATCACATTTGTAGGTGCTCGCCAGAGCCTCATCAACCAAGCGCTTTCCCTCCACAATAAACTTATTCTCTTTCTCGCGGTATTTTTTGCGCAGTAAAGAAGAAACATACTTCAGCTCATTCTTTGAAATCATTTCCGCCGGAAAGGTTCAACGGCCCGTAAATCTAGCCGTTAGCGAATCATAACCCACTGCGCGCCGATAGCGGGTTTCATCCTCAATGTGTTCCGCGGCGTCCAATAGCGTGATTGTTCCGACCCGTTCGGCGCATTTCTCGAGAAGGGTGCGGAGGAGCAATCGCGCGTGCCCCGCGCCTATGCACAAATGGGGTCCGAAGCCGAAGGCAAGGTGAGGATTGGGCTTCCGGTCAAGGCGCACTTCGTGCGGAGCGTCGAACACTGCTTCGTCCTGATTGGCGGATGCCCAGCAGAGCGACACTCGACCGCCGGGCTTCACGGTCACTCCGTGAACGTCGGTTTCCACCGGGCACACGCGCCCAATGTGAGTGAGCGGTGTGATGAGGCGGAAAAACTCTTCGCCGGCGTGGACAATGCGCCCCGGGTCGTCGCGCAGAAACTCCAGGGCCTTCGGGTTTTGAGCAAGGTAACCCAAAGCGGACGAGATGGATTGGATCACCGTATCGCGTCCGCCGGCAAATGTGAGGTTGGCAAATCCCATCATCTCCTCTCGCGTCAGCGGGCGTCCTTGGAAAGTCGCCCGAGTCAGCGCGCTGAAAAAATC
>JAQBVM010000485.1 GCA_027623095.1 Verrucomicrobiota bacterium
TCCTAATCGTTCGCTAAGAATGCCCCTATGACCGACTGGAAACGTAAACTCGCCGCCTACCTGCACGATCCGCCGAGCAAAGCCCTCGACATCCGCACCCACGGCGAGCGATCGGACGCTACATTTGCGCAGGCCGGTTTTTCCGACACCGAGATTGGTGATTACTTTACCCACGCCGATCATGCCGAAGTTGCAGCCGCCCAATTGCCTTGCGTCCCATGAACTGATTTATGACTGGATCTAACGACACCTATTGGCGGCGCAAGCTGAGCGCTTATCTCCATGACAGCCCCGACAAAGTGCTGAGCATCCTGGATCATGAGGAGCGCGCTAGGCGCATAGCTGGTGACGTTCTGCCTGAGGAACGATCTCGCAAGGATGCCGATTGGGCGGCCTCCGCTGCCGATCGATTGCCTTTTCCTCCCTCGTCGGCGACCAAAACTGAGTTGTCTTGTTTTCGCCATCCGCTGGGTGGTGTTGGTGCCAAAATGCTGTTGAACGAGCAGAGCCTTCCCGTCGGTTTCGCCGAAGACACATCGCAAACGACCCGCCCGAAGTTGAACGAAGAGAATCCCCGCGCCGCCTTCATCGCCACCTGGCGTTTCTGGCGTAACTGGGCTGCGTCCCGTCATGCGGACTTCGCGCTCTATCCGGCGGAAACCCGACTGCCCGATCACACCATCTGGAACCACCTCGCCGTCACCAGTGCCATGCAGGGGTGCTTGGGGGGTGAACCATGGAAGCGGCAAGGCGATGCAGGGGTGGCGGATGCGCCAGCCTTCTTGCTTTTCACCATCGGCCCGGTTCAGGACTTCATCAGTGCCGCCCGCTCCACTCGCGACCTCTGGAGTGGCAGTTACCTGCTTTCCTATCTGATTGGCCATGCGCTCCGCCGCATCGCCCTCGATTTCGGACCTGACCACGTCATTTTCCCGAATCTCTGTGATCAACCGATCATGGATTTGCTCCTGCGGGAAGAGATCTGGGACCACGTCAGCACCGTTGAGGGCAAACCGCTGTTCGAAGCTTTTAGTTACTACGAAGACGCCTCCAGACAACGCCTGCTCACCCCCTCGCTGCCAAACCGGTTCCTCGCCATCCTGCCCGCGAACATGGCGGAACACCACAACCGTGGACGGCAATTCGCGTCCGTCACCTCCTACGCACAACACGTCGCCGACGATCTGCGGCATTTCCTACAGAACGAGATCGCCGTGCCGGTTGCGAAAGTTGCGGCACAATCCTTGGGTGACCGTTTCAACGAAGATCGTTTTTCCAAACAAGCCGCCAGATTGCTTGAAGTCCACTGGCAGACATTGGCATGGCCGGGGACGTTTCAGGCCGCCACCGCCTTAGCCAAAAATCTGCCGGCCGACGAACGCGAAGCCGAGTATAGCCCGCGCGCCGGCCTCAAGACCATCCGCGACCTCTGCCAGCACGGGGCAGACTCGCGCTACCTGACCGATGGAGAACCCAAAGAACCCAAAAACGTCGGCGCTGCCTGGAGTGCGCTCTACGCCACTACCGAGTGGTTGCTGGACGGCACCAAAGCCAATCGCGCCTTCTCAGCCGCCACCGGTGGTCACCCGCATCCGACCAAGGACAATTCCAAGGACAATTCCAAGGACTCGCTCAACGGCTGCGAAGAAGCTGTTCTTCTTGTGGGAGACGAGTTGGACGCCGACGAACTTTCCATCAAACTGGAGGCTCGGTTGGAAAAGAATCATCTTCTCAAGAAGGGCGAGAATCTCGGCGCAGGCACCCTCATCAAGCGTCTCTGGCCCTACGCCGTGCTCTGCAAACGCCATGCCTTCGAACCGAATCACCTGAACATGCCCAACACTCGCAGCATCGCCGCCCACGAACCGTGGAGCGACGACGAGGGCGAAGAAGGCGACGGCGAAAAATACTTCGCCGTGCTCGCCCTTGATGGCGACTCCATGGGTAAGTGGATTAGTGGCTCGAAGACACCCAAGCTCAAGGACGTGCTCTCCGAGGAATGCGCCAAAGTGTATCGGGACAAGGGTGCGAACTTGGAGAACCGCCGTCCGCTCTCCCCGGCCTGGCACCTGCAATTCGCCGAAGCTCTCGGGAACTTCTCCCAGCACGCCGTTCGCCGCATCGTGGAAGCCTTCGATGGACGTCTTATCTATTCTGGCGGTGACGACGTCCTGGCTATGCTGCCGGCGGACACCGCGCTCGAATGCGCTCAAGCCCTCCGGCTCGCGTTTCGGGGCGATCCGGCACTTAACCGTGCCGCCAAAGGCGTGCTGACCGGCCGAACAAAAGACCGCCATAGCGATCGTTCCACGCCGCTTTTCGAAATCCAAACGCCTGGCTTCCTCCGACTCACACCGGAAGCCACCCGTCGCCACGGCGAGAGAGCCCGGCTTTTGGACGATCCCGTGAACTTCCCCGCCATCGTCCCCGGTCCTGCCGCCGACTGCTCGGTCGGCATCGCCATCGCGCATTTTAAGTCGCCGCTCCAGGACGTGGTTCGTGCTGCGCAGGCCGCCGAGAAGCGGGCCAAGAAGCAACTCGGCCGCAGCGCTGTCGCCGTCACTCTTTTCAAACGCTCCGGCGAGACCATCGAATGGGGTTGCAAGTGGGAGAGCCGAGGATTGGGGGCTTTCGACGCCATGCTTTTCGGAATCAAGGATGGCATCGTAAGTGCCAAGTTTCCTCACCGCATTGTCGAGTTGGTGGATGGGTACAAAACCGCCGAATCCGGCAAACTCGGTGGCACCAAGCCGGCGAACAGCTTCGACGCGGTGGCTCGCGAAATTCTGGCCCGCGAAATTGGCACCGCAACCGAGCGCCAGCGCGGCTCGAAATACTCCATCGAGGGGGCGGAAAAGATTCGCGATGCCGTCCTCGCTTACATTGATTCTCCGTCACTGACCGCCGCCGACGGCAAAGTCAACTCCCTCATCGGCCTCTGCCTGACTGTCGCTTTCATCGAACGCAACCTGCCGAAAGGCAAACCACATGAACACCATTCTTCTGCAACCCACTGACGTACTTTTCTTCCGCGATGGGCGGCCGATGGGCGGTGCGTCCGCTGGGCACGGGGCCGCTTGGCCGCTGCCCAGCGTCATCAACCACGCCTTCCACGCCGCGCTCCATCGGGCGGGGGATGTATTCAAGGAAGCTCATCCTCACCGCCGGGGGCGCAGCGGCATTTACCCGGACCCAGAACTTCGCGACCGTCGGTTTGGTTCCCTCGTCACCGCCGGGCCTTTCCCCGTCTGCACCAGCGGCGCAGATCACACTTGGTTTTTCCCGCGCCCGGCCGATGCCGATGACAGTGGCACGGTGTTCCCCCATCCTCACAGAGTGGATGCTCCTTCCAGCTTGCCCGCGCCTTGTAAATACCCAGTCATTTCCACCAAGCCGCCTTCCAAAGACACGCCCAAACCTTGGTGGAGTGAAGGGGCTTGGAACGCCTACCTCGGTTCGCCGCAGCGCAGCGAACTCACGGCCCGCCGACTCTTGCTACGGGATAGCGACTTTGCCGACACCGAGCATCAGATCGGCATTGGTATTGATCCGGAAACTCAGACTCAGGACAAAACCAACTTC
>JAQBVM010000097.1 GCA_027623095.1 Verrucomicrobiota bacterium
CGATTTCGAGACTCTAATGCGCTTGTTCTAGGACTAACGCACCGCTATCGTCAGAAGTAAGTCCAGCGGCGCTCAGTCCTCCGGCCGAATTTACTATAACGCTAAGACGGTCATCGTCCGGTCCGGCTTCGCCCGCGATTAGCTCCACGGACTTCGCAGCGATGACTGCTGTATCGACGTAGATCTGCTCACCCGCACGAATAGTAACCGTCGAATCGTCGCCTGCCCATGTGACGCCCTGCTCCCCAATCTCTCCTCCCGGAACAATCACACCGAAGATATCCACATCCTTGCTCCCGGCCACCTCGATATGACCACCCGCCTCAGAAGTATTCAATAAAGCCGTCTCGTGGATATATACGCTGCTTCCCTTCGAGTTGGCTCCACCCAAGTCCGTTCCGTCCGCGCGCACACCTCCGTAAACGCTGATGTTCTTCGTAACGTCCAAACGCCCCTCGTGATAGACCCAGGCATCCGACTGCAGCGTGAGGCTTGCGTTAGCGCCTTTGAGGATGACATTACCGCGAATGATGAAGTCGTCTTGAGCGCCGAGTGTCAGCTCGGTGTTGTCCATAAGGCTCGTGATCGTGCCGGTGAGCAGGAAACCAAAGTTCCGGTGGCCGAACAGATAGTGTGGTTCTTGAATCTCAAGTTCCTCTGGAACACCGTCGTCATCCGCATCTTTCAAATAGGCGATGTAGAGATGCTCCTCGCCGTCCAGGAGAGCCCAACGCCTGCCAGACTCTATAATAGTGATGGTTGGGGCATCCGCAGCCAGGGATAGATTGTTATCGTCAAACGCCTGACGAAGTGCAGCCGTAATATTTCCCGCATCCAACGCATCCCAGTCCGCTGAATCGGGTGCGATACCGAATAGCGGCTTCCCTGGGATGGTGTCGAAGTACTCGGGGTGGGCAACACTTGGGCTGCCACCATCGATCTCAATGTTGCGGCTAGCGGTGACCGCGCCGGCAACCCAAACCTCCCCTCCCGTTGCAAAGCGCACATCGGCGTTGTTGCCTGTAAGAACGGCTACGGGTGTGCCATTATTATCGATAAACTCCGCACCCGCAGTGACGGCGCTCCCGGAATTGATATAGAGATAATCCGTGGCACCGATATCAATGCGTGCATTGGCCGAACGCGCAACAATCTTGGCACCCTCCAGAAGGATGAAATGCGTGTCCGTGAAGATGTCTGCCTTTGATCCCTGGCCCCCGGCCTCCATCGTCGTACCGATCCGGATCGAACCCGAAGTATTGATGTCGATGGTGCTATTGTCATTCGAGGTTGCCACCACGCTGCCGAAATCAGCGCTGAGGCTGTTCGGACCTTCGCCAAATCCAACGATGACACTCTCGCCCGTGGTGCCTTGAACATTGATCCGGACAAGATCCTCCCCACGCAACCACCCTCCGATGATCATCTGCTCCGTGGTCTCGAACACGATCTCTCTGGCGGATACGCCGGAATCAGGCGGGCCTAGAGAGTCATGGACGTTCTGAGAGTTCATATCGGTAAGGCGCGAGTAGAACTCCGTCCGGTTGCCTGGCGCGCGGATGTCACCACGAATGTTAATCCTGTCGGCGACAAAGTTGGTGTCGTCCGTGAGTGCCGCATTCACGATTCGAGAAGCGCCTGTCGCCTTGACTTCGGTGGCATTTTCGACATCCCCGATAATCATCTGATTTGCTGGCAGACCAAGCGCAAGTGCGGAGTGGCCTATGGATATTAACGCGAATCCGTCATCGAAGGCAGCCATATCGCGCATTGATACGTCCATGCTACCGTTCGGACCGAAATCGCTCAGATCGGTTCCAGCGGAGGTCTCACCCGCGCTACCCACGCGATAGTCCGAGTCGCTGCGCTGCGAGACGAGTGTAAAGGTGCCCGGAGCGCGAATTGTATTCTCGCCCGCTTTGAAATCCACGTCGTCCGCGATGAGTGTGATGTCCATCGCTGCGTCAATCTGGCCGGACTGTAGAGTCAGGAGTGAATCGGCGTCTGTTAACTCAATGTGGATATTACCGAAGCTGCTGGTGACGCCGCCATCGGCAATGCCATCCTCCACGATGGAGAGATCGTCCAACTCGCGGACAATGATATTGCCAGCAGCGCCAGTCCCGCGGTTGATAATCGTAAGCGAGTTAACCTCGGAGCGGACCGTATCGGTGAAGCCGACACCATTCAGCGTCAAGTGCCCCTGTGAAGCGGTAAAATCTATCCCGAGGAAATCGATTGGGCCGGCCTGTGAGACGACCTCGATCCGGCCCGCACCCACAATCACTACGTCTCCCTTCAGCGCCACTCCCTGTTCCCCGTGAAGAATCAATCCGCCCGAGTTTACAGCCGCATCAACCGTGATCTGGCTGGCTTCCACCTCCAGTACCACTGAACCCAGTTCCGACGCCTCCAGATTAGTCGCGATCGTGCTTTGGGTCGCGGAATCATCGATGTGAACGACATCCACGCTGTCTGTGAAGTTCAACTGATACCCTGGTATCGCCAGGAAATGATCATTGACCACTATGACCTGGTCTGTGGAATCCACATCCACCCGGATCTCGTCCTGCCCCCCCGCGCCGGTGATGGAATAAACACTCAGAGAGCCTGGTTCCGAGAGCGGATTGATCAGGATAAGGTCATTGCCATCGCCTCCATCAATCGATCCACTGCCGCCGCTGATCGCCGCGGTGTCCTGGCCGGCCCCGCCGTTCAGCGTGTCAAGATCACTGTCAGCTATTAGAAGGTCGTTGCCCTCGCCACCATCCAACGTATCGTCCCCGTCTTGTCCGTTCAGCACATCATTCCCAGCGCCGCCCTCCAGTTCGTCGTCACCGTCTCCCCCCTCGAGCAAATCGTCCCCGCTGCCCGAGCGGATTAGATCGTTTCCACTGCCACCACGGATAATGTGATTCCCGGAACCCATGATATAGAGAGTATCACTGCCGCTGCCTCCTTGTATCTCGACCGATGCCAGAACGTCCGGAGCGACGAAGATGAAGTCATTCCCCTTGTCGCCGTTGTTAACAACGATCGTTTTGACTCCCGAATAAACTCTTGTCACGCCAAGCGATTGGACCTCGATGGTTTCGTTCCCTGCCGAGCCGCTGACATGCCTGATATCGTAAGTATCCGTGAGGATATCGGTATAATCCGACCCACGGTCTAAGGAGTCCACCCCCATGTTCAGACGCAGCGCGTCACCGATCTGAGTGGCGATAATCGGCTCTGGGCCAAAGGTCCATAGGATGCTGCCCGAGACACTGAAGCCAAGCACCGTCACGGTGAGTGCCAGCGAGGCGCTTATGGGAGTCAGTTTGATATCCCCGTCGATTCCCGCCAAGGTCTCGGAAATTTCGATGAAGCCCAGGTCAATTTCAATGTCCACCGATCCCGCAACCCTCAATTGGACGATATCGTGGCCAATCGTGACCGAGAACTGGGACCGGAAGACGATGATGCCCATATCAATCTCGAAGCCCGCGGTCCCGCTGATGCGGAACTCGCCGTTCGACCGGATATAGCCGCCGACATTAATAGTGACGACACCGAAGAAATCCAATGAGCCGGCGAACGTTAGTTCGAAGATGCCATTGGAATACCTCATGCCGCCTTCAAACGCAATGTCGAAGGCGATCAGTTTTGCCTTGCCAATGATGTAGATTTCGAGGGTTTCCGGTTCCAGCGTGTAAAGAGACGGTTGAGAGGACACTGTGTCCGTCGCCCTGTCATAGGTGTAACGATAGACCTGTTTACTGGTTCCGGTCGTATTAAGATCGAGTGAGAAAAGGCCTGTAATGTGAATCGGGCCAATGTCGATCGCGCCGGCCAGCAGAAGGCTGCCCGCAATCCCGGTTTCCGAGCCGTAGAAAATTTGAATGGCGCCGGACGCCGTCAATGTAGCGATACCGCCCAGGTCCATTTGGGCGTTGATCATTATTTGAAACGATTCCTCGCTAAGCTGGATGTAGAAATCCCCGTCAAACTCGAACGCGTCGAAGATTGTCAAATCGCCATCACCAATAATGACAATATAAAATCCGGGAGTCCCCTCGGTCCCGTCGATCTGCGGCGCCCCGGCCGAAATCGTCAGTTCGTTATACGTCAGTCCCTCCGGATTCTCCAAAGGATCGTACCTAAATTCATCAGGCACCGAATAAACAATTTCCTGGCTGGTCGTATTCAGGAAGACGTTGAATTCGGCGTCAAAAGTGAGGATATCGAAATCAAGCCCGGATGACAGTTCCAGCCGCAGTCCGAGACCGTCACTATTGATTACCAGCAATCCTCTGGCCTGGAATTCAAAGATGGGATCGCCCTCCGGAGACGGCCGACCCAGAATGCCGAGTTTCCCGTCGGCAAACATTAGCAGCTCGTCGGAACTCATCCTGAAATCAAAGAACGCGTTCAGATAAAGAACGTCGAGACTGCCGGCGCTCACTGTGACAAGCACCTGACCGGCTGCCCGGAACCATAGCTTCTCGTATGCCAAATAGACGGGCTCATCTGGGTTGCCGGTTGGAACCGCATACCCGCTTTCTCCGAATGATGCTTTGAAGTCGATTACAGCGAGATCGAAGATGGACGCGGCGCTCAGTCCGAGCCCCAGGTTGACCTCTAACAATAGGTCATTGGCTTCGAGTCTGACGATGTCCACGGCTTTCAAGGCCACTTGCGTGACCGACAGGTTGAGCGCGAAATAGATGCTCGGCGACGTCAGTTCCTGTCCCACTCCCAACAACATGCCCCCGTCAAGATCTTCAAGGATCAAGCCAAAATCAACATCGGCCGGCGTGTCGCCCTCATCGATCCGTCCATTCTCGTTCGTGTCCTGCCAATACGGGCCGTCACCGATAAAGCCATACAGGTCATTGATTCCGATGGTCATAATGGCGACGTCTTTGCTGGAACCGTCGGAAAGAGTCACCGTCTCGGTTCCACCCATATCGAATTGGAAGCTGCCGGAGAGGAATACCGCCCCGGCGATGTTCATCTCGCCATACCCAACCTTTAGCCGGATTCGGTACCCATCAAAATCCATCAGAATCGGCGTGGAACCAGCTCCGCCCGTCTGAACCTCCAAGAATCCGTCGCCCGCATCGGGACTGCTCTCAAAACTCGAAGCAAAATCAACGGCGATCGGAATCTGCCACTGCTCGCTGATGTTCAATGCCACTTCCACGTCTTTGGCTGACAAGGTGATGTCGTCAATGCCAACAAGTGCGGCCTCTTCGGCGTTAAGCTTCAGCGCCAATAATTTCCCGCCCGCCCCAAACGCGATGGTGGGCGACATAATCACCAGGCCCAAATCGAGATTCTCGATCTTAAAGCCGATGGCATCGCTATCGACCACGTCCCGGTCAACAACTTGACCCAACTCATGCTGCACTTTGTAGTATGGTCCCCATCCGAAGAATGCCCTGACATTCTCCATACCGATCGAGATTGTCTTGACCTCGACGTCTTCGAAACTGTTCACACCTCCGATTGAGACAGCCGACTTGATGTCCACTTCTTTGCGTGGTCCCATTTCGAAGGCGAAACTGCCATCGATATGAATGAAGTTGGCAAGCCCCACGATCGCGTGCGTGGTGGTTGCCCGGATCAGCTCGCCCTGAAGATCGTCCAAATAGATGGGTGCCGTCGTAGTTCCGGTTTTCACGGCAAATCCCGCCGGAGTCTCTGCGTCGCCCGGGAAGCTGGACACGAAATCAACAGTCGGAACGACCAGCGGAATTCCACTGTTGCCGTAATTCACCGAAACCGCCAAATCGAGGACGCTCAAAGTGACGACATCTTCGAGCCCTACAAATCCTGCCGCTTCAGCGTTCGCCTTCAACGCGAAGAAGGTCGGAGCGATCTTCTCCAGTGGTCCCGCAAATGCCGTCGGCTTCATGATGGCAAGCCCGAAGTCAAGTTCCTGAATCGCAAAGCCCATCGCATCCGAATTCGCAGAGTCCTCAAAGTAATCGACGGCATCCAATCCAACGAAAGCGTTAATGCCGCGCCCACCGAGGGTGACTGTCGAGACCTCGACGTCTTCAATCCTTGTCGGAAGGCCAAGATCGGCGGATACACCGGTATCAATATCCACAATCGCCGTCGGTCCTAATTCGAATGCAAAGCTTCCCTTCAGATATACAAATTCGCCGATGACAATCTTGGCAACGTCCACGGACGCGCCGACACGCCGATTTCCATCGTAATCAAGATAGACAAACTCTTTTTCCGGATCGGTCTTATTCCCTGTCTTTACACCGAACTGACCGGTGCCAACGTCGAGCACACCGTTCTCGTTCACATCCTCGCCATCATCCAGCACGCCGTTGAAGTTCACGTCTTCATCGAAACTATGTTCGAAATCGATGACTGGCGTTCCGATATCACCGGGCCAATTCTTGCCGGTGTTGAGGTTCAGTTCGAGTGTTTCTCCGGACAACTCGATAAACTGATCCTCACCGCTGCCCACTTGGAACCCAAAGGCGTCCGCCGTCGCTTTGCCAGCCGTGAACTTCAGGTCCAGCCCCGGTATGGTCGATTCAAAGAAGCCGAAGCCCAGGTCCAGGTCTTGCACATAGAATCCCGTCACATCCTGCTCGTCGGCGGGCCTCGAAAAATCAAAGTCTCCTAATCCGATAAAGGCGTTCACACCCGAGGCCCCGATGGTCATAGAGCTCACCTCCAGCCCCTGGATATAGGAGAAGTCTGGACCTATGGTCAGTCCGGCAACCTCCGCGACATCATTGACCGAATCGACGACAGGATCGGCAATCGCACCAAGATCGGCAGGGATGCCGGTGGCCACCTGAACGATATGGGTCGGGCCTAGTTCAAACGCAAAACTGCCGGAGAGATGGATAAAGTCCAGTATGTCGATCCTTGCTTGGCCAATCTCGACGCCGATACGCCGAGTTCCGTCAAAATCAATGAGCACCGGATTGTCGGGATCACCGGTTGCCACTTCGAACGCGCCATCTCCGGTCCCCTCGGTCTCTTCGAAAGTAGTCTGAAAATCAATCACCGGATTACCCGCTCCCGGTGTATCGAACCATTCCGTGCCATGATTGACATTCACCGTCACATCCTGGACTTGCAGCGTCATCAGATCCCCGAAGCCGTACGTGCCGGCAGCGGCGGCCTCGGCTTTCAACGCATAGAACGTCGGCAGATTTTCATTGTTCCCAACCGGCAAATTCGATTTGAAAATACCGAAACCCAAACTCAAGTTTTCGATTCCGAAGCCCGTGAGATCCTGGTTGGCCAGCGGCTGGCTGAAATCCGGGTCGCCGAGGCCGATAAATGCTGAAACGCCCGACGCACCGATCGTGGTGACCTGCACCGGCCAGTTGCCAATGGTCGTCAGACCCGCATCCACATCCGGGCGAAGGATCTCAGGGATCAGGTCGAGTTCATCAAGCAATCCGTCGATTGCGGCGCCGGCGACACTTGATAGGTTCGCGGGGAAACCAGTCGAAATATCAACCGAAGTGGATGAACCGAGGTTGATGGAGAAACTCCCCTTGAGATGCACGAAATCGCCCAGGTCGATTCTCGCGTCTTCAACCGCGATCTGCCCGGACAACGAGATTCCGAGAGACGGATCGACAGAGATGGAAATGTTCACATCGCTGATTGCATCCAAGACACTCTGGAAGAAGTCGTCACCGCCGCCGTTATCTCCGTTAAGAGCTTTTCTTTGAGTTTTCCGACCCGAGCTACCACCGCCGTCATCGGAGGCGGACTGGCCCTGAATCGCGTCGGCCAGCCCCGCCAGATCAAGCTGCGGACCGAACTGCCCGAGGGAGAACGAGAATCCAAACGAGGTTTCGAACTCGAACAGCCCAAGCAAACCAACCCGGGCGAGGCCGACTTCCACCCGGATGAATTGAGACGTGAAATCCAGAGGAATACTCGGCGTACTGGTGCCGGTGGAAACATCCAGCGCTCCGCCTTCAAACGTGCTGAAATCGACGAAGGCGCCGGGGAGTTTGCCGGAATTCAACTCGAGCAGAATATCCTCGCCCTCCAACTGAATGAAATCTTCCGCGCCAACTAACCCCGCCTCATCAACCGAACCCTTGAAGCTGTAAAACTTCATGGAGTCCGGCGTCTCAGTGCCGAGATCCACCCCGAGCGATGGCGTGATAATCGCGAGCGCGAAATCGAGACCGGAAATATGCAGACCGATGGCATCCTCATTGGTTTCGCCTGGATCAACGACACCGTTTCCATTCGCATCCTCAACGTATGGGCCGTAGATGCCCGCGAACGCGAACACGTTGCTCGCCCCCACGGTCAGGATCTCCGCCGGGGCGGTAATGCTAAGCCCCGGTCCGTTGAAATCCACACTGTCCTCGAAGCTCTTTTGGAAGGCGAAGCTGCCCTGGATATACACAAATTCGGCGAGTTTTACCACGGCCCGGTCGGTGCTCGCCTGAATCAGTGTGTTTTCAAAATCCAGATAGATCGGCGTGCCCCCGGTCTCCACTCTGTAGCCCGCCGGTTCCCCGTCAGCCGCCGGGAAGCTGGCGGCGAAATCCACCGCCGTTCCGAGAGGACCGGTGTTCACCGCTACCGAAATTCCTTCGGCACTGAGCTGGAACAGGTCTTCATCAAATCCGACGAAACCGATTTGATCCGCAGTCGCCCTGAGAGCAATGAAATTGAGATTGTTGCCAATTCCCGGCACCGGAACGTTCGGTTTCATCACCGTCAAGCCAAGGTTGAGATTGTCGATTACGAACCCAATTGCTTCGTCGTTGATTGCGTCGCTCTCGTCAATCACTCCGTCGCCATTGTCGTCCGACTTGTAAGGACCGTTAAGTCCAACAAAGGCGTACGCATTGTTCACTCCGAGGCTCATGGTCGTTACCTCGATGTTGGGAATCGCACCCAGCGCGCCCGCGTTGATGGTCACGCTTTCCGTCGGACCCGAGGTAAATGAGAAATCGGCAAACACATAGACAAACTCCGAGACAGCCAGCAAGGCGTCCTGAACTGAAACGCGAATCAGGGGATCCCCCGCGAAATCGATATGGACCGGGTTCAACGGATCATTGGTATCCACTGCGTATCCGGCCGGATCTGCACCCTCGGCAGGGAAACTTGCGGCAAAATCAACCACAGGAGTTCCCACGCCACCCGGTAACGGCGTGCCCGTGTTCAAGTCGAACTGAAGATCGCTGCCTTCGAGCGTGATAAAATCAGCGCCACCGGCGACAAATCCGAATTCATCCGCATTGAGCTTCAGAGCGGTAAGGCTCAACTGATCTCCCGCAGCCACCGGCTTAAAGATACTCATGCCGAACGTTACGTCCTCAATATAGAAACCAAAGGCATCCTGATCAGCGGCCTCGACCGCCGGATCAAAATCATAATCACCAAGCCCGACGAACGCATTGATGTTCGCGCCGCCAATCGTCATGACGCTGGCTTCGATATTGGCTAGCGATGAGAAATTATCCCCCACTTCCACGGCGGCGATCTTGCGGAGGTCACCCAAAACGGGGTCCAACAACCCGGTTAACTTGCCTACGATAAGCCGGCTTATGGCGGACTGGGCTTGAGTAATTGCCGAGGCCAAGGCGTCCTCGACGACCTCTTGGATTTGTGCGGCGCCGGAAAGAGCGAGCGAATTGATCTGATAAACCACGCTGTCAATCGCCTGGTTAATCGGTGTGATAATCCGGTCCAATGCGTCGTCCATCTGCCCATCGAAGAACCCGCCTATCTTGGATTCAACGGGATCAATCAATTGCGATTGGATAAAGTTGCCAATCACAGGAAGACCGGTCAGTGAACTTGGAAAGAGCCCTAGATAGGTGCTTATGATCGGATCAAGCAGCAGAGTCCGCTGCGCTTCGATGATGGAATCCAGCGCATCGCGAACAGCCTGTTCCGCGGCTGTCTTCAAATCACTCGCGCTGTCGTTGACCTGCGACGTGATCGCGGTAACGATGTCTGACGTAACGCTATCGGTTACGGTGCTTAACTCCGCATAAACCTCGTCCAGGACATCGTTCACAAGACCGGTTACCTGTTGAAGCAAGCTGTCCAACAATCCATCCAGTTCATCGAGCAACCCATTCAACTCAGTCACAGCGTCAGATGCCAGACTGCCGATGGAATCCGGGATTCCAGTCGAAATCGTGATGGTCTCCACCGGACTCATTTCAAAAGCGAAAGTGCCTTCAAGATGCGCAAACGCGGCGATGTCGAGCCTCACCCCGTCAACCGATGCGCGAATGAAGCCGCCGTCGAAATCGAGCAAAACGCTCGATGAACCGGCTTCAACGGTGAGACCTCCGCCTGTCAGCGCGCTGAAATCGATGGCCGCCGGACTTGAATCCGCGCTGTCCGTCGCCCAATTCACGGTCAACAAGGCGCCCGTGGCTTCGAAACCAAGCAAGTCTCCCAGCCCGACGAAAGCGACTTCGTCCCCACTGGCTTTGACCGCGTAATATCGAGCCGCATCCGAAGTTTCCGTCGGCTTGAGAACGGCCAAGGCCACATCGACGTTGGTGAGAGTCAAGCCGACTGCGGAATCATTGGTATCGTCGTTGATATCGATCAGCCCATCCCCATTCGTATCCGCGCGATAAGGGCCGTTAGCGCCAAAGAAGAGGGATACGTTTTCAGCTCCAATAGCGATGCCCTCAACAGTCTTTTCAGAGCCGTTTGTCAACGTGACATCCAAAGGATCCACACTGCTGAACGTGAATTGACCATTAATAACAACGGCGCTTCCAATCGATAGCGACGCGTTTGTCGTTGCAGCCCTAAGAACCTTCCCCCTCGCATCGAACACAATCTCGCCGCTTCCGGTATCAAGGAGATAGCTGCCGCCGTTGAACTGCGTAAAATCAACCACGCGGCTGTAGTCAGGATCTCCGCTCAGGCTGCCGCTGTTGTACTCCACTTCAATGTCTCGCGCGGAGAAATCGAAACCATCCAACCCTACAAACGACACCAAACCGGCATTCAGCTTCAATGAGGAGAACGTCGCCTTATCGCCGTCGGTCGCCTTCATCACGACGAAACCGAAACCGATATTCTCCATGACCAGGCCGACTGCATCGGAGTCCCGATCGTCCGTACGATCGATCACACCGTCGCTGTTGCTATCGACGAAGTACGGCCCACTGCCGACAAATACATCCACATCGCTGGCGCCAAAGGCGGTCACATTGACCTGACGGGTCTTACCATCATCCAAAGTCGCTTCCGTTCCATCGGACTGGGCAAAAACGAATTCGCCGGAAACATGGATAAAATCCGAAACGAGCAACGTCATGTTGCCACTGGCGCGGATCACTTCGCCGTCACTGGCGGCCATGTCAAAGGTGATGGAATCGGTCGGCCCGGTCGTGACTTCCAGCTTCTGGGCATCGTAGTCCACCAGGCTGCCATCCGACGCGGCCTGATTGATCAGCACATCGAGATCATTGGCCGTCAGTGTGACACCGGGAATACCTACAATGCTGATTGAATTCGCCGAGGCCTGCAGGGATGTCCATTTGCGGCTCGCATCGGCTTGATCTGTTAACAATGCCAGCCCGAACTCCACTCCGCTCAACTGCAACCCAACCGCATCCGCAGTGCCACCATTCGCTCCGACAAATGCGTTGAGATTCGTCGCTCCAATAGCAAGCAGGTCCGCTGCAACCTCGCTCGATCCCGAATCATCCACGACCGTAACGTTCGCGGTGGACCTCTCAAAACCAAAGCTGCCCGTCACCGTGAAGAAACCAAACAAATCGATGTCCACCGTACCGCTGGCTCGGACCAATTCACCTTCGCTCGCAGCCATATCAAAGGTGATGGAATCGTCCGGCCCTGTTGTCACCACCAGATTCTGCGCATTGTAATCCACAAGACTATCATCCGATGCGGCCTGGTTGATTAGCACATCGAGATCGCTTGCAGACATCGTTATCCCAGGAATGCCTTCAAAGCTGATTGAACCAGCCGAGGCTTGTAGGGTGGTCCAGGTCCGACTGGTATCGGATTGATCTGTCAACAACGCCAGACCGAATTCCACACCGCTCAGACTCAAGCCAACCTCATCATCCGTCCCACCGTTATTCCCAACAAACGCGTCTATATTGGTCGCCCCAACAGTAAGCAGATCGACAGCAACTTCACTTGAGGTTCCCTGATCATCGACAACTGTGACACTCGTTGTCGATGACTCGAAACCAAAGCTGCCGCTCACCGTGAAGAAACCAAACAAATCGATATCCACCGTGCCGCTGGCTCGGATCAAGCCGCCCTCACTTGCGGCCATGTCAAAGGTGATTGAGTCGCTCGGCCCCGTCGTGACAGTCAGACTCTGCGCAGCGTAATCCACCAGGCTGCCGTCCGCTGCGGCTTGGTTGATCAACACGCTTAAATCCGTTGCCGACATCGTGATATCGTCTATGCCAACGAAACTGATTGAATTGGCTGAAGCTTGCAGCGATGTCCAAGTGCGATTCGCGTCTGCTTGATCCGTTAACAACGCCAGCCCAAACTCAACTCCTTCCAAATTCAAACCAACGGCATTGACTGTTCCACCGTTAATTCCAACAAACGCATCCACATTGGTTGCTCCGATTGAAAGCAAATCGGCAGTCACCTCGCTTGGGCTCCCCTGATCATCCACAACCGTGATGGTAGTCGTCGTTTTCTCGATCCCGATATCGCCGCTCACTTGGAAGAAACCCCCGATCGCCAGGGTCGCGTCATCAACGACCACACGGATCGTGTTGCCCGGGACATTGACATCGATCGTCACCGGGGTGACGCCGTCTTCTTCAAAGTCTCCGGTGAAAATCGTCTCATCGACCGCGTCCGCGCCGGTATTGATCTCCAGGCTCACGGTATCCGCGCTTATTGTCACACTGGGAATCCCGAAAACTTCGAACCCGGCACTCGCCGTCAGGGCCATCCCGGCATCGGTAATCACGACAGCGCCGCGACCGTCGCTTACCTGTACTCCAACGGCATCCTCCGTTCCGCCACCAAAACCGAGGAACAGGTCGATCCCCGAGACGCCCCCGCGAATAATGACCTCGTTATCGACCACTTGGCGTTCAAAATTGAAACTCGCGGTAAAGCTCTCGCCGAACGCGGTCAGAGTCGCGTCCTGTCCGCTAATCCGGATATACGGACCGGCCGGGAGAATCAGAGGGACCGACTCACCACCGACGCTGAACCGCTCGTTGACGCCGCTCTCGATGGTATTTAAGGCAAGTGTGAATTCGCCGCTCAATCCCACCGGTATCGGAAGATCAATTGAAATCGTGACGGTCGCCTCGCCCGCAAACCCGTCAGGAGTGAACATGAAAACACCGGTCCCGTCATTCAGAGTCAGGAACGGAGAATCCACCGGCCCCAATGCCAATGTGAGATCCGTCATCGCAATGACCGTGGTCGTCTCTTCGACAATCTCGATCTCACCGGTCGTGGCATTCAGCTCCGCGCTCGATTCACTGAATTGTTCGATGAAGAAATTGCCCGTCAGCGTCTGCCCTAATACCGATAGCACCCCACCGGTCACTTCCACTCGGAAACCGGGACGAAGTGTCTCACCTGCAAGGGTCGCTTCCGAACCCGTGGTATTGAATGCAATACTAATAGTGTCGAACGTCACGGTAATCCCGGGAATCGGCGGGCTCGTCGTCAGGTCCGCAGAAAACCGTCCGTAAGCGCCCTCTTCGGTAATCACTAAATTCCCTGCGCCGTTGGAAAACCCGAGAATGGTCGTGTCCCCGCTGCTGAACGAAAAAGCGGCATTCGACATTCCGAAGGTGATGATTCGACTTCCCGATTCCGATGTGCCAATGCCAAAGGTGAAATTGCCGGAAAGTGCGATTCCTAGGAATTCAATCTCCGCATTGGTGACCGCGGCTCGCAAGGTGTCGCCGGGAACGTTGATTTCGATGTTAATCGGCGTGACTCCGTCCTCCTCATAATCGCCGGTGAAAACACTTTCGGTCACCGCGTCAGTGCCGGTATTGATCTCCAGGCTCACGGTATCCGCTCTTAACGTCACTCCCGGAATGCCGAAGACCTCGATTCCCGCGGACGCCGAAAGGGCCATCCCCGCATCGGTTATGACGATGCCGCCTCGGCCATCGCTGATCTGAAGCCCAGCCGCGTCGGGCGTGCCGCCGTTCATTCCCAGGAACAGGTCGATTCCGGAAACGCCGCCACGGATGATTGTCTCCCCGGCGACGACCTGCCGTTCGAAATTGAAGCTCGCGGTAAAACTCTCGCCAAACACGGTCAGTGTCGCGTCTCGGCCGCTGATCCGGAAATAAGGTCCCGCTGGTAGAATAAGGGCCACCGACTCCCCACCGACGTTGAACCGTTCGTTAACACCACCATCGAGGGTGTTCAGGGCCAGCGTAAACTCCCCGCTCAAACCGACCGGCACCGGAAGATCGGTCGAAATCGTCACCGTCGCTTCGCCCGCGAATCCGTCCGGCGCAAAGAGGAAAACTCCGGATCCGTCACTGAGCGTCAAAAATGGTGACCCCGCGGGTCCCAATTCCAGATTCAGCTCGGTGATCGCGAGCACGGTCGTTGTCTCCTCGACAATCTCGACCTCGCCGGTCACGTCATTCAGCACCGCGCTTGATTCCTTAAACTGTTCGATGAGGAAGTTGCCGGTCACGGTTTGGTCCAGGACGGTCAGTTCGCCGCCCGTTACTTCCACCCGGAACCCGGGTCGCACAACATTGCCGCCCAAGGTCACCTCGCCGCCGGTGGTATTCATCGCCACCGAGATGGTGTCAAACGTGGCCGTGATGCCGGGTATGGACGGACCCGCCGCCAGGTCTGCCGAGAATTGGCCGTATGCCCCGTCACCGGAAATCCCGAAAACGCCAGTGCCATTTTCGAGCGCCAGGATCGTCGTGCTTCCGCTCGTAAACGAGAAGGCGACATTCGAAGCAGTGACCGTCAAGGCCGGACTGCCCGGCTCGCTCAAATCGACGACGAATCCGAAGGTCCCGCTCAGGCTGATGCCGCTAACGTTAATGGACCCCGTAATATAGATCCCTGGGAAATGGCTGCTAAATAATTTGCCAAGATCATCGTTATGGCTTTCGCCGACGATACCCCGGACGACTCCGGCATAGACCGGCACTTCCGTCACCACGAGCCGCAGTGTCTTATTGTCCGAGTCGTGGACGATGTCGAAGAAAAGGCTGCCATCGCCAAAACCGAACAAGCCCGCGGCGTCACCGAACCCGTCCGGATCGGAATCAGGGTCCACAGCAGAATCCAGGAGCTCACCGGTGTAAGTCAGGAAATCGAAGGTCTGGCCTGCGACCGGTTCGAAGCCGTTAAGCAGCACCACATCCAACCGGCCTCCAAGCGTAACGTCGCCATCGACATTGATTTGGTCGTATCCGTCGTCAATGGTGGGATTACCCGGTCCAGGTGTCAGACCACCTATCTCGATTCGCAGCGCGCCGGTCGAACTGCCGGGATCACCATCGGGCACGGTGACCGTGCTATTTGAATCTAGAACCAGGTCCCCATTGATATCGATTACGCCGGGAGAATTCCCTGGGCTGATCATGCCAGCAGAAAACACGCTGCCGTTGACCGTTCCGCTCCCGTGAAGGATATCGGACGAATCGACGATCAGCGTGTTGTTAAGCGGTTGATCCGCAGTGAGGTGAATGTCTCCAGATTGCGGAGGTGGCTGGGACGCTGTTAACGTGCGAACCAGACGCTCGGCCATGGGGTCATGTCTCGCGTCTGGTTGGAAAACTTGAAAGCTGATGTCTTGAATCGCCGTTACCCGGCGGAGACGCGAAATTCTCTCTAGCAATACGCTCGATGTCACGAATGCGCGGCTGCTCGAGAACTCGCACGTAGTCCCGGCTTCAGCCGGTCCGTTCCGCCTAAAGGCGGGACTACATGCCTCTCCATCCGTATCCAATCCTGGTAGGTCAGAACTCTCCACGAGCCTGCTTGGAGGGCCGACGTCCCGGAGGCCACGACTGTGTTCGCGTATTGAGGTCGCGGACTCGGAGGACGTCGTCCCTCCATCCGAGTTTGTGGCCTCTGAGTCGCTCTGATCTTGCAGCGAGAGGCTCTCAGAAACCGTTCGGTAGGGACCGTCGCTCCGCGCGGTCCGGCCATCGAAATTCACATCAGCATCGGCGACGTTCAAAGGACCGAGGTCGGAATCGGTTCCCTGAAGATCAACCCCATCCAAAAGCAGTGCCCCGTCATCCAATCCGTCTCCCGATTGGAGAAGCCTGGTCGAGTCTCCCGATGGATCAAAATCGTGTGTCGCACTCTTGGAATGATTCCCTTCCCACTCATCACTCGTCACTAACAACTCGTCACTCTCATCTAAGCCTTCAAACAAATCGGGCAGCGCCGTTTTCGTCGCGTCCTCAACAACCTGAGAACCAAAAGTCGCGTTTTCTTCAATGAGGACTTCAATCTGAGATTGCCCACCCGACGGCTCCACAGGCGCAAAAGCAGCCAGCCCATCCGCCGATAGCAACAGCCGCGGCTCCAGCGCTTCGAGCTCATACTTGTCGTTCTTCCTTTTCAAGAAATCTATTTGGAACGTTCTGTACTAAGGAACTTGTAGTATTCAGGCGCGGAATAAGAACCACGGTGTGCGCCTTCTAGAGCTCCAATCGGAGCCTCGAACTGAGCACAGCCGGGAAAAGTCTGCCTCGTGACTCTGCTTCGCGGTAAACAGATGGCACTGTGAGCAATTTCGTTCCTGACTCTATAAACCTCTATGAGCCTTTCGTGCAGGTGTATGAGCTCAAGAGGTACTCGTGTCCTGTTTCTAAGACTGAGCTCTACCCCAACTTCAGCACTACCCAGCGTGAACGCGTGACAGTTTTGACCCTGGCACGTCGGGTCCTCTATCCTAAAACCCTGCGCCTTAAGTTCAGCAGCCGTTCTACCTAACGCTCGCGCTAACGTTGCCATTGCGCGGTCAGAATCTGAAGTGCCGGTCGCTACGTCGTCCGAAGCTGCTGCTGCCATTGTGACATTTGCTTGTTGTCGCTGAATCTGTGCCTGCTGTAATGCGTTTGACACACCTGCTTCAGGCGCTGATGTCGTCGTCGTTACATTACCTACTAATGCTCCTGTCTGATTGGGCGAGGAACTACCGAGAGCACCGGCTTTGGCAGACATCCTTGCCTTGACCATCGCCCAAAAAACTCGGTGGTCACTACAAGCCTCTTGCCCGTCTTCTGCATCATTATTGCAACTCGATACGGCACATTTTTTTCCCAACCCCATCGGATCCACGGAATTCCACCCATCCTCCCCAAACGCACTGAACCCATTCCCCTGCTCATGATTCCAATATCCAAGAGGATCGATCGTGAGGAACTCACCCGTGTCGGGGCTGTAGTACCGGTTGCGGTGGTAGTAAAGACCTGGCGAACTGGCTGTGGCGGTCTCGGGATCGAGACGACGGCCCTGGAAGAAATAGGCGTTGTTGACTGAAGAAGCTGTCTGCGCCGTCGTCTTGTCTGCGCCAACGATCGTCGGTTCGCCTAGCCAATCGTATTCGTAGTATTCAACGGCACTTCCATTCTGGTCGGTCAAAACGCCGACAAAACCCTGGTCGTTGGCGTGGTAGTAAGAAATGCTCGAAGTGCCTCCAGCGAAATTCTTGAGCTGAAGATGCTCGTCGATCCCACGGCCATCGACGTATTGGCGGCGAACCGTAACCCCGGCATCGCGCTCCTCCAGGACTTGCCAGCCGTCATAGAGATACCGAGTCGTTGCACCGCCCGCGGTCTTTAAAACTCTGCGGTTGGCGGGATCATAGAAATATTGCGCGATCTCCGAGTCATCCGATACCCGCCGGATTTCGGTGATGCGGTTTTCGAAGTCCTGGATGTACCGGAAGTCTGCGTCGTTATCCAAACTGCCATTGTTGTCGAACTGATAATTCCGCGCCCCGCCTCCTTCGTCGGCGAAGGAGTTGTATTGGTTCATCACCGTTTCGGAGTTGTCCTCGTCAAACCGGATGGCCCGCTGATCTCCTTCGTCATTGAACGTCGTCATCTTGTCAGCGCCATCCAGTGTCCGTGCGCTGACCACACCACCAGTGCCAATCGCACTGCCGTTGCGCCTGAAGTCGGTCATCCGGTAAGTGGAATCGAAGGAGTAGGTGTCGATGTGATTTGCAAGGTGTTCCCGCTGCTCGCTCGCCCGCCGGTTCGTGCCGATGCCACCCGGTCCGTTGTAAGTATTGATGTATGCGGTGATTTGCTGACCGCCAGTGGTCTTCCACTCCTCCCGCACGCCTCGGCGATTGGTGTCATACCCGGCGTTTGTTCCCGAAGTGGTTTGGGTTCCAGCGCTGTTGCGTTTGTCCAACACTGCGCCGTTGCCGTAGGTCGTACGGATGTCCCGCGAGGGTCCTACATATTCGAAGCGGGATACCAGGCTGTTGTCCGCCGCCTCTTTGATTTCGAACAACCGGTCGAGCTTGTCGTACGAACGGTTGATCTTTCGTCCGTTCGGATAGGTCCCGGAAACCTTGCGGCCCGCGCCTTGCCATTCGGCATCGACATTCAGCGCCGCCAACGTGCCGACCTTCTGAGTCTCCCGAAGCTGCCGCGATAGCGAGTCATAGACGTAGGTGTAGGTGACATCGTCACCAGTTCCGGTGCCATTGTTATCCGTCGCCAGAGTCATCCGATCCAGGCCGTCATATCCCCAGGTCTTGCTTGTGGTTCCCTTGACCTCAAGACCGCCAGGATTGGTCACCGTCAGACTCAAGCGGCGGGATTTCGCGTCGTAGGTATTCGTCTCCACCGAACCGTTCTGGTTGGTGTGCGAAACCAGCTCACTGTCGTCATTGTATTGAAAGGTCTCGAACGTTCCGTCCGCGTAGTTGGTGCGGATCTTGCGGTTCAGGTCGTCATAAACGTATTCGGTGCGGTTGCCTTTGTCGTCGATCTGGGCTATCAACCGGTTCAGGTCATCCCATTCCTGCTTTTTGGTGATGATGCCGTCACCACTTTGGCTGGCGTCCTTGTTCGTGGACGATGCGTTAAGGCCGTTGCTGGAAAGGTAGGTCCGCGTCTCAATCAAACGATTGAGACGGTCATAGACCATCTCGGTCTGATTCCCGAGCTGGTCAATCGTTTTGATTCGATTATCGCGCGAATCATACTGATACGTCGTGGTTTGGCCGTTGGGTTCGGATACGGTCAATTGCCGATTGAGCGAATCGTAAGTGTACTGGGTCGTGAACGTTTCATCCGCGCTGATCAGCGGCGATTTCTCGATCTCTTCCACCGCAACGAGGTTGTTATTCAGATCGTAGGTATTGCGGACTTCGTTGTTGAGGGGGTCAATGATTCGGATGGCGCGTGACAATCCGTCATAACGCGTTTGATAAGTGTCGTCCTCGGCATCGACCGTGCCCACGACCCGGCTCAGACGATCGTAAAGGCTGATGTTTGAGACCAGTCCATCGTTCGGATCGAACGCACCGCCATCGATTGTGCCGACCTTCTTCCCGTTGTACTGAAATATGTGGCGGTCGGTGCGAAAGGGGCGATTGCGTTCATCGTACCGGGTATCGGTCCGCGCCAACAAAAGTTGATCGGGCGCGGTGTGATCCACAGGCCCGATGGATTGGACGCTGCGGACATTCGAGGCGCTGTCATACTTGTAAGTCGAACGATTTCCGACCCGATCGGTGACTTCGATTTGCCGGTCGAAACCGTCGTATTTGATATTCGTGGGATCACCGCCAATAGCGCCGTCCGCCGCGTCGTTCGCGTCCGCGTCTTCGCCATCGATTTGCTGCGTGCGATTGCCGTTGGCATCGATATTGTTTTCGAACGCGGCCTTCTGGACTTCTCCTTCTTCGGCACCCAAGGTCGTCACCGACCGGATGTCGCGCTCATCGTAGGCAAAGGTCGTCTTCGCGTGATCCGCCGCCGTAGCCACGTTATTGGCTCCCCGAATCTGTTCAATCGGGTTTTGGCTTGGGCCGTACGTTACGGTGTTCTTGATCGCCAAATTACCCGTTCCGGAATCCACAACCTGGCTCGTCGGCTGGTCAAGAATGTCATAGGTCTGGTTGGCGAGGATTAGGTCATCAACGGCGGCATTCAGCGTATCCTCATTCTCGAACGAATTCTGAACGACTTTGTCGTTGGCATCGTAGAGAGTGACGGATTCGTACGAGAAACGCGTTAGCCCCGCTTCCGAGCCCGTTCGCGCGCCAACGGCAGCCGCCCGAACCGTTTTGACGACCTGATTCAGTTCATTGACCAGGTGCGCCGTCTTGATTCCGCGCGGATCGATCGTGGCCGTAGGCACGCCGCGCAAGTTCGCCGGAAACGTCGCGGACACGGTGCCGGATTTCTCCAACATCACAACTTGCTGGGAGTATTCATAGGTCGTCGTCTGGCTGACCGGCGGCGGGTTCTGACCACTGTCGCGTCCCGCCGCACTCGCGGCGTCGCGGACGATTTCTTTGACATATCCTCCTGTGCTGCTCGAGGCACCGCTGTTATCGACCGTCCCGTTGCCGTCCGGATCATTGGCTCCGTAATAGGCGGTCGTCGTGACATTCTCCTCGGCATCCCGATGATGATTGATCTGGCCGAATTGATTGTACCTGAAAAATTCCTCCGCTTGCTCCGCATTCCCGGTCAAGCCCGCTCGGAGACCCAGGTTGTCACCGGCTGCGTTTTGCGGCCTCGGCACGTCCGGATAATCGATCTTGATCAGGTTGCCCAAGCGTTGATTATTCAGACCATCTCCATTGACATCCGAGGCAAGGTCGGTGACACCGGCGCTGGCCAGCAACTGCCCAAGCTCCGTCGTTGTCAATCCGAGCTGCGGCGCGAACTGGCTGGTCGCTCCCGCCAGATCTTCCATGTAATCATACGAGAAAGTCGTCGTGAACCGCTGGCGCAGCGTGTTGTCCGATTCGCTGGCGTTTACCTTCTCGGCCAGATCAAAACCGCGCGGACCCGTTACTTTGAAGGCCTGGTTAAAAATCGGATCATAGACGGTTTCGCTTCGAATAAAGGCCTGCTGCGCGCCGCGCGGGTCGGGAAAACGCACCGTGGCTGTCAGATTGATCTCGGAATTGCGGAGGATGGTTCGGCTGGCGTTGTGCGGATGTTCCCGGCGGCTGGCATAGACGTAATCGGTCCTGCCGCCCAGAGGCTCGAACCGGCTCGTGAGTTGCCCATCCGCGTTGTAGTTAAAGCTCTTGATGTACTTCGCGCTACTGCCGCCACGAAACTGGTTGGAGATCGCTTCGGACAAAACCTGTCCCAGACGATTGACGCGGTAAATCGTTTTGGTGTTCCGCCGGTCGGTCACCGTGATTTCCCAGGCCGGTTCGTTTAGGCCGCTCTTGATTGCGCCCGCTGTCTGATAGCGATAAGAGAACGTCCCGCCGGCCGCGAGATCCGATGGCGCCTGCGCATTGCCAAGAGTAAATGACGATAAATAACCGAAGAACGGATCGTTAATCTTGCGGTACACCCATTGGTAACGCGGAAACAACTGTCCCAATTGCTGTTGATTCGGAAATATCACCGAGGTCAAGGCATTCGCCAATCGCTCGTCGGCGTGATTGTCGTAAGTGTACGAATACTTCTTACCGTCGAGAAAGTCGTTCAGCCCACCAGTGCTGTTGACGGTCGGGCTGCGGACACTTAGGAGCTGTCCGGTTGAATTGTAGTCGTACACCAATTCCCTCCCGCTGAAGTCGCGAATCCGGCTCGCGCCCTGAGGAAAGTCAGTGTCCTCGTAAAAGAACTCGATCGTGCGACCGAACGAATCCGTAATGGTGTCGAGCGTTTGCTCCAACAGTGCGCCGGTCGTTGAATAGGCAAATACAAGCGTATTCCCGTTGGGAGAAATGATCCGCGTCAGGTGCCCCGGAATGGTATCCGCCACCGAACTATCTGCCTCGAATTCCAGAACGGTCCCATGCGGCATCCGCAGGGTGTATTTGGTTGAACCGGCATCATAGGTCAACCGCCCGAAGCGTCCCTCCGTGCCTTCCCACGCTGTGGTTGAACCTGTCACCGCTTCGAACAAGTCCTTCCGGCCATACGATTCCATGACCACGTTGCCATTGGCATCGCGTGCGATTGTGTGCCGGTAATTAAACGCCCAAGCCGGACCGAAAATCGAATTCTCCTGATTGCGGCGGCTGATGTGACGCCGGGCAATCACCAAGGTGGTGACGGTGTCCCGTCCCTGAATGACCATATCCACTTGGTCGAAAACAACCTGCCCGAAACCTACGAGCACCCCCGGGCCAACTCGATTCACATCGATATCCGGTCCGGGCAGACTTGGCGCGTTGTTTCCCGTCGGGATTCCAAGAACATCGATTCCCAGCCCAGAGGAAAGCGCTGGCGGCTGCCGTTCGCCAAGGCCGACCACGCCCCCAGCTCCGACCTCGGGATTCGCGCCACTGACCCGCGGGGATCCCAGGACGAGCAGGAGTGCCGCGGCGCACACAGAAATACCGAAATTCGTGTTTCGGATTTGTTCACTGCTTCGCCGCTGCTGTTCAACCGGTCGCTTCATTTTCCAAACACCTGTAAATCCACCGCATTCACTTCGACAAAACCGAGGCCTTCGACATCGCGGATCACGGTCTTTTTATTTGGAGCGGTGCTTGACGAGGGCTTGGAAAGGGATTTGGGGATTGTGCTGACAT
>JAQBVM010000098.1 GCA_027623095.1 Verrucomicrobiota bacterium
CGGGTTCGAATTGGCGATTGCGCAAGTCCCGCAGGGACGGCTGAATCCCCCAATGTCCTACGTCAGCTCCTATTCGCACTGTGTATTCAGCACCAAGGATCGGCGGCCATTCATCACTCCGATGCTCAGGGAGAGGCTTTGGCCGTTCCTGGGCGGTATTGCAAAGGCGAACAAAATGAAGGCTCTGTCCATTGGCGGTGTCGAAGATCGATCGTCCCTTCGGGACTTGGGCTTTTCTCCACGTAATCCCACCCTTGAAAGGGTGGGCTATTATCGATGCTCCCATCCGGGGGCTTGCAGTAGGAAACCTTACTCGGTTGGAGCAACCGCTGCCAGAGAATGTCCCAACTCCAGTCCGCGCTCAAATGGGCTCGGCCCCGTCGAAGGCGCAAATTAGGCTGCAAGGTGTTTTTGGTTCGCGGCGTACTCCGTTGCTACGCCTGCGAGCAGGGCGCGAGGAACTTCTGTTTCGACAGGTGTGCGACGCAATCCCATTGAATTCGGCTGCGTTTGAGGTAATCATCGCCGATCAAAATTAATGCTTACAACATTCTTTCTAACGCGGACAGTGCCGCATGCGAATGTGGAGTTTATTTCCTCCGGTGTCACATGGAGCGCCGTTTATGACCTGCGGGCCGGCTCTCCGATGCCCGCTGAGAACGTCGGATTGACATCATTGTGATGGAAGACGATTCGACGCTTACTGAGGCAGAACGGCAACGTTATGCGTGGCAGCTCGACGTATCGGGATTTGGAGAATTGGGACAGCGGAAGCTGAAGAATTCCTCGGTATTGATCTCACGGGTCGGTGGTTTGGGTGGAGTGGTCGCCTACGAACTTGCGGCGGCGGGTGTTGGGCGTCTTATTCTCGCTCACGAGGGAAATGTCAAACCAAGCGACTTGAACCGGCAACTGTTAATGACCCACGGTTGGCTTGGAAAACCTCGAATCGAATCCGCTGAGCGTCGATTAAGGGAATTGAATCCAAACATCGAGATCACCGCGATTCCCGAGAATATTTCAGAAGAAAACGCGCAAAGTCTGGTTGAACAGGCGGACTTGATTGTCGATTGCGCGCCGCTTTTCGAAGAACGCTATCTGTTGAACCGGGAATCTGTGCGGCAGAGGAAGCCGATGATCGAATGCGCCGTATTCGAGCTCGAGGTTCATATCACCACGATCAAACCGGGTGAAACACCCTGTTTGCGCTGTGTGTACCCGGAACAATCGGCGACTTGGACGCGCCGGTTCCCTGTGTTCGGCGCTGTATCCGGCGCGGCGGGCGGTCTCGGCGCCATGGAAGCGATCAAGGTGTTGGGCGGTTTTGGAACCCCCTTGCACGGACGATTGCTTGTCTTTGATTTGCGCGATATGACGACGCGAACCCTGCGAATCCGCAGAAATCCTCTTTGCCCGGAGTGTTCGATGCTCTAGAGTTGCTCGATCGTCACGATCTCAAACATGAAATTTTTCCGACCCCGATTCATCGCTTTCGTCGCCGCGCTCCAATGCACGGCGTTCGCCTGCAAATACAATGTGCGCGACGTTGGCTTTGTGTATCTGGAACCGGTGCCATACAGGCTCTTCGGGTTGGTTCACGCGGGAGTGGCGCGCGAGACGTCAGAGGCGCTCGAAAATCTCGCATCCGTTTCCCTGCTGGATTCGAACGTTGAGTTTGAAAAAGTCAATTCGAGGGTTCAGCCGGATCATGAGGCAATGCGGTATTCGCGCGGTGAATCAGTGGATGGGCTGCCGGAGTTGGTTCTTGTCGCGCCGGATGGAAGGTTTCTTCCCATTGCCATCCGGGATTCAACGCCGAGTGTTTCCTCCGCGGTTTGGTCCTCCCTGGAAAGCGTGGTGTTGTCACCGTTTCGAGACCGTTTGCTTCGGGATATTGTTCAAGCATTCGCCGTTGTAGTTTTGGTGGAAGGAGTTGATCCGGGTGAAAACGAACGAGCGCGCTTGGCTGCGGAAGGCGCCGCTCGCGATTTAGCCACCGTGATGGATCGTTTTCCAAAACCGGTTCGCATGCCCCCTCACGTTGCGCTGGTTTCCCGCGACGCACTTGCAAAGGAAAGTATTTTCTTATGGAGCCTCGGGATTGATGAAGCTGCACCAAAGGAACCTGTCGCGGCCGTGTTATACGGACGAGGCCGCCGCGTGGGACCTTTGTTGCGAGGCGAAGGGATTACGCAGCCGGAAATCGCAAGGATGCTGGGCGTGCTCGGACAGGACTGCGAGTGCGACCTTGATCGCGCGTGGATGCAGGGACCGCTGATTCCGGCTCGCTGGGGCGGCGAATTGCAGGCGGAAGTTTTGAAAGAAGTCGGGTTCGATGCGGAGAATCCAATGATCAAGACGGAAATCAGCAGAATTCTGGCGCGCGGTCCATCCAGCGGCGCGCGCCGCGTCGCTCTTCCGGGAATCGATGGCATCAACTTTCTGGGATACAAAGAAACTGCCCTGGATGATTCGGTGAACGAAACCACAAGGGTGAAGACAGAGGAATCAACGACGCTCAAACACGCGAGCGCGGAGAACGAGGCATCCGCTGTAGCAGTTGCGGAGCCAACACTCCAGGAACCGATTCTTCCAGAAGAGGAGTCCGCCGAAGATTCAAACTCGATGATCCGAATCGTTGTCACCTGTTTTGTGTTCCTGACAATTGGAGGAGGCCTCATCGTGTTGTGGGGAAGGAGGCCGGTGTGATCAGCACATTGCATTTGATTCTGAAAGAGGCGCTCCATCGCAAAGTCAACTTTGTGCTGAGTCTATCGGTTGTGATGATAACCGTTGCGCTATTTGTTACCTATTTGACGACTGCGGAAGCTTCGAAGCGAGAAACAACACGTGTGACTCGCGATATGGGGTTTAATCTGCGAATCATTCCTAAGGAGACGGATATGGATCTTTTCTGGACGGCTGGTTTTTCCGAGGGAACCATGTCCGAGGAGACCGTTCAGCGGTTCGCCAGTTACGAGGGCGTGTTTCTATCGTACAATCATCTTGTGGCGGTTTTGCAGAAACGATTCTCGCTCCAGGGCAAGGATGTCATCTTGACGGGAGTTTCTCCAGCCATCACCGCTCCGAACCAGAAGAAGCAACCGATGGGTTTCGAAATCAAAGCCGGCGATCTGCACGTCGGGTTTCAAGTGGCGGATCGCCTGAAACTGAAGCGAGGGGATACACTCGAATTGGGCGGCCATTCTTTCAAAATTGAGCGCGCCATGGTCGAAAGTGGAACAGAGGAGGATATCCGGGTCTATGGACGGTTGTCGGATGTCCAAAGAATTCTGGGGTTGGAGGGAAAGATCAACGAAATCAAAGCGATTGATTGTCTCTGTCTCACGGCTGACCAGGATCCGTTGCGGGCGTTGCGATCGGAGTTGGACAAGGCTTTGCCCGAAGCGAAGGTCATTCAGATGCGGACGATTGCCGATGCGCGGGCCAAACAGCGGCAAACCGCCGAGCGGTATTTCGGATTCATGTCCCCGCTGTTGCTGATGGTTTGCGCCGGCTGGGTCTGTGTTCTCGCGGTATTGAACGTTCGCGAGAGGCGTTCGGAGATCGGGGTGCTGCGCGCGCTTGGGCACGGTTCGTGGCGAATCGCGGGATTGTTTCTCGGTCGCGCTCTTTTGATCGGCGCTGGCGCGGCTCTTTTGGGTTACGGGCTGGGCGCTGCGCTGGCCCATAACGTTGGCCCCGATATTTTCAAGGTGACTGCAAAGGCGATCAAAGTGGAAACGGCTCTCCTCGGGTGGTCGCTCGTGGCTGCTCCGGCCTTTTCCGCACTTGCAAGCTTTGTTCCCGCGATGCTCGCGGTCGCTCACGATCCCGCAGTGTCTTTGCGTGCCGATTGAGTGGAAAGGAGCTTGAGAATGATTCGTTGCGACCAATTAACAAAGGTTTATCGACGCGGTGGAACCGAGGTTCGGAGTCTGGATGTTCTTGATCTCGAGGTTCAGGAGGGCGAATTCGTCTCGATTCGGGGACCGAGCGGTTGCGGGAAGACAACTCTTTTGCTCGCTCTCGGCGGAATGCTGCATCCCACGTCTGGAAATGTGATTGTGGCAGGCGAGGATTTGTATCGATTGGACGCGAAACGCCGCGCCCAAGTCCGCTCCGAGACGATCGGCTTCGTTTTTCAAATGTTCCACTTGATTCCGTACCTCAATGTTCTGGAGAACGTTCTCCTGGCGTCCGGCACTTCACCGGCCGATGCAGCCTTGAAACGCGCGAAAGACCTGCTCACACGGTTTGGCATGGGCCCGCGGCTCGAGCACACTCCGTCCGAGCTCAGCGCCGGCGAACGCCAAAGAACCGCCATTGCGCGCGCACTTCTCAACAAACCGAAGCTTGTGCTCGCGGATGAACCCACGGGAAATCTGGATCCCGAGAACACGGAAGAAGTTTTTCTAAGGCTCTCCGAATTTCACAAAGCCGGCGGCACCGTCATTGTGGTGAGTCACGGATCCGCGGCGGAAAAATTCTCAGATCGAGTGATCCCGATGTGCGCTGGGAAGATCGTCGTTTCGTCGTAACGTTTTTGCGATGCCCGGCGAAGGGGTAACCAACGGACGCCGCTGTTTTGGTTTCAGCGACCTTTCTATGGCTGACGAAATAGTGTGGCCGACCCTTCGGAGTGGTGATAGGTTCCCCACGGATCATGCGCGACACTCAGATGATGGCTGGCAAGTCGTTTTTTCGGAAGGAGTTTCCGAGCACCGCCGTGGCGATGCGCGATGCGGTGACATCCGCCTTGACAGCTTTGGAAGAACGAGACTGGCTGGCGGAGGACCAACGTTTCTATGCGCATCTCTGTTTGGAGGAAGCTGTTGTCAACGCAATGAATCACGGAAACAGAGGTGACCAGAACCTGAGCGTCAGCCTTGAAATGCTGGACGAGGGCGAGGATTGCAGGGTCATCGTTCGGGACCAAGGCGACGGCTTTTGCCTCAATGAATTGCAGAAACCGCCCGCGGAGGCGATCGGAGGACGCGGCGTTTTCCTGATTAAATCATTCAAACTGGAGCAACACGCCCCGCACCTGATGGCTTCCGATCTTTGTTTTCGAATACGCCTGCTGACCGGACAGCGGTTGCGAAACTAACAACAAGGGATTGTGCGAGCCGAAATCGCGAGACCGGCGTCAGTAGAGACTAAATTCCTTCTGAAGCATTTCCTTTAGGAGATTGGGAGAGCGGTCAGCGCTTCTTAATACATTCAGTTCAAAAATATGGTCCACCGGTTTCAAACGCGGCTTGCTGTCTCCGTCAGCTTAGTGATCGCCCTCACGGTTGCGGGCATGACTTTGCTAATCCTTGTTTTCGCGAGCCGTTCAATTGTCGGGCAAGACCGGGCGAAAGGAATACTCCTCCACAGGCTTTTGCAGAGCAGCATTGAGAACCTAATCGAGATCCCCGGAGGATTTCGCAGTCGTCCTCCGCGCCCGCCGGAATCGCCTGAGAGCTCCGGAGCAGCCACAAACGAGAATTCAAACGGGGTTTTTCCCAGACCCGAAGACCCTCCGGAAGAGGACGGCTCCCAAATGAGAATTCGCCGGTTTGGAATGGGAAGACGGGGCGAATTGCGTGTGGAGCTTCCGGGTCAACGAGGGTTTCCCAGTCGATCCGACCTCCTGGTTCAGGGAATCGCAAATTGCTTCGTCGTGGATACCGACATCGAGCAAATTCTTGTGGTGGAGGGCGACGGACGAATCGTGGCGACGGCAAGTGTGAATGGCGCCGCTCCCGGACCGCCCAACGAAGAAATCGTAACCGAATGCCGGGAGTTTCTCAGGGACGAGAAGGCGCCGTTTCGGATTCGGACGACGGGTCCGCACGTGGCTGTGATCAACGCTTTGAAAGACCCCGGTGGCGAAAAACCCAGGGCTCTTTACGTGCAGTTCCGAAAAGCTTCGGCACTCGATCTCCTCGGATACAGGCTCCTGTATGCAATACTCATCGGGTTTGGCATGATCGTGGTCGGCATTCTGATGAGCATCAAACTCAGCCGAAGATTGTCCCAGCCTGTGAACTCTCTTGCCTCGAACGTCCGGGAATTTGGTGAAGGGAATCTCTCGCATCGCATTCAACTGAAAACCGACGACGAGTTCCAGGCGTTGGGAGAGGCGTTTAATCAGATGGCGGGTTCGGTTCAAGCCTACACCCAGAGGCTCGAGTGCGAGACAAAGCGCCGTGAAAGTTTGGAGAGCGAATTACGAATCGCCGCCGATCTCCAACGGTCGCTTCTTCCCGAGAATCCTCCCAAAACCAAGGATCTCGACATGGTTGGCTGGAGTCAGTCGGCGGCGCAGGTGGGTGGAGATTTCTTTGATTATCTTGAATTCGGCGAGAACCAAATTGGCGTCATGATCGGAGACGCCACTGGAAAAGGACTGCCCGCCGCCCTGCTCACAAACGAATGCTGGAGCATGTTGACCGCGTTCGCCCAAGGAGCAAGTTCTCCGGCAGAGCTATTGTTCAAGACGAACAACGCACTTTGCAAACGATTGGGAGATTCCGGGCAGTTCGTCACGTTGTTCCTGATGTTGATTGATGTCTCGCAAAGGAGCCTGCGGTACTCTGTCGCGGGTCACAATCCGCCCTTCCTCATCGGACAGAATCCTTCGCGGGAACAGTTGCTGACAAGCCGCAAAGGGTTCCCTCTCGGGCTGTTCCGCAACTGCGAGTTCGAGAACATCGACGTTCCCTTGACCGCGCAGGATACGATATTTCTGTACAGCGACGGACTGACCGACGCCTCGAGCCCGGTGAATGGACGGTATGGCACGGAACGATTGCGCCTGACCCTCAATTCCTCTTTTGGGAACACGCTTCCCAGCCTCATCGATTCCGTCCGGCACGATTTGGAGGCCCACACAGGCGGGGCGGAGATCCGGGACGATGTGACGATGGTGGGTGTGCGATTCACCGGTTCGACTTGATGCAATCCCGTGGTATCCGCCGCCGCCGAGACTGTTGCCGCGCAGCCAGGGTGTGCTGGGTGACGCGCTATTCTTCCCCACGCAAGTAGGCCAGCAGATCGGCAAGTTCCTGTGGCGTCATGACTTTGTCGAATTCTTCCGGCATGAGACTCAACCGGCTGGCGGAGAGTCGCGCAATTTGCGATCGCTGAATAATCTCCTCAACCCCTTGCGCCATCCGCAGGGTGATGCTGCCGGACGATTCGGCGGCCAGCAGCCCGGAGATTACGCTGCCATCCTTCGTCTCGCACTCGTAGGTCACGAAGTTCGGCGCGATCTGGGCTTCGGGCACGACAATGTGGTAAAGAATGGATTCCTTTGGCTGATTGCGTATGTCGAACAAGTCCGGCCCCACGGCAACACCCTCTTGATTGAGTCGATGGCAAACGGCGCAGTTCTTCTGAAACAGGGTGTGCCCGTTCTTCGGAACCGGCTGCAAAGTCAGAGCTGCTTTCGAGTCCTCGAACGCCTGTTCGCGGCCGCCACCTGGCGCGGCCAGAAGTTTTTCGGCGCGAGCGCGCAGTTCGGGATCTTTCGATTTGCGCAGTTGACCGCGCTGCGCGGAATCGAACGCGCCGGCTGGCACCGCGCCTGACTCGAGAGCGTTAAGCAGCGCACCGGTAAACTCCGCCCGCCCGATCATCGAGTTAAGCAGCACCGTCCGCAGTCCGGGTGTGTAACTGTTCCACGCGTCCCCAGTGAGCAGCCGCGGCAATACAATCGCACGCGATGGCTGGAGCAACGCGCGCACAGCGGCCGTCTGAACCTCCGCCGGTTGGATCGCACCCAGCAAAGGGATCAACTCGTCCGCCACCTCCGCGGATTCGCTAAATTCAAGAAAACGAATGGCGCGAACCCGGCGGCCCGTCTCCACTGTGTTATCCGCCGCCAGTTGTCGGGCGGCGCGAGTCAATCTGTTCATGGCGTCCGCTTCGGCTCGGGCTGACTCGCGAAAATGACTTCCGGCGGCCTCGGCGAAACCGAGCACGACCGCAAGTTGGGATTCGGTCCCGGACTCCACCGTGATCCGCAGGGTATGAGTAAACGCGCCGGAGTAACTCCGCTCCTCCAACCCTGAACCAAGCCTCTGTCCGAGGTCGTTCAACAACGCCATCGGCCCGTCGTCAGCGCTTCGCCGGTCCTTCGCGAACTCGCTTAAGAACGCAAACGCGGCGTCCCAATCACGCAACGAGCTCAGGATCGCTGCGCGGGTCCACCGATCGGAAGCCTGCGCTTCGGCGATCCGGACGAGCGCGGGAACGATGCTTTGACCCGGAATTCCTCCCATCGACAACGCGGCTTGAAAGCGGACATGCGAATCCGGATCATCGGCCAGTGCGAGTGCCCGTTCGCGTAATCGTGATATCTCCGCCAGTCGCGGTTCGGCCAGCCGCAAGCCGCTTTGTCGCACCGCCGGTTGGGGATGGGCCAGGGCGTTCTCCAGAACCGTGTCGTCGAGGCCGCCTAGATTCTCCAGCAATCGTAGTTTCGCGACGGCGGGACCGGCCGCGACGGTTGGTTTGAACGATTGCTTCACGAGTGGAACCGCGCCTTTGTCACTCCGTTCCACCAGCAAACGAAACGCCGTGTCGCGCTGCCACGGAATCTTCGAATCCAACGCCGCGACGAGCCCGGCGAGATCGGCGATGCCAAAGTTTGCCCTCGGGTCTCTCAGCCCCGAATCCTTGCCGGCGGGCGTCCGACCCAAGCGCCAGATTCGGCCTTTATCTTTGCCGGACTCGAAATCCGTGTGCTTGCGCACTTCACCCGGCAAATACTCCGGATGCTCAATCACCTTGCGATACATGTCCGCAACGTAGAGCGCGCCGTCCGGCCCGTCCGCGATGAACACCGGGCGAAACCAATTGTCGCGGCTGCGGAGCGCTTCGGTGCCTTCGTGGATTCGCCGCGCGGCAAAGGTCCCGCCGGATTTTTCCAACCGATCGCCGCGGACGAGATTGCCTGTGGGGTCGCACGAGAATGCCGCGCCGAGATACGCTTCTGGCAATGCGTCTCCCCGGTAAACATGAACCGCGCACGCCGCGCTGTAAGTGCCGTAGTGACTGTCCGCCGTAGTGAGATTGTCACTGATGGGATAATAACGCGCCGCGCCCGCGGTGTAGCGCGTCATCAATGTGTTCTCGGTGATCTCGGGGCAATTCTGCAGGACGCCCGGAGATGTGAAAAACGGGTTCCGCTCGAGATAACGCGTGGCGAGTGGCGCATGTTGCGATTGGATTCGATTCATGCAGGCAAAGCGGTTTCCGGCATCATCAAACGCCAGTCCAAACTGTGACTTTCCATCGGTCAATTCCATCTCGCCGGTGTCCGGCTTGAAACGCAGATCGCCTTTGGCAGTATCAACGATCAATCCGGGGCGCTTGGGAGAATAGACCTTGCCGCCACGCAGACCGCCCGCGAGGTAAACCCAGCCGTCGGGGCCGAGTGTCGGATCGTTCGCGCGAAGCTGCGACGTTGAACTGGTATCGAATCCCGTCAGCAAGACTTCTTTAACATCCGCCCTGCCATCACTGTCGGTGTCGCGGAACCAGAAGACGTCGGGTGACGCGGTGACGATGACACCGCCGCGCCACGGCATCACCCCGTTGGGAAATTTGATGCCGGCGGCGAATTCGCTTCGTTTGTCCATTCGACCGTCCCCGTCAGTGTCCTCCAGCAGCGCGATCACTCCGAGCGGTTCGCCGTCGGGCGAGCCGAGGGGATAATCCCGATCTTCCGCGACAAAGAGGCGGCCACGCCCATCAAACGCGAGCGCGACGGGGTCAATCGTCAACGGTTCCGCCGCGACAAGGCTGACGGAAAAGCCGGCTTCGGTTTCGAACGCTTTGAGAGCCGCGTCCGGCGAGAGATTGCCAAGCGGCTTTTGAGCGGAGAACACGGCATGGGTCATCAACAGAACCGCGAGACACGAAATGGATCTTCGAAGAATTCCACGATGGTTTGTCACGGTTCCTAGCGGCGCGGAGTTGAACTGGCATCGGCTTCGCGGTGAAGTTCCGCCAGCATGCGCAACGCGCTGGTCACGAGCATTTCGCCGGAGCCTTCGGCAACGCGGGCGCTTTCGACTTCGTAATTACCTTCCGGATACGCCGACTTGTTCGGGATGTAGCCGATGGTGCCGTTCGCTAGCGCGACGTTGTAAGTGTGGGCGAAGGGCGAACCCGCCTTCACACTCAGGCCTAATTCGACGAAAATTTCGCCAGGCCACGCCACCCACGCCACGTCTTGACCGAGCGCAATGACTTGCATCTCGACCTCCTGCGGATTGCCCTCTCGCGCGGCGGTGTCGAGAACCCGATGGGCACGCACCAGTTTCATGAAACCGGCGCGCGTGTTGTCTCTCGCGGTGCGGACATCAAGCCGGGCCTGCTCCAACTGTTCCGGCGTGTAGGGCGGCAACGGGAGTTTCACGATCTCACTTCGGACGCGCAATACTCCGGTGTTGATCAGAGACTGGAGACGCGGGTAAGCCTTGAACACGGCGGCGGCGAGAATGGTGCCAAGGCGCGCGGCCTCCCGCGGACTGCTCTGGGCACCGGCCCAATGGACGTCCGTGTGGTTGATGTTGCCGCAGGTGCCGTTGGCAAACATGGTGAGCATGTCCGGCCCCTTGTAAAGCGCAAGAGCCCGCGATAGCGCCCCAGGGAAATCCGCCGAGATCCTTGTGCCGCCGGTCGTGTCGGGATGCATCGCGTAATTGACGAACGTCAGCACGGGAACGGGTTTCGCGCCGGACGTTTCCGCGAAGAAGACACCGACCTCCGGATCAATCGGGCCTGCGGGGCGAACGATCTGCGCATTGAGCTTGCCGGGATTCCATCCGACCGATCCGTCTCGCATCCAGAACCGGCGATTATTCGCGAGGCGGTTTTCGGTTTCCTTCGCCACCGAGATGCGAACGGGCTGGAGCTTCTCGTTTGCGCTGACAACAGCCTCCACAATGAGCTTGGGCAAGGTTCCGCTGTAATCCTTGGAGAGTTGTTCGCCCCCACCGTCCGTTTCGTCACGACTCCACTCGCGGAAGAGCACCGGCGCGGTATGGGTGTGCGTGGCGCCAATCATAATGTTCGCGCCGGGAATGCCCGTGCGCTCCTGCGCAAGCCGGCGCGCCTCGCTCACAATCCATTTCGGCATTGAAATCAGGTCGCACACAACAATGGCGGCGCGCGTCTGGCCATCGTCGAGCACGGTTGCCTTGGCCAAAATGTCATCAAGCACCCCTTCGTTGCCGCGCGCGTGATAATAGCCGGCGAGTCCGATGCCGGGCGGTGGGTTGATCGGAACAGCGGCGGTGCCGAGACGAAGTTCAGCGCCGCGGGCGTCCAAATTAAGCAGACACGAAGCCGCTAAAAGGATTGACCAAGCTTTCATAGTTCACAGATTAACACCCCATTTTCAGAAAAAAAGAACGAAGCGTGACGTTTTCACCCAGGAAGAAGTGCAGGGGCTTTTGAACGCCGCCCCAAGTCTCGAGCGGCAACCCGCGATTATTCTCGGATTCTTTGTCGGAGCCAGGCTTTTCGATTGTGTTCAGATGAAATGGGAAAACGTGCGCCCCGAACTTGGCGTCATCGCTTATTCCCAAACCAAAGGAAAAAAGGATGTGATCGTGCCGATGCATTTTCATGTTATCGAGCACCTGAACTACCTCTCGCAGTTCAACGCTGACGGCCTCCTCTGCCCTACTCTCGCTAAACGAGTGAGCGGCGGCCGGAACGGGCTGAGCGGCGCATTTAAGAAGATCGTCCTGCGAGCCGGAATTGATCCGGGAATTGTCGATGGCAAAGGGGTCCGCAAGTTTACGAAGCGGACCTTTCATTCCCTGCGGCACAGTTTCACTTCGGCACTGGCAAACGCTGGCGTCTCCGAGGAAGTTCGAATGAAGCTCACCGGACACACTTCAAAGCCGGTTCATCACACCTACACTCAACTGGAACTTGATACACCGAAAAACGCTGTGAAGTCGCTGTCTTCTTTTGCATGAATCGACGTCACCAGTTGGGCATGAATCGTCAACATGTCCTCCAAGGGCAGGTCTCGAATCTGTTGTTCAATTATCTTCGCTGCGGCTGTCATGTGAGTCAGTTTACCTTGGCGGAACTGTATCTGTCACACGGGCCGCCCGAAACTTTCGTCTGAATCGTCAACAACACCATTAGCGGGATCCATGATGCTGGAATCCAGAACGCCTGGTGAGCCAATCTGCAGCAACCGGGTTTCAAGTTCGCCGACTCGATAATTAAACGTCACGAGTTTTTTGACGTAGTCCCTGCGCTCGTCTGCGAATGATTCGCGCTCGTTCTTGAGTTGCTCAATGAACATGTCCTTGGCGCGATTTTTGATCTTCTAATCAAGGGCTTCTTGTTCAAGGGCTTTCGAGCGCCTTGAATTCTCTTCGGAATCGCTGGATTACGAAGTGTCGCCACCCCGGGCATCCGCAAGGTTCGGAATGTTTCCGCTAGTCTTTGTGTTTCTGTCCGCTGGTTTCATTTCTGTGCATGCTCAGGATTGGCGGCGTGCGAGTCGGGAACAGGTTGGACGGGCTCCGGACCCTGCCGAAGTTTCGGAGGCGGTGGTTCAAGTTTATGCCGCCCGAGCCTGGGAATTTCGGGGTTTCATTGGAGTTCATACGCAGATTGCTATCAAAGGTACCGATGCGCCAGCGTTCACTGTGTACGAGGTAATCGGCTGGCGATTAAGGAGGAATGATACGGCGGTTGCTATTCGAGAACGCAGACTGGATTCCCGATGGTACGGAAGCAAACCAGAACTTCTTTCCGATATTCGTGGAGCCGGAGTTGATGAGATTATTGCTCGCGTGCATTAAACAGGTTCTCTGAGTATCGAAAGGAGTTCCAGAAGCCGGGTCCGCGGCGGTCGATGTTTCAAAACACCATGGTCGCGTTCACTTTGCCGGAGAGCGTCCGAATCTTCCGTAGAGCGCGGGCATCAAGACGAGGTTCAGCAGAGTCGATGTGATGAGGCCGCCGAGGATCACGACAGCCATCGGGTATTCGATTTCATGGCCGGGCTTGTTGCCGGCGAGCACGAGTGGCACGAGGGCGAGTCCGGCGCAGAGGGCCGTCATGAGAATGGGGGTGAGCCGTTCCTCGGCCCCGCGCAGGATGAGCTCCGGGCCAAAGGCCACGCCTTCGACGCTTTCCAAATGGTGATAGTGACTAAGCAGCATGATGCCGTTGCGCGCCGCAACGCCGAGTACGGTGACGAAGCCGATCAACGAGCCGAGCGAAAGCACGCCGCCGGTCAGGAACGCGCCGCACACGCCGCCGATGAGAGCGAAAGGCAGCGTGAGGAACACAAGCCAGGTCAGCCGCCACGATTGGAATTCAACGTGGAGCAACACCAGGATTCCCAGCACCGCCAGTCCGGCGAGTAGCATCAATTGCCGCTGCGATTCCTGCCGCGCCGCGTATTCGCCTAGAAACTCGGGATGGTAGCCCTGCGGAAAATCCAGGCCGCGCACCGCTTGTTCAATCTCCCGCGCCACGCTGCCGAGGTCGCGGCCGGCGGCGTTGCATGTCACGTCCAGACGGCGGGAAGCGCCTTCGCGTTTGATTTCGTTTGGTGCGGGCTCGACGGAAATCTCCGCCACGTCGCGCAACGGCACCTGTCCGCCGCCCGGCAAATCAATGAGCAGGTCGCCGAGCGCGGTCACATCACTCCGCACAGTCTCTGCGCCCCAGACCGTCACGGCGTACGCACGCTGCTGCTGAAAAACTTCCCCAACTTTCGCACCCTGCACAAGCGTTGTGGCTGCGCGCCGCACCTGGCCGGCCGTCAGACCAAATTGCTCCGCCGCCTCGGGCCGCATACGCACAGTCACCTGCGGCACGAGCACCTGTGGTTCGATCTTGAGCGTGGTGACGCCGGGAACCTTTCCCATCACGTCGGCGATATTTTTGGCCTGCGCGCGGAGCAGTTCCATGTCGGGGCCGAAGGTGCGGACCACGATAGTCGCGCTCGCGCCGGTGAGCACTTCCTTGATGCGCTCCTTCAGATAGGTGAGCACGTCGCGATACAGGCCCGGATATCCGTCCACGATTTCCTGGATCTTTTGAACGGTCGAATCGTAGTCCGCGTCCGGCTCAATGCTGATCCACAACTCGGTGAAGTTCGGGCCCACTACTTCGTCCGCGACCTCGGCGCGACCGATGTGCGAACCGAAGTTGCGCACGCCGGGCACGGCCCGAAGTTCCTTGCTCGCGAGTTCGGTGATGCGCCGCATCGCATCGAGGGAAGTGCCGGGTTTCTCGACCCAGTGCATGAGGAAATCCGTCTCCTTGAAATTTGGAAGAAACTCTTCGCCCAACATCGGGATGGCAATGCCTGTGGCAGTGAACGCCACGAGCAACACCAGCAGCGCTGTGCCAGGCCGCGTGATAAAACGCGGCAACAAGGCGCGATACCGTCGTTGCAACCATTGCGACAACGGCGAGCGCGCACTCTCCACCGCGCGGGGCGGGAGCATGAGCGACAGCGCCGGGGTGAGGGTCAGCGCCACAAACATCGAGGCGAGAATCGCCAGCACGCAAGCCAGCGCGAGCGGACGGAAGAAGGATCCCGCAAGGCCGGGCAGGAAAAACACCGGCACGAAGACAAGGATGACGATGAAGCTCGCAAGCACCACAGCGCTGCGCACTTCGAGCGAGGCGTCGAGCACGACTTTGAACAAAGGCAGCGGCGTCGGAGAAAGACGGTTCAACCGCAGTCGCCGCTGGATATTTTCCACGTCAATGATGGCGTCATCCACCACCACTCCCACGGCGATGACCAGTCCCGCGAGCACCATCGTGTTGATGGTGCCGCCAAGAAAATGGAGCACGATGCCGGCGGCGAGGAGTGAGAGCGGAATCGTGATCAGGCTGATGAACGCCGCGCGCCACTCGAAGAAGAATGCGAAGAGGATCACCACGACAAGTCCGCAGCCGAGCAGCAGCGCGTGGCGCAGGTTGACCAGCGATCGTTCGATGAACGTGGCCGGCCGGAAAATCGTGGGGTCCATCTCGATGTCTTTCAACCCCGGCTTCAGTGCTTCGAGGGCGGCCTCGACATCGCGCGTCACGGAGAGTGTGTTGCCCCATGGCTGCTTTTCGACG
This sequence comes from Verrucomicrobiota bacterium, assembly GCA_027623095.1. Lineage (GTDB taxonomy): Bacteria > Verrucomicrobiota > Verrucomicrobiia > Limisphaerales > SIBE01 > JAIPJX01. The sequence goes on from JAQBVM010000098.1 coordinate 15,124, forward strand.
ATGAGCAGCAGGCCTGGCACATCGTTGATGACCGCATCGCCAATCGGCGCAGGATGATCAATGCGCACTTCGGCGACGTCGCCGAGACGGATGGACGCCCCGTTGCGAAAAACCACGACAGTGCGAGCCAAGTCTTCCGCGTCAATCACCGGCGACAGATGGCGCACGGCCAGGCGCTGGTTCGGCGAATCGATGAAACCGCCACCGCTCACCACCACGGCGTCGAGCGTCAGTTCGTGCGCGCGCAGCCGTGCCGGATCCACCAGCACTTGATACTGTCGATCGCGCTGCCCCCAGATAGCGACGTTGGCCACGCCAGGCACGGACATAAGGCGCGGACGGATGGTCCACTTCGCCAGCTCGGTCATTTCCATCTGTGAAAGCTTCTTCGAGGTGACGCCAATCTTCAGGGCGCGGCTGTGTCGAAGACCAGCCGCAGCGGTTTGGCGCGAGCAACGGGCTTTGCCTGGTCGAGGACGAGACAACAGCGCCACGGTATGTAGCAGGATTTCATCCGCTCATTTCCCAATCCCAAACTCGGTGCCGAACAACTCTGCCGCGCCGTCGGTCACGACCTTGATGCCGGGCTTCGGTCCGCGCGACAGAACCGCGTCGTCGCTGGCAACGAAGCGGACTTCAACCCGCCGTCGGATGAAAGTCTGTGGCGCGGTATTCTCATAAACCCACGTCCCACCGTGAATGTCGTAAAGCACGGCCGCCGCGGGCACGACGGAACTCTCCGTCTCACCTTGCAGTGGGACGGCGACGCTGACTTGTTCGCCGGGACGCAGTTTGCCGTCGGCGTTGTCCACTTCGTAAAACAGATCCACCGTCGCCGGAGCGGCCGAGGCAGAAAACGGCACGATCACGGGCTGGGCAACGCGGACCGGTTCGCTGCGACTTCCGCCGATGCTGGTGACGTTTGCCGACGCGCCGCGGTTGACTTGATTCAGATGGCCCGCATACATGGACACCCGCACCCAGAGGACATCTTTGCGCACGGCATCGAAGAGCGGCGCACCAAGGAGGGCGCGACGTTCGCGCGCGGTGTGAAGAGCGGCTTCGCACCAATTCGGTGGGAGTCATCGCCGGGAGCAGCGAGAAGATGGACTTGCTGGAGGCGGCCTCTCCGTTGGACGAATTCTCCGCGCGACCCAAGGGCAACAACAACTCACCGCCGAGCGTGCGGCTGCGTTCAATCTTCTTCATTTGTAAAAGCGCGGTCGCGATGCCGAGCCGCTGCTCGGCCTCCGGCTGTAGCGTGATAGTGGTCAGGTCGTTTTCCGTGATGACTTTGGCGGGCGGCGTGGACTTGCCGGCGGCCGGAGTGCTGGTGGGCTTGCAGCCTGCGACAATCACGGCGAGCAATGCCGTGCCAGTGAGAATGAGAAACGATTTCATGCGGATGAATGCGATCACTTGGTTTCCGGGCGCAGGGCCGTGCCGACGCTGCGCTCCAGTTCGGCCCAGGCGCGGCGCAGATCGGCGGACAGTTCGGCTTGGCGTGTGTGCGCGGTCAAGAGTTGCCGGGCGTTTTCCTGCACGGCGAGCGGCGACATTTCGCCGAGTTCGTAGGATTTCTCGGATCGGCGCACCAATTCCTCCAACCGCGGCAGGAGTTTCTCTGCAAAATTCTCCGCCGCCTCCGCTGCTTGCTGATGCTTCGAGTACGCCTCGCGAACTTCGAGCCGGATTCGCTGCTGCGCACCGATGCAACTCCACGCGGCGCGTTCGACTTCGGCGGCGGAGCGGGCGCGGCCAGCCTGGTTCTGGTTGAAAATGGGAATCGGCAACTGCGCGCCCGGCCCGATCTCGAAGCCCTCCTTGGCGGACCCATTGGCATCAATGACACCGGAGAGTGCGAAAAACTCAGATTTCGCCAGACCAGCGCGTTTGCCCGCGGCCTCAAGGGCGAGCTCGCAGGCGCGCAAATCCGGCCTGGACGCAAACGCGCGTCGCTCCAGTTCGTCGAGAGGAGTGGTCAGCGCGAGCGGCGTGGTCGCTGGCGTGAATTCCGTTTTCACGGCGGCGCTGTTCCAGCCCAGGAGAACCCACAGAGTTGACAGAACAGGATTCCGGCTTTAACTTATGTAACTTAAGTTGCTTACTTATGATTCAAAAGCCAGTGGCTGAACTCACTCGAAATGAAGGATTGAAGACGTCGAATCCTCAATTGGCAGGAACGTTAGTGGCGACACTTTCCGACGCGACGGTCGATCATTTTCAAAGTGACGATTGCGAATTTCTGAAGTTCCACGGGGTTTATCAGCAGGATGATCGGGACAAAAGAAAAACTGGAAAGCACTACATGATGATGGTGCGGACCAAGTTTCCAGCTGGCGTTATTACCGGTTCGCAGTATTTGGCATGCGACCGTCTAGCCGAACAATTCGGAAACAACACGCTCCGCGTCACAACACGGCAGTGTTTCCAGTTCCATGGGATCATCAAGTCACGGATCCGACAGACGATCGCGGAACTTAATCATGCGCTCATCACAACGCTTGGCGCGTGCGGGGATGTGGAGCGAAATATCATGGCGCCGCCCACTCCAGCCACGAGCCCAATTGTCGATGAAGTGATCCACAGGGCTCGGCGGCTCTCAGACGTTTTGTTGCCAGCCACTCCCGCCTATCATCAGATCTGGGTGGAAGGCGCGGAAGTAAAACTCGACGAATGCAAAACCTTTGAGGACCCACTTTACCAACAGCGCTATCTGCCCCGAAAGTTCAAAACGGCATTCGCAATTCCGCCACTAAATGACGTCGATATTCTCACCAACGACCTTGGCTTCATCGTCATAGGCGACGGGCACCATATAGAAGGATTCAACCTCATTGCCGGCGGAGGAATGGGACGGTCGCACGGAAACAAAGAAACTTTTCCGCGCCTTGCGGATGTGATCGGTTTCCTGACGCCGGAAAACCTCGAAAGCGCCGCAAAAGCAGTAATCACGATCCATCGCGATTTTGGCGATCGAACGAATCGCAAACACGCCCGTCTGAAATATGTGCTGGAGGAGCGCGGTGCCGGCTGGTTTCGAACTGAAGTGGAGAAACGCGCAGGATTTAAGTTGGAACCGGCGAAACCGTTTCGGTTCACCAAGCAAGGCGACCTGCTTGGTTGGCACAAGCAGACGAACGGAAACGTTTTTCTCGGATTATTTGTCGAAAACGGAAGAATCGAGGATCGCGGCGACTACCGGCTCAAGACCGGGCTTCGAAAAGTCATTGAACCGTTCCTTCCCGAAGTGCGCTGCACGCCGTCCCAGAATTTGCTCCTTGTCAACATCCCTCCGGAACAACAATCGGAATTCACGCAAATATTGGCCGAACACGGCGTGCTTGTGGACAGTCCCCTTACGCCGACGCGTCTCGCTTCCATGTCTTGCCCAGCTCTTCCCACGTGCGGATTGGCGCTGGCGGAATCGGAGCGGATCATGCCGAGCGTCCTCTCGGAAATCGAAAAACTGCTGGAAGAAACTGGATTGCGGGACGAAGAAATTGTCATCCGCATGACCGGTTGCCCAAACGGGTGCGCCCGGCCCTACATGGCAGAGATTGGGTTTGTGGGAAAAGGCCCGAATCGCTATCAGCTTTACCTGGGAGGAAACGTAGAAAGCACTCGGCTGAATTGGCTCTTTAAAGATGTTGTTAAGACCGACGAAATCGTGAACGAACTGCGGGCGCTGTTTTCGCGTTTCTCAAGCGAGCGCGCCGAGAATGAACGATTTGGCGACTTCTGCGAGCGTGTGATCAAACCCGCGACATCGGTTCTTTCATGATCTTCGAGGAGGCCTTTCCGCGAGACTTGACGCCTGCGCATAGGAACGAATTAACGCCAAAGATGCCGCCAAACTTCAATGCCGTTCTCCCTATTCCGATTCAATCCGATACAGATGATCCCTGGATCTCAGAAACAACGCTTTTCCCGCAACCGCAGGTGACGCCATAAACCCGGATGGGCGCCTTGTATCGCTGCGCGAATTGTTATCTTCGAGCGTGTTGGTTGCCAGCACTCCGAATGTGCGGCCCGGTTGCAAAACCGTTGTCACGCCCTCAAGACTGCAAAAATAGAGCCTCCCATCCGCGTAGATCGGCGATGCTCTGAATTTCCCACCGATTCGCTCTGTCCAGACGCTATTCCCCGTGTCCGCCTCGATGCACGAAACAAAACTTTCGTCGGCGGCAATGTACAAGAGATCATCGACCAGAATGGGTGATGTGTATTTCGGCACCCGTGTTCTTGTCTGCCAATCCACATGCGTTTCGGTCACGTTGCCATCGCCATCCGTTCTCACCGCCATCATTGTCGAACGGCTAAACCCGGTGACGAATATCGCGCGTCCATCCTGAAAAACTGGGCGTGGAGCGGCGGACCAGTCGAAATACTCGACCCTCCAGAGTTCCCGTCCTGTTCGCGGTTCATAACCATACGCGGCTCTTGCGCCCACGCTGAGCACCTGGGTTTTGCCGGCGTTTTGGACGATCAAAGGCGTGCTGTGGGCCTTGCGCCAATCTCCATCTCGGACCATTGCATTATTCATATCCTCGTTGGTCCACTTCACCGAACGATCTGTTTTCCAAACCGTCTTCCCGGTTTGTTTGTCGAGAGCGGCAAGATACTGAAGGTCCGCTCCATCGAAAGTGACGATCACCAGGTTTTCGAAAATGACCGGGCAAGACGAGGCGCCCCGGTAATGGCGGCAGGGCAAATCGTCACGTTTCCAAAGAACTTTGAATGTCTTCGTGTCCAAACATGCGGTTCCAAAGCTGCCGTAGTGGACATAGACGCGGCCCGGTTCGAGAACGGCGGACGGTGTGGCGTAAGTATTGACTCCGCCGCCGTTGCCGAGCGATTCCGGATCATCGCTATGAAACAGTTTCTCGTTCAACAGCACTTTTCCGGATTCCGCATCCACACAGATCACAGAAAAATCGTGTCCATCCTCACTCGCCGTCGTCAACCAGACCTGGCCATTCATTACCACGGGCGTGGACAAACCGAGTGGCGGAATCGCTATCTTCCATTTTACATTTAGTGTCTCGCTCCAATTGAGCGGAAGACCGGCGCGAGACGTGTCACCCGGAGCCGAAGCGTGGCCGTCGCCCCAAGGCCCACGAAACTCCGGCCATTTGTCCGTCCCTGCGGACGACCCCGTGATCGCTAGCAGCGTGAGGACTAAAGCGGAGACAATCGCGAGAAGGGTTCTCGGAACATTGCGAGAGATGGAAAATGGGCTTCGGGCGGAATTCATTTCGACAGCCTGACCTGACAGCCAAATGTTGTCAATAAAGGGGGAAACCTCGCGTTTTGCGCGCCGTGCTTATCGTTCCGCCGCACTTGCAAGGTTCGTCCCCTCCTGCAAAACTCAACCGAGCCATGAAACATCCTACCTGTTCTGATTCCATTACGCGCCGAGATTTCGTGCGCGCGACCTCCGCGCTGGCAACGGCCGCGGTAACCGGCGGACTTTCCAACAAAGCACAGGCGGCGGATGCGACTGCGCTGTCTTCAGCCAAGTCCGCTCCGCCAAAGCCTGCCGGCCTCACCTATCCACATCCATTGTTGACACCCGCCGATGAATTCAGGGACGTGTCCCGAGGCACCCCGAAGCCGTACACACTCGAGGGTGAAGCGCTCGTTCAAGCTCGGCTCACGCCGGATGCCTGGCGGTTGGAAATCACACCCGATGCGGCGACCAATCCGGCGATCAAAGACTTACCCAGCATCCGGAAACCGCTCGTGTTCGCGGACGGCACGGCGTTGGACCTTCCCGGATTGCTCGACCTTGGCCGGAACCACGGGGTGAAGTTTCTAAAGGCCATGCAGTGCCTCAACATTCCCGCACCGCTCGGGCAGGGTGTTTGGGAAGGCGTGCCATTGCGCGAGGTGCTGCGCCTTTGCGGACCGATGCGCAACGTGCGCCGCATCTATTACTGGGGCTTTCACAATACCGACCCGAAGCAGATTTTCCAGTCCTCGCTCAGCTACACGCAGGCGATGGAGACGCCGCCGGGCGAACTGCCCGCCTTCCTCGCCTACAGGCTCAACGGCGAACCCATCCCGCTGATTCGTGGCGGCCCCGTGCGCATGGTAATTCCCTGGGCGCACGGATTCAAATCCATCAAATGGCTCCAACGGATCGTCCTCACCAACGACTACAAGGCCAACGACACCTACGCCGAACAGAACAACGATCCCGAATCGCACCTCAAAACCGCGGCGTATTCAAACGACCTCCCGGCAAAAATTCCGGCAAGCCAGCCAGTGTTGATCCGCGGACTCGTCATCTCCGGTTTGTCGGGTTTGAAACGCGTCGAGTATTCGTTGCACCGTGGAAATTCGAATTCCGGTCCCCCATCCGCAGATGACTCCGAGCAATGGATCGAATGCCACCTCGAAGATCCGCCCGCCGATTGGACCAGCGTGCTCCCATCAGGCGTGTCTTCCCGGCAAGTTCTTGGTTTCGATCCCAAGACCGGCCAGCCCACGACGTGGCCATTGCGCTACAGCATGGTTTCGTGGTTCGCCACGCTCGACAAACTTCCCCCCGGCAAGTATGCAGTGCGCGCGCGCGCGGTGGACCTCAACGGCTTCGCCCAACCGGAACCGAGGCCCAATCAGAAGACCGGCAGAAACGCACTTGAAGCGAAGGAATTCGAAGTGGTGTAGCTCGAATTACTGCGCTCGGTTTCGTGAAGTGTCATGGAGACGAAAACCGCGTGTGAGAATTGTCGCTGACACGAACACCTTGGTTTCCGGGTCTAGGATCCGGAAGGTCGGCTCGAAGAAAGGCGTAATTCCCTGTTGACACTCCCACATGTGTAGGACGATGCAAGCCGACTAATTGAAACTTAATCAAACTTTTCTGTAAGAGATTATGAAAGCTCGAAGTACGTTCCGTCGGGCGGTTTGGATTGGACCGCTCCTGGCTATCGTTTAGTGTTCCGGTGGGTTACTTCAGCTACCGCTTTGGTGAACGGGGCCGGTACCAGCTTTATCTGAGCCGCTACTCAGACGGGAGGATTCTGGAAAAGCGATGGAGCAAATATGCCGCCAACGGAGATCAACGAGGTGGTCCTCGCGTCGGAGAGGCTACAGTATGGGCTCCTCGAACGGCGAGCGATGACAGCTTTCGCCTTGCTTTCAAGAGCGGTTTGTTTGTTGTGCAGCTAGAGCGCACAGACTTACAGAGTAAGGAGGTAAACATTCGGTCACGGTCTTGATGAAGTTTGAAATGTTTGAATCCAGCGGAACTCCGCGGGTCATTGCCTCGATTATTTGGTAATCCTCCATACTCACTTGCGGGGCAATCCGAGCTAGAAAAGCGTCCTGCTGCTCTGGCGTCAGGGTCAGGTCTTGAAAGTGTCGAGCCCGATTCATGGGGCTTGAAGCAATCGCTCCCGGAAGTCCTTGTCCAGGGGCCGAACCCAGAGTTCCTTGATCGAAGCCGTCTCATCCCGGGTCTTGGACTTGGTGCCCCGGCCCGCCGAAGTTCCCACGCAAATCCAGTTGGCCGCCCGATAACAGGCGCCCCGGAACCGTTGCGTGTCCACGAAGCTTTCCAACAAATGG
>JAQBVM010000486.1 GCA_027623095.1 Verrucomicrobiota bacterium
ATATTTTCGGCAGTGTGTCTTTGAGTCACGATGCCTGCCAGCTTCTTCATGGCATCTGATCTAACCTTGAAGTGATCAAACTGAAGAAGAAGGTGCAGTGGAAACAACGGAGAATCCGGAAGCCCCACGTTTACAGAAGCTCATTTTGTGCGGGCCGGATAATTCAAGGAGAAGTTAGGGCTCCACAGAGTGTCGCCCCACCATTTCTTGGAATGGTTCATGGAGAGTGCGTGCCCCAGACACAACGCTTACTGGACGCGCCCAAACTTCTTTTCCAATTCGCGCAAGCTCATTTCAATGAGCGTGGGACGTCCATGCGGGCAGGTGTAAGGCATCGTGCAATGGCGGAGATCCTTGATCAGGTTTTCCAGCTCGAGATTGCTCAGCGGATCGTTTGCTTTCACGGCGTGGCGGCAGACCGTTTTGGCGACCGTATGTTCCCCGAGACGCCATGTGTTGACCTCCTGGCCTGCCGCCTTCAGTTCATCGATAAGTTCCAGGACAAACGATCGGGGTTCGCGGGCGCTTACAAAAGGAGGCAGCGCGTCCAAGAGGAACGTGCGGTCCCCGAATTCGCTCAGTCCTACGCCCAATTGGCATAATGTTTCCAACTGTTCCCGAAGGAACTGGGCATCCCGAACGGAGAGTTCGATCGTTTCTGGAAGCAGAAGCTTCTGAGACGGTGTGCTGTTCATTTCCAGCCGCCGGAGCATCTGTTCAAACAACACCCGTTCGTGAGCCGCATGCTGGTCCATCAAGACAAGGCCGCGGTCGGATTCCAGAACCACATACAACCTGCCGATCACTCCGAGGAGGCGGAGCGGAACGTTCAAAAGCGGAATCGGATCGTGGCTCTCGGGCGTGCTCGGACCGGCGCCAGACTGGACCTCGACAGGGGGGCGTTCAGGAACGAGTGGACGAGAGGCTCCTTCCGAACGGGTTGGCGCGGGAACTAAAACCTCGGCTTTTGCGGACACCGGAGTCTGGTGGATCTCCAGTGGAAGAGCAAGTGTCGGCGAGGTTTCCACTGGAACCGTGGGAATGGAGCGCACTTCGGATGGCTGGGCGGGCGGCGTTCCGGGCGCATCCGGTGCAGTCGCATGGTCCTGCGTTGTCGCCGGGTTCGGACCTGAGTGAAACGCGAGAAGGCATTCGCGGACCGCTTGGGCGACGGCGCGGCGGACCGGGAATTCTTGGTGAAACTTTACTTCACGCTTCGCCGGATGGATGTTCACATCCACCGCCGCGGGACTGATTTCGAGGAACAGGCAGCAGACAGGATAGCGGCCTTTCATCAGAGCCGTGTGGTACCCCTCCAGGAGCGCGAAATTGAGTCCTCGGTTTTCGACGGGGCGCTTGTTCACGAAGAGATGCTGCTCGTCCCGGGTCGATCGTGAAACACCCGGCGCTCCAACGACACCCCAAACGCGAAGGTGGGAGGGATCGTCGGGTTCGGAATCATTCTCTGTCTCCCGCGTTTGCAAGATCGTCGAAAAATCCAATATCAGGAACTTTGTGTTCGTTCCTCTCAATCCTTTCAGCCGATCTTGAAGCGCGCGGACCTTTTCGCCGGAGTCGGGGCCGCTATGGATTGCCGGCAGCCGCCAAACCAAACGGCCATCCTGCAGAAAATCGAACGCGACATTTGGATGCGCCATCGCCGCGAGAGCCAGGTAATGCTGAATATGCGCCCGTTCCGTCTCTTCGGTGCGCAGGAATTTTCGACGGGCAGGGAGGTTATAAAACAGTTGCCGGACTTCAAGGCACGTGCCGGCAGGGCTTCCCGCAGCCTTGACCTCCTGAATCTTTCCGCCGTTGATCACAATGCGCGATCCCTCCGGCGACTCAGAATCACGCTGGCGCGTTGTTAACGTCATGCGGCATACGCTCGCGATGCTCGGCAATGCCTCCCCTCGAAAACCCATGGAGTCGATGGTCGCAAGGTCCTCCGCGGTCTGAATCTTGCTCGTCGCGTGCCGCTCAAGGCAAAGCAGCGCGTCGTCGCGGCTCATTCCGGTGCCGTCATCGGTGACACGAATCAGGCTTCGGCCACCCGCCTGGATCTCGACCGTGATTTTTTTCGCCTGGGCATCAAGCGCATTTTCAACGAGCTCTTTGACCACACTCGCCGGACGCTCGATGACTTCTCCGGCGGCGATCTGATTCGCCACTTGTTCGGACAAAAGGCGGATTCGATTCATCGCCGAACGATTGGAAGAGAAAACGAAATCGCGGCTCCGCCGTCGGGGTGGTTGCGAGCCTCGATTCGCCCCTTATGATCCTCCACAATGCGCTTGCAGATTGAGAGCCCGAGTCCTGTCCCCTTGCTTTTCCCGTACGTCGCGAACGCTTCAAACATCCGCTCCATAATCTCGGGCGCGATTCCCGGCCCGCTGTCGTGGAATTCGGTTGTGACATCGGTTTCACCAACCTTGAACCCTATTCTCAGCCGTCCGCCGTCCGGCATCGCGTCGAACGCATTGTGAACCAGATTGCTGAAAACGTGGAAAAAACGTTTCGGATCCAGAAGCACGGTAACCGGCGGCGGGTCAGTTTCGAACTCAAGCAACGTTTGTCCGTCCTCACTCTCGGGTCTCAATTCCCCCACCACAGCGCGCACGAAGTCACTGAACTGCGTTTCCGCGAGGAGAACCCCTCCTCTTTGGGAACCGCGGGTAAATTCGAGCAACTCGCTAATCATCGTGCTTAACCGGTCCACCTGTTTTCGAATTCGGTTTTTTGCTGTTTGCCTCATCTCAAACGTCGCGTTCTCCATCGCCGCAAAATCCGCGGCGATGCCGATGATGTTCAAGGGGTTTTTAAAATCGTGGACAATCGAACCGGCGAACCGGCCCACCAATCCCATTCGTTCGGATTCAAGAACCTGCTGGATATAATGGCGGTTGAACTCGCGCAATCGGAGGCTGAACTCACGCGTGAGCGTGACTGCCAGACTCGGAGAACCCTCCAGCATGGCGAGCATTTTGTCCCGGGGAATGAAGCAAAGCTCCGCTTCCGTGTGCGCGGTTGCGGTGGCTGAGCGCGGTTCGCTGTCCACAACGGCCATTTCCCCGAAAAAATCGCCCGGCCCCAGTTCGGAAAGCGTTCGCCGTTCATCCTTGCTCACCCACGCCGAAATTCGCACCTGCCCCTCAGTTATCAAATAGAGACCGTCACCGGCATCGCCTTCGGTGAAGATGACCTGCTCGGCGGAATACCTGCGCATCGTTATGGCGTCGCGCAATCCTGCCAGTTGCGATTCTGGAATGCCCCCGAACAGCTTGCTTTCTTCTACGTGAACCATGGCCGCAGTCTATGTCAAAAACTGCGACCGTAAAGACCGGAGAAAGCGGACCGATCTATCGCTCTGAGATCCTCCTTTTTCAATTTGAAATGCATGGAGTTCCGGCCTCAGCCGGTTGAGCAGAGCTCCACAGTCTGGCTTCCCGAGCCCTGCATGTTGGGTACCCACATGAGAAGTTCCCTTCGCGAAATGCAGTGCCATCCCACCAAACTACGAAGGCCGAAACTCAAAAAACAAAAAGTCCCGCCGAGTAACGGCGGG
>JAQBVM010000487.1 GCA_027623095.1 Verrucomicrobiota bacterium
GCAACTCGTGCAAACATCATGTGCGCGCGGTGCGTTTTAGTATTTAGGAACAGCCTTTTGAAGCATTCAATGACAGCATCTATGCGGCCTGTTTTGCGTGTTTTCGTTGATCCAGTATTCGCTGAGTCGAAATATGTTTTCGCCGCGTAACTGTTTTCTTTGCTTTTTTCTTCTTCGGTGACCATTTGTTTTTGCGGTACTTGGATTGTGGTATCGTCTTGGCGATGCGAATCAGCTCTTTGGCCATTTGCCTCGGTGTGAGGTTGGCGAATCGCTCTTCCCAATAAGCCGGTTCAAGCACGATCATCATTCCGCGATAGGTACCAGCGATTTCGTCAGCCATGTAATAGGTGGAAAGGTTGTCAGCCCGGTCGGCCCCATGCGCAGATCGTATCGCTGCTTTGACGACACTCAAGATGTTGTACGACACCAGAGCCATGCAGAACCCAAACAAGGCAGCCTTGGGGTAGCCCAGCGTCTTGATTTCTCCCCGCAAGTTTTCCGCCATTTCTTGGAATGCCGTTTCGATGGTCCATCGGTCTCTATACAGCTGCGCAATCTTCCGCGCCCCGACTTTCTTCGGCAGGTTTGTCAAAATGTGCATTTCAGTGTCGCCATCTCTCGTCGGTTCGTTAAGCTTGACGGTAATGCGACGAATGACCCGCACATTTCCGTCATCGTCACATACGGACATCTCCTGCTCGTAAACTGTCCCCGTCTCAATCTTACCGACTCGTCGTCGACGCCCACTCAGTTCTGCAGAAAAGGAGCCGTGCTGTCGAATGATGAAAAACGCTTTGTTGCAAAAGAACGCAAGCAAGAACTGTCTGGTGCAGAAGTTGCGGTCGGCAATGAAAACATCACCTCGCTCGATGGTTTTCACCAGCTCAGGAAACAGACGTCGCTCCTGTGCATGTCCGTCTTCGCAGGGAATGACATCGATGACCAACCGCAAGCGGGGATCCAAAATCGCCAGTGCTTTACCAGGCAACGGCGCCACATTCATTTCTCGCAATTCCCCGATGCGGCGATCCGTACGACGCAGATGATTACCGTCTACGATTTTAACGCGATACCCCGGCAACAGTGGAGGAACCGTCGCTGTCATCTGTTCGATGATCGCGCCCATATGAATGGCCGTATCAACCACCAAACTGCGTACAACAGCCGGCTCAGTACGTCGCAATTTGTCGTAAACCGCCCTGACGGACACACTCAACTCATCTTTCTTCGCCTGGTAGGCTGCGTTCACTGACGGTCGTATCCTGCAAACCACTCCGCCCATGATGTCAGCAACGGAGGAAAACAAGAGTTCGTTTTGACGCTGTCGCTGTGCGTTCTCATCGAAAATCGCATTCAATCGATCTGCTGCAAACACATTCGCCAAGGTCGCTCGCAACATCACACATGCTGGACTGTCCGCAGCAAACAGCTCAAACACTTCTTCGAGAATCATGCGTCACCTCTCTTGATGGACAAAACATCACTCGAGTGACACTTTACGAAAAACCCTTATTCAACTGCAAAACATTGCATTCATTACTAGCATTGACAGCTTCAAAAGGCTGGGTGTAAGTCCCTTATCCAACTTGATGGAGGTGAAGGATTAGCGAAGCGCAAGGGCGTCGTCGCGAGGCGGGGTCTGAAGGCAGCGTGTAGCAAAGTCGCGGCCCGACGCACAGGAATCGGATAATAGGCAGTGCTGGTGGGACGAGCCGACCAAAGACGGCGAAGTCCTCCATCCATCAAAGGCCAGTGCTGTAGATCCGGCGGGCGTGCGGCGAAGGTTGTCAAACTTAACCTGGGAGGTCTGGCGTGTGTTCGGGAGTAATTGCCTTGCTGCAACGACTCGGACTGACTGCTTCGCAAGGAGCGGTGACCGCACGTCAGAAGTCAGCAGAAGGCATATTAGGCATGCAAAGCCGATCCGCTTGAGCGAGGCACTGACCCGAAAGGGCAGAAACAGTCAGGGCTCACACGATCGAAGCGGCACGCTGAAGGCCTGAACGGTCCCCGGTGATAAGCCGGGTAAATGGAGTGGCCAGTAAGTCCGGGAACTCATGAACAGCAAACGGCAGAAAACCCAGTTACAGCAACAATTGCTGCTGGCCTTTTCGCAGGAGGGTAGGAGTGAATCTCCGATGGCCCGCGATGAAGGGACCGTGCTGCCTATGGCGGACCCGTGTACCGAAAGCCCAACAAGTAGTGACAGGCTGATGGAGTCCATCAGCGACCTCGAAAACCTCGACATCGCGATGGCGAAAGTCATCGCCAACGGCGGAGCCCCTGGTGTGGATGGGATGCGCGTGACCCAACTCGAAAAGTATTTCGAGCGTCACCGCGACCGGATCATCGGGGAACTTCTTTCGGGAACGTATCGGCCCCAACCGGTTCAGCGCGTGGAGATCCCCAAACCCGACGGCGGAGTGCGCAAGCTTGGCATTCCAACGGCGGTGGATCGCGTGATCCAACAGGCGATTCTCCTGGTGCTCTCGCCGCAGTGGGACGAGACGTTCTCGGAACACAGTTTCGGCTTCCGGCCGGGACGGTCGGCTCACCAAGCGGTGGCTCAAGCCCAGAAGTATCTGGAGGAAGGCTTCGCGTGGGTGGTCGACATGGACCTGGAAAAGTTCTTTGACCGCGTCAATCACGACGTGCTGATGAGCCGCGTGGCTCGTCGTGTTGAGGACAAACGGCTCCTGAAACTGATCCGAGCTTTCTTGAACTCGGGAGTGATGATTGACGGGCTGACTTCGGCGACTCCGGAAGGAACTCCGCAAGGCGGTCCGCTATCTCCATTGCTCTCAAACCTGCTGCTGGATGACCTGGATCGCGAGCTTGAATCTCGTGGTCTTCGGTTCGCCCGTTACGCTGATGACTGTAACATCTACGTCAAAAGTAAACGGGCGGGAGAGCGTGTGCTGCAAAGCGTGACGCGATGGTTGGCTAAGACGCTTCGGCTGACGGTCAACCAGACCAAAAGTGCCGTGGACCGGCCCTGGAAACGAAAGTTTCTGGGGTTCACGTTCACGACACAGCGCAAACGGAGCATCGCCCCTGCGTCCAAGGCAAAGTTCAAGAAACGAATCCGTGAGCTGACCAAGCGTAACCGGGGCTCATCTCTGGTGCGTGTGATCAGTGAACTACGTAGCTACCTGCTGGGCTGGAGAGGCTACTTCGGCTTCTGTCAGACCCCATCAGTGCTGCGGGACTTCGATAGCTGGATTCACCGCCGGTTGAGGTGTTATGCGTGGAAGCAATGGAAAACCGGCAAACGCCGGTTCGCAGAGTTGCGGCGTCGGGGCATTGGCAAAGACCTTGCCGCCCAAACCGCTGGTAGCAGTAAACGCTACTGGCACATAAGCCGCAGCCCGGCGTTGAACATGTCGCTCTCGCGAGCGTGCCTGATCGAACTGGGATTACCTCTGCTCATGGAGCCTGAAACCAAAGTTTAACCAGCCGAACCGCCGTGGTACGGACCCGTATGCCCGGTGGTGTGGGAGGGCGGGAGCCGAGAGGCTCCCCCCTATCCCGATTTGGATACACCATTGG
>JAQBVM010000488.1 GCA_027623095.1 Verrucomicrobiota bacterium
ATTTGGATTTCATGCCGAACCAAATCCGAAACGCTCCAACCAAGAAAACAAAACCCGGAGGAAGAAAAACCAAGAAGCGAAAACCGAAGAAGGAAGAATAACTCTCAGCGAGAATTCAACGAAGAAAATCCAGCCGAAGAAAACACACTTTCAAACCGCCAGTTCTCCTACACTTTCATTTCGCCGCTCGCAAAAGTTGAGAGTTGAGCGTTCTCTTCGGTTCATGGAGAGCTCCCATTTGAGAATTCTCATGCTTTGTGGCTGCAATACTAATGAAAATCGTAAGACGCGGTTCCTTGAAGGGTTCCATGCGGCAGCGCTTCGATATGCCGGGCTTGGATCACGACGACATTGTCCGTGTTCTGAAGCCTTCCCGTAATCTTGAGAAACGGCTCCTGAGTGATCACGAGCCGGAATTCCTCGAACAACTTTGGCGCGACAATCGCATTGCTCACTCCGGTTTCGTCTTCGAGACTGATAAATACAAACCCCTTCGCGGTTCCGGGTCGCTGTCGGCAGATGACATTGCCGGCGATTTGAATGGTCTGTCCATGTTTGGCCCGAGGGAGATCAATGGCACGCCAGGCGCCTTTTAATTGCGGTCTCAGCAATTGCATCGGATGCGGGCCGATCGTGAGATTGGTTCCGGTGTAATCAGCCTGGAGACGTTCCACGGAATTCATCGGTTTGAGCGGCAACATCTCCTGAATAGGCACGCCTGTTTCGGCAGCCAGCGAATCGCCGTTGACTTCGGGGGTTTCCTTCAAAGTATCTGCCTGTTCGTGAGGTGCGGGGTAACTCTCCTTGCGCTTGCCGGAAAAAAGATCCTCCTCGCGAATCTTCCTCTCCACTTCCCACAGAGCGTCTCGGCGGTGCGCCGCAAAGGCATTCAAGGCGCCAATTTCGGCCAATGTCCGGAGCTCGTCTTTATTCAACGACGTTCGACTCTTCAGATCGTCCAAATCTTGAAACGGTTTTTCGCACCGTTCTTCGAGCAAGCTAAGCGCATTCGTTTTGCGCAATCCTTGAACCACGCACAAACCGAGGCGAACCGAATCATCCGGTTCGATTGTGCATTGCCAATCCGAGCGCGTCACGCAAACCGGCCGAATTTTCAAACCGTGGCGTTTCGCGTCTTTGACGATCGTGGCCGGTGAATAGAATCCCATTGGCTGATTGTTTAACAGGCTGGCGTAAAACTCCGGCGCGTAATGCCTCTTCAGGTAGGCGCTGCCGTATGCGAGGATTGCGAAACTGATGGCGTGCGATTCGGGGAACCCATACAGAGCAAACGATCCGATCGCCTTCACAATTTTTTCGATGACATCCGGAACCACTCCGTTCCGGGCCAGCGCAGCCCGCAATTTCATTTCCACCTTTTGCATGCGTTCGGGCGACCGATGAAAACTCATGGCGCGCCGCAGGTCCTCGGCTTCCGCACCCGAGAAATCAGCCATCACCATGGCGATCTTCAGCATCTGCTCCTGAAAGAGCGGCACTCCGAGTGTGCGCTCCAGCACAGGCCGAATCCGTTCGTCATAGTAGGTGATCTCTTCGCGCCCGGCACGTCTTGCGAGGTACGGGTGCATGAGGTGCCCTTGGATCGGACCGGGCCGAATGATCGCCACTTCGATGACCACATCGTAAAAACACTTCGGTTTCATGCGCGGCAATGTGGCCATCTGCGCCCGGCTTTCGATTTGAAAAACCCCGATGGTGTCGGCCTTCTCCATCATTTCATAAGTCGCCGCGTCATCTTGCGGGATCTTCGCCAGATCAACCGGGTGTCCGCGTTGATGCGTCAGCGCGATGGCGTCTTGAAGCACGGACATCATTCCCAATCCCAGCAGATCCACTTTGACGATCCCCAAATCCTCGCAGTCTTCCTTGTCCCATTGAGCCACGACGCGGCCCGGCATCGACGCATTCTCGAGCGGCATGATCGAACTGAGCATTCCCTGGCAGACAATCATTCCTCCCGAGTGCTGCCCCAAATGCCGCGGCAGACCGTACATCATGCGATAGACTGAAATGAACGCGGGCGATCGCGTGTGCTCCGGAGGCAGCCCCGCCTGCGCCAGTTGCCTCTGCAAATCAAGCGTGTGCGGGAAATCGCCACTGGCAAAAAGATTCGAGAACCGGCCCAGAATATCGTTTGAGATGTTAAGCGCCTTGCCGATCTCGCGAGCGGCGCTCCTGCCGCGGTACGTGATCACATTGGCCGTCATCGCGGCGCCGTGTTTGCCATAGCGCCGATAGACCTCTTGAATGACGCGCTCACGGCGGTCGCCGCTCGGCAAGTCGATATCGATGTCCGGCCAGCCTTTGCGGCCTTCGCTCAAGAAACGCTCGAACAACAGTTTGCTGCCCACCGGGTCCACTGCCGTGATGCCGAGGCTGTAGCAGACGGCGCTGTTCGCCGCACTGCCGCGCCCTTGCGCCATGATGTCATTTTCACGGCAAAACTTCACGATATCCCCCACGATCAGGAAGTATCCGGCAAAACCCAATTTCCCGATCAGCGCCAGTTCATGTTCCAGTTGCCGCGAAACAGCGCCGCTCAATTCGCCGTACCGTTGCCGGGCTCCCATAAAAGTTTGCTTTCGCAAAACCGAATCCATGGTTTCGCCTTCGGGAACCGGATAGGTCGGAAATTGATAGCCGAGATGATCCAGGGTGAACTGAAGCCGCTCGGCCAATCGCACGGTATTGTCGATTGCCTCCGGCAGATCGTGGAACAGCTTCCACATCATCGGAGCCGGTTTCAAATAACGCTCGCTGTTTTGATTGAGCCATTTTCCAGCGGCATCCAAGTGTGTGTGATGGCGTATGCAGGAAAAAACATCGAGAACCGGACGGCGGCTTGGATCGCTGTAAAGAACTCCGTTGGTCGCCAAGAGCGGCAGCCGGAATTTCGCCGCCAATGAACCGAGCGCGCTAAGTATCCGTTCTTCGCCGCGGATATGGTGCCGCTGAAGTTCCACGAACAGGCGGTCGTTTCCAAAGATCGACCTGAGTTGCGCGAGAACCTGCCCGGCTTGCTGCTCATCGTTCTGTTGCAATGCGCGAACCAGCGGCCCTTCTTCGTCCCCGGTCAACGCCACAAGACCTTCGGCAAATTCCGGCAATTCGTTCCACTGAACAGAGCCTTTGTTCTTTTCGGCGCGGAGTTTGGATTGCGTGATCAGACGGCAGAGATTCTGATAACCGGTGCGCGATTCCACCAGGACGGGCAGCACGCAGCCGTCCTCCAACGTGAGTTCCGCGCCGATGATCGGGCGAATTCCCTGTTCCTTTGCGGCGCCGAAGAATCGGGGAGCGCCATAGACACCATCGCGATCACACAACGCCATCGCCGGCAGATCGAGTTTGGCGGCGGCCTCGGCGAGTTGCTCCGGAAGCGAGGCGCCGCGCAAGAAACTAAATGCGCTTCGAGCGTGGAGTTCGATGTAGGACATTGGATCGTGCTAATACTACAGCGACAGTTTGGTTTAGGCGCGCGGCCTTCCAGGCCGCAGCACGTTTTCTTAAGCCACGCGTTCGGATTT
>JAQBVM010000489.1 GCA_027623095.1 Verrucomicrobiota bacterium
AAGTCCCCGAGTAGTGGAAGCGGTTGCGGCGTTCAGTGTGATGACCCATTTTGAGGGGCTTCAACGCGGTGTTTTGGACACGCGAGACCTCCTCTTTTTTGTTGGCATCATCGGATTCTCGCTCTTCGCAACAGGCGTCATTATTCGAAGCCATCGTTCCGGCTAGTCACGAATTCTCGTCGATCTGATCGCCCGCAAATTTTGAAAAGACCATGAAAACAAAACAGACTGAAGCATTGCTCTTCTCCACTACGGGTGTGGCAGCCATGTTTATCATCCTCGTGGCTGCCTATGTCATAGCCGGCGTGATTCGCGTCCGCCTTGATTTCACGGAGGAGAAGCTCTACACGCTCTCGCCCGGAACCAAGGCGATTCTCGCGAAACTCGATACCCCGGTCCAAATCCGGTTTTACTGCAGCCAGGACTCCCGCGACATGCCCGTGCCTCTGAAAACGTACGCCCAGCGAGTTGAAGACCTGCTGAACGAGTACCGCAAATTCTCGAAAGCAAACATCGAATTGAAAAAATTTGATCCCAAGCCGGATTCGGACGCCGAGGATTCCGCGAATCTGGACGGCGTGGAAGGTCAAATGGTCAACATGGGCGGGGGCGACAAGATCTATCTGGGCCTGGCGATCAGCCAGCTCGACTCAAAAGTGGCGATTCCCTTCCTCTCACCCGATCGCGAGCGCCTGCTCGAATACGACATCTCCCGAGCCATCTCCCGCGTGACAACTGCGGACAAACCGGTCATCGGCATCATGAGCAGCCTGCAAGTCTTCGGTGAATTCAACCCGATGATGGCTCGCATGGGTCAAATGCAGCGGCAGGAGCCTTGGGTATTCGTGAGCGAGTTAAAGCGCGACTTCGAAGTGAAACAAATCGAAATGACGGCGGATGAAATTCCGAGCGACGTCAAGGTCCTCATGGTTGTTCACCCGAAGGCGATTTCCGACAAAGCCCAGTATGCGATAGACCAATTCCTTCTCAAAGGAGGCAAAGTTGTCGCCTTCGTCGATCCTCTTTCCATTATCGACAGTCAGAATACCCCGGGATCAAATCCGTTGCAGGCTTCCGCATCCAGCGGTTCCACGCTCGAGAAACTGACCAAAGCCTGGGGCCTCGAATTTGATCAAAACAAAGTCATCGCGGACCTCAATTTCATTACGCGGATCAATCGCGGCGGAAGAGCGGAGTCCGCCCCAGCCGTGCTTTCCATGACGAAGGAAGGGCTCAACACGGATGATGTCATCACCGCCCAAACCGACAACTTGCTGATCCCGTTCGCGGGTGCGTTCACAGGCACTCCCATCGAAGGCGTCAAACAGACCGTTCTGGTAAAATCAACGGAGAAGTCTCAGTTGGTTGAGAGATTCATGGCCGAGTTTTCAGGCGAACAGGCCGTGAAAGATTTCGTGCCGTCCGGCAAAGAGTTTGCGTTGGCCGTGAGGTTGACCGGAAAATTCAAAACTGCGTTCCCAGAAGGAAAACCGAAGGATGCTGCAGCCGGCTCGGAGTCTGCGGACACGGATAGCACTCCCACACCATCGGATGATTCGTTAAAGGAGGCACAGAGTGATGGCGTGGTGATTCTCGTCGCCGATGTGGATATGCTGCATGACCAGTTCTCGGTTCAAGTTCAGCAGATCTTTGGGCAGCGCATCGTAATCCCGCGAAACGGAAACTTGAACATTGTTCAGAATATGGTCGAGCAACTCGCCGGTGACAGCAACCTCATCGCCGTTCGCAGCCGCTCGGGCATCAACCGGCCCTTCACGGTCGTTCGCAAGATGCAGTCGGAGGCGGAGGACCGATACCGAACAAAAATCAAAGATCTGGAGAAAAGTCTTTCCGATACCCAGACACGCTTGAACGAACTGCAGAATACCAAGGAGAGCGGGCAGAGATTCATCCTTTCGCCCGAGCAGCAAGCGGAGATTAAGCGATTTCAAGAACAGCAAGTGGACGCCAACAAGGAGCTTCGACAAGTCCGCAGAAATCTCAGGCGGGATATCGATTCCCTGGAGAACACCCTGAAATGGTTGAACATCGCCGGAATGCCGTTTCTTGTTGCGATCTCGGGAATCTCGTTGGCTCTGTTAAAACGGAAAAGGACTGCCGCGCGATGAATCGAAAACAGCTTAACATACTCGTTGGATTGGTGCTCGTTGTAGGAGGGCTTGGCCTTATTCTTTACAATAAGCAGGCATCCTCGTGGTCGGCGGGCGACAGTGCAGTCGGTGGAAAACTGATGCCAGATCTGCCCATCAATGATGTGGCGCAAATTGCGATCACTCAGGGCATAACAAACCTGAACCTATTCAAAAAAGAGGATCTCTGGCGCGTGCAAGAGCGTTGGGATTACCCGGCTAATTTTGCAAATATCGGGGAGTTGCTGAGAAAACTCTGGGAGTTGGAGACGGTTCAGAGTGTCACCGTGGGACCATCGCAACTGGGCCGCCTCGAACTGCTCCCTCCTAACCAAGGAGCGGGATCCGGCATCCGCGTTGATCTCAAGGACAAAGCTGGGAAGACTGTCCGCTCCATTCTGCTCGGGAAGAAGTATCTTCGCGAATCTGAAGACAGTTCACCTATGGGAGGAGGCGGCTACCCGGTGGGACGGTATGTAATGGTTGAAAGCACTGATTCAACCGCCAAACCGAGCGTTTGGGTCATTTCAGATCCACTGTCCCAGGCGGAAGCCAAACCGGAAGGATGGCTCAACAAGGACTTCTTCAAGGTCGAGAAAGTTCGATCGGTCTCCGTCACGTCGGCTGAAAGCACAAACTCCTGGAAGGTTTTTCGAGAGAAAGAGGGCGGCGACCTAATACTGGGCGACGTTCAGGAAGGAGAAGAATTCGACAAATCAAAAGCTTCCGGCGTGGGCTATCTTCTTTCATCGCCGAGTTTCAACGACATCGTTGCGCCTGAAAAGAATTCGGCGGAAACGGGCATGGACAATCCGCTGATCGCGGAGATCGAAACGTTTGACAACTTCATCTACACGATCAAAGTCGGGAGGCCCACGGACGAAGATAACTATCACATGAACGTTTCGGTGAAGGCGGACATAGCGACTGAACGGACGCCTGCGGAAGACGAAAAGCCGGAGGATAAAGAAAGGCTCGACAAGGAATTCAATGAGAATCGGGATAAGCTCATCGAAAAATTAAAGAAAGAGCAATCGATCGAGAAATGGAATTATCTCGTTTCTAAATGGACAATTGACGCGCTGCTCAAGGAGCGGAAAGATTTCTTCGCTGAGAAGAAAGAAGCGACTGAGACCGATTCGCCTGCTGCGCCTCCGAACTTGCAGTTCCCAGATGTTGGAGTGCCGCCTCCTCTCCCTCAGTAGGTCCAAGCGCATACTGACAAACCCTTCGTTCCAGAGACTTAAGAACGCGCTTTGGGTCCAGGAACCCAAACCGTCGCTATGGGACCCGTCCCATTACCACGGCCAAGGTTATTGGCTGTGCCAAAAAACGCCTTTCCCGGGGACACTTCCAATGGTGGCCTCAACAG
>JAQBVM010000490.1 GCA_027623095.1 Verrucomicrobiota bacterium
GATTGGCAAGCACTTTCTCCAACCTCAACAACAGCAACCCTTCATAAATTTAAACAAAATTACCGTGCATCGCGGATAAAGACCGACGCATTGGCCTCGCCATTCTCGTCCGTAAGCTGATTTCGTTCGATCGGATCAATCAGGGCAAATGCCGCGAGTTCATCCACTCGGCTCGCGTCAACGACCCATTCCTCGCTGTTCACCCGGACCCGGCGGACATAAATCTGAGTTTGATGGCCGGAGATTGGCATCCCATTGAACGTCCGTCGCACGAGCGCGGAAGCATACGCGTCCCGTGCGAGAAAACGCGGGAATTCAACCGCGAGCGTTCCCAGCTCGAATGTGACCGGAACCGACCGGACTTGACTCTCACCAAACCGGGCATGCCGTCCTAATCGCGCGTGGACGATGGTTTGTTCGTTCACTTCGTTGCTCGAAGTCAATCGAAGTGTCGCGCGGCCAGTGTCGTCCAAAAGGACGACAATCGGTTGTTTGCTGGCATTCGCTCCGCCTGCCACGAAAACCGCTCCACCACCTTCCAGTCTTGCCGGTCCTTCATTTGAAACTCGGCCATCGGAATATCCATCCCCTCCTTCCAGCCACACGGAGGCGAGGTATGGCCAAGGCGGGATCACTTGCAGAACGACTTCGGCCTGATGCACTGCTGTCGGCAGAGCTCCCGCCGCGATCGATTCATTGGAAACGCGGATCGACGCCACTGCCGATCCGTCGCGGACCAGGGGATTCATCCCGGGATGGGTTAGTTCAAATACATCATCAAGGCCGTCGTTGTCAGCGTCCGCAGACTCGCTCCGCGGCCGCCCAACAAGCCGGTAGTAGCGGATGCCATCCCCTACCGCCCCGTCCTCAAGCCAAGTCTGCTCGCCATCGACGCCGAGGAGCATGGCCGTGTTGCGCCATTCGCCAGTGACATCCTTGGCGCTCCAGACCTCGTAATAATTGGCGCTCTTGGCGGCGAACACCAATTCCACGCCCGCGCCCAAAGCCCTTTGGCGCAGACCGAGAATTTTGACTTCATCCGGCGACGCTGCTGAAGCCGCAAACAGCGGGATGAGCAATGCCAGCTTGAATAGTCCTGATTTCATCCTATCAACTCGCACGGAAGGATTGTGGGATTGTTCGAGAAACGTTCATTCGGCCTCCGAAAACGCCGCCCCTTCAGACACGCCGGCTCATGGATAGGGCCGACCTCCGAAAATGGGAGCGGATTGGAGCCATGCACCGATCCGACGCCGTAGCGCCGATTGGGAATCGGCTGTATCGCGGATTGCCAATCCGCGCCACATCGCGCAGCCGGTTCATAGAGAGCCGCCATCTCAAAGAATTTGATGTGTATTGGGTCCAGGAACCCATTTCCCCTCATGGTAGGGCTGTGCTGCCGCGCAGCCCTGATGTCACGGTGGCGCGGCAGCGCCACCCTACCTGATTGATCGGCAGGTTCATGGGAAGCGATTCGGCCACAAAGAACAAAAGCGCCGACACACCAAGGAACGGTTGAATCGAGGTCCAACATTACGATTTGCCCGCGTGAATCATCCATTTACGCTGACGTTTGTCGTTGCGCTAATATGATCATCACACATTTCAGCGAGTCATTTATATCCAATGGGCGCGAAGTTCGGTAGTCGTCCTTTTATGCGACAGACATACGACGATCGAGACTCGCGGCCAGGAGAGTCGAAGGAAAACGAACAAAATGCGGAACCCAATCGACCCGAGTTCCGCAATACACTAAGAAGACTTTTTATTGAAGCCTCAATTCGGTGTCAAGCAACATTAATACATCCATTAGGGAATCTTTTTCAACTCCCCCAAAACCGTCTCAGGTCTTAATCGGACCCTCCAGTTGTCGGTCAGTTGACGCCAAATTATCTGACCTTCCCTGTTCAAAATAAAGGTCGCGGGACGTGCGATGTCCTCGCCCGAAATGGATGCTCCGGGATGCCGAACTCCGAAGGCATCGATCGCTTCGAAATTCGGGTCCGAGAGCAGCGGAAAATTCAGCCGTTTCGAGGCCGCCAGTCTCCGGCTTTGCTCCGACGGATCCACACTGATGCCTACTACTTCACCTCCGAGCGCATGGATCTCCCGAATGATAGACTGCAAACCTTGCAGTTCTGAGATGCAGAAGGGTCACCAATGCCCACGGTAAAAAGTGATGATCAATTTCCGTCCTCTGAAATCCGAAAGACGCACGAGTTTGCCGTCCTGATCCCGCAGCGCGACCTCAGGCGATTGAGACAACTTCACGCTTAATTCGGTGGCTTTAGGCAATTGATAGGACAGGTCAAATATGTAAAAACAGAACAAGCCGGAGATCGCGATCGAGAAAATCAGCCCTAACCAAGCCGAAACGCGTCCGATTGTCTTCGCGCTCCCAACCCGCGCGCGCGCCAATCCAACAGCCGAAATAAGGAATCCCAAACCAATGATCGGAAGGTTGATCCAAGGGAAATCTCGCAGATCCGCGAATCTCGCAAAGTAGAGGAAGTAGCTCACCGCACCGGCGAACACGATCACGGGGCCGAGCCAAACAGCGTGGTTTCTTCGCCGTGCTGGTGTTGAAGTCTTCCCAAGGTCTCGTTCTGCCTCTTTCATAATATTAAAAACCCGTTTTCCAACTTTCCGTCCCAACTGACTGGTTCAAGAAACCGAGCGCGGTGGAGTATCCAGCGGCTCTTGGACTGCGGTAACGGAGCCCGCGGAGTTACCGCTTTTGAATTGAAACCGCTTGGTCCGGCCATACAGACGCGAAGGACCATTCCGACGGCAAAGCGGTGAATCGCTTTTGTCAGTGATGCGTGTTCACTTGCTGAATGCGGGACGTGTTTCGGCTCTGGAGGAGCCCCGGAAATTAGCCTGGAGCAAGCGAAGTTCTGAGCGCCGCCCCAGGATCTGCCGAAGCGAAGATCTCTGCGCCCCGAAGGCGGCGCTGGAGGCAAAACCTTTCTCGCACGCTTCATTTATTCCTCCACCCCGCCAGGGCGGTATGAATTCAATTTCCTGACCAGTGCAAGTGTCAGTCCTCACTTTTTAAACAATGGCTTCGACGAAAACTCCGAACGAAGCAGGTTCGACACATAAGTCCAGCTTCCCATCTTCAAGCGGGTGGCGATCCACTTCAGGCTCATCGTCGTTTCTTCGCGCACTTCCCGCGCTAGTCTGATTTTCCCCGGATCTCCTTTCCGACGTTCCAAAAGCTCGTTTTCCGCCCACTTCAACTTCTTCAACCCAGCGCTCACCATTCTCTCGGCTTTTGCTTGCCCGGTCTCTTGCCGGTCGGCTCCGTAATGATGAGGCCCCACTCGCTCGGATGCAGCCAGCAACAGTTCTTTGCGAAACTCTTCTCCCCCCACGCACCAGCCCCGGCGCAATCGGCTGTGATCCATCGTTTCCTCTTCCCGGCGTCTTCGTTCCATCGTGATGCGACGGTGAACATGCGCAACACGATTTCCGGTTCCCGCTAAGGTTGGCGGCGAACTATGACAACGAAATCGA
>JAQBVM010000099.1 GCA_027623095.1 Verrucomicrobiota bacterium
GTCGGATCGATGCTCCATCGGCCCGCGAGAGAATGAAGCTTTTCCGCGTTTGACAGGCTCGTCTTGCCGGTTTCAAAAGTCTGCGGAGGCGGATGATCGAAGTAATCGAAACATTTCATCCCGATGTCCCTCTCCGCTCTTGTTATTTTGCCTTGATTCCACAGGGTTTCCTCTGCGCGAGCATAGGCCCGCAATATTTTGCCGTCTTCGGCTTGGACCCAGGCGTGGTGATCCACAGCAGGATTCGAGCTGAAGAATTGGACGGAGCCAAGGCGATCGCTCATGTTCCTTACAACATGGAAACAGTGATCGATTTCGTCGGATGGGTCCGGCAATCCTTTTCCTACCACCAGAATCCACCCGCGAATAGGTGGAGACACGAAAAGATGATGTTCGGCAAACCGTGTGACTCCGTCATTCCACGAGCACGGCGTGGCGTCGTCCAGTTCCAAAGCCGAAAGTCCAGCCTCCATGCTGCGGCATTGGATGGCGAGCCAGCGGCAAGGTCCATCGAATGCGGATGACTGCGGCTGTCGAAAACTCACGAAACTGTTTTCCTCAAGATTCTCGGGAAGAGATGCAAGGCATTTGCGGTTTCGAGCGCCGGCTCTGGCTGCGAGAACAGCGAAAACGATTGCGATTCCCAACACCAATGCCCATGTTGAGAGCAGCAGACCGGTGGCCACTTGGTTGATAACATCCGGTGTCATCGCAGAAAGAAGCAAAACTCTATATCGTCCTGATTGTTCTTCCAACGAGAAAATCCCGTTTTCACCGGCGCTACCGCGCAAAGACCAAGTTCTGGGTTCGAGTTCAGTGCATTTACGTTTTGACCGGATTCGCGCCTTGCGGAGAGCCGGGCGATGAGGTTTTAATGAACGCGTAACCTTGGAATGTACGAGCGCCGAGTTGTCGTTAACGGCGTCTGATGGGTGCTTTGAATAGATGGCAACTCACGGACTCTGAGCGATGTCGCAGTCGGGTGAACGAACGACTCGGCGAAGTTTTCCAACCAATCGACCGGCTGCGGAGTTCGATCGTCGGGAAGCCGTCGCGGGAAAGAACGAATCAATCATGTCACGAATGCAAAACCGAACGGTGATTCAGTTTATGCCTATCGGGTTAGCTAACCATTCGCGAATGCTGCGGATCACAGACAGGCGCTCCGGAGCGCGCCTCTGTGAGGCGCAGCACGTCGAATCAATGCGGTTGCCAATCAACGCGATGGGAATGATTCAAATCCTGGCGGCGTTGTCTTGGTGCTTCGCCTTAGCTGTTCTGGGACAGATTCCGGAAACGTTCGCGCTCGAACCATTAGGAGCTGATTCGGCATCTGGAAAAGGGTCTGTGGCTGCGGATTCGCAACTCGCGCCCTTTGAGTTTCAGGACAATGACAGAGTCGTCCTGCTTGGGGACACGCTCGTCGAAAGAGCGCAGCAGCATGGTTACATTGAAACAAAGATTCAGTCCCGCTACCCAAACTACAGTCTTTCTTTTCGCAATTTCGGATGGAGCGCGGATTTTCCATCCGGCGAATCGCGGGCTAGCTTTGATTGGAACAAACCGGAAATTGAATGGCTGGATCGGCTCGTCGAACGAATCGCGGAGGTGAAACCAACGGTTGTTATTTTGGGTTATGGAATGGCGAATTCTTTCGCTGGCGAGGACGGTCTTCCAAAGTTTAAGAGTGATCTGAATCGACTGATTGACGGCATCCGAGGCAAATCTGAGGATCGGGGTGTTCGTTTTATCCTTTTTAGTCCGATTCGCCACGAACACCTTCCCCCTCCGTTTCCAGATCCGGCAAAGCATAACTTGCAGTTGGAGCTTTATGCCAATGCAATCCGCAGCATCGCCGAAGAGGGAGCTTATCGGTTCATCTCGCTGTTCGATCTTTTGCCGCGTGGAACGAATGGAACGACGGCACAGCCGATAACGGATAACGGAATCCATTTGAATGGCCTTGGGTATTGGTGGCTGGCGGAAGTCATGGAGGCCAGTCTCGGATGGGAGCCGAGATTTTGGCGCGTGGCAGTGGAGGCTGATGGAACACTTCAGCCCGGGGGCCGGTTTATCGCGGTCGAAGATCTGCAACGCGCGGGTAATGAAGTCGCCTTTGACGGCCGGCCTCATCAGTTGGATGCTCCGGTTGCTCCGTTGCAGGCTACTCATATTCCAATCGAAAACGCGTCCAATACACTTCAAGTCGCCGGATTAAACCCTGGAACCTATGTGCTTTCGATTGACGGAAAGCCAGTCGCGACGGCGACGGGTGAGGTTTGGAATCGGTCGCAGGTGATTTCCGGAGGAGCTCTGCAAGAACAGACACAGCAACTCCGCCAAGCTATCGTTAAGAAGAACGAGCTATTCTTTTATCAATGGCGTCCGGCGAATCAGACTTATTTGTTCGGCTTTCGAAGGCATGAACAGGGGAGGAACGCGCGTGAGATCCCGATGTTTGATCCATTGATTTCCGAACAAGAGGCTCGAATTCTGGAGTTGAAGAAACCGTTAAAGCGCGCATTCAAACTCTCCGCGCTTTCGGATCGAAATCAGAAAGAATCCACATCCGCGACTGGGCCAAACCCCAAGTCTGTGCCGATGAATGCGGTGAGCAAGAATCCACCTGAGAAGTCAAGCGATGGTCATACGAACACGTCGCAAGGATTGCCGGCCTTCGAGATCGCCGACGGGTTTGAAATATCATTGTTTGCAGAAAACCCAATGCTCGCAAAGCCTATTCAAATCAATTTCGACCCGCAGGGCCGGCTGTGGGTGGCAAGTTCCTCGGTGTATCCACAGATCGAACCGGGGCAGGTTGCCGATGACAAGATCCTCATTTTGGAAGACACGAACAACGATGGAAAAGCGGATCAATCGACTGTGTTCGCAGATGGGCTTCTGATTCCAACCGGCGTGGAGCCTGGTGATGGAGGTGCCTACGTTGGGCAGAGCACCGAGTTGCTCCATTTGTCGGACACGGATGGCGACGGAAAGGCCGATCAAAGACGAGTGGTGTTGTCGGGTTTTGGCACAGAAGATACGCATCATATCGTTCATACATTGCGTTGGGCTCCAGACGGCCAGCTCTACTTTAATCAATCCGTCTATATTCACAGCCATATCGAGACACCGCACGGGGTTGTGCGATTGAACAGCGGAGGAATTCTTCAGTTGCGACCGGCTACCATGGAGCTCAATGTGTTTCTCAGAGGGTTTTGGAATTCTTGGGGGCATGACGTTGACGATTTCGGTCAATCGTTTACCACAGACGGCGCCGGTTTCTCCGGGCTGAGCTACGGAGTTCCCGGGGCGATGTATGAGGCGTATGCCGGGGCTCGAAGAACCCTCAACAGTATCAGCGGCGGAGGCTATCCGAAATTCTGCGGTCTTGAGTTGATTCGGAGCAGGCATTTTCCAGACGATTGGCACGGAGATGCGATCACGTGCGATTTTAGGGCGCACCGGATCGTGCGGTTTTCAATCAGCCAGCAAGGCGCAGGCTATGTCACAAAGGAAATGCCGGATCTCCTTCGCAGCAGCGATGTTTCCTTTCGTCCGATTGATGTAAAGCTCGGGCCGGATGGCGCGCTTTACATCGCGGACTGGTCCAATCCCATTATTCAGCACGGTGAGGTGGATTTTAGGGATCCTCGCCGTGACCATGAACATGGGAGAATCTGGCGAGTCACCGTAAAGAACAGACCGCTTGTTCCGAAACCGGCGTTGGTCAAAGCCGAAAATACGGATCTGTTTAATCAGCTCCTTTCCCCCAACGTGTACAGTCAGCGGCAGGCTCGCCGAGTGCTCACAGAAAGGGGTACCAGCATTCTGACGGATCTCGCGGGCTGGGCGAACGCGCAAACATCCGAAATAGCGCAAATGCGCGCGCTCTGGATGTATCAAGCGATCGATGTCGTAGAGTTAAATCTCCTGAAGAAACTGCTCTCGGCGAATGATGGGCGAATCCGGGCCGCCGCCGTTCGGGTTTTGAGCTGCTGGCACAGACGATTGAACGAACCGGCCGGCCTGTTGGAAAAGGCGATCACGGACGAGCATCCGCGTGTGCGTCTGGAGGCCATGCGGGCTTTAAGCGGCATTAAAATGGCGAAGGCGGCTGAATTGGTTCTAAGCGTCCTGGACAAGCCCATGGACCGCTTTTTGGATTATGCGCTTTGGCTAAGCATCAATGACCTGGCCAAACCGTGGATCGATTCGATCGAAAGCGGCGAATGGCAAATTCAGGGCCGGGAGCGCCAACTGGAGTTTGGTTTGCAGGCGATCGAACCGTCAATATCCGGACCTGTCATCAGACGCTTAATTGAAACGCGCGGCATTCCGAAAGACGGAAGTGGTCCGTGGATTGATCTCGTCGGCAAAGTGGGAACCGCCAAGGAACTGCGCCAACTTTACGATCAAGTCCTTCGGAAAGGTTTTGATCCGTCCGCAGCGGTTAAGGCTATCGAGTCGATCGAGTCGGCGGCGCGGCTCCGCGCCGTGAAACCGTCCGATGATCTTGGTTCCGTGAGTCAATTGCTCTCCGATAGCGACGTTTCCGTGCGCACGGCCAGTATTCGATTGGCCGGCGCTTGGCGGGTCAGTGAACTCGCGCCAAGATTGATCGAGGTGGCGCGCGACACTTCCGTTTCCAACGATATTCGAACAACCGCTTTCGGCGCGTTGCGCGAGATTGGAGGGCCTCAGGTATTTGAAGGGGTTGTCCCCCTATTGGGAAGGGAATTCTCCCAGAGATTGCGGATTGAGGGCGCAAAGACGCTGGCCGCTCTGGATTTGAAAAAGGGGGCGCCCCTCGTTGTCGAAGTTCTTTCCGATCTGACTGACGAGGCGGTGGCTCTGGATTTTTGGCGCTCACTCATGGTCAATCGAGGAGCCGCCGCGCTATTCGCGGACGCGCTTCGAGGCGCTCGACTGCCCGCTGCCGTGGCGAAGACAGGGATGCGAGTGGCGCGCGAGGGTGGCAGGAGCGCGCCGGAACTGGTGCTGGCGCTCGCGACCAGCGGGAATCTCGAAGAATCCGCGCATCAGTTGAGTCCGGAAGAAATTAACGAAATGGTCGCCAACGTGCGTGAGAACGGGAATCCATCGCGAGGCGAGGAGGTGTACCGCCGGCCGGAGCTCGCATGCGTGACCTGCCATTCCATCGGAGGAGTTGGAGGAAAAGCGGGGCCTGATTTGACTTCGATCGGAACGAGCGCCCAGATCGACTATTTGATCGAGTCGCTGCTTTATCCGAATCGCAAGATCAAGGAGGGATATCATTCCGTGGTTGTGGAGACGAAAGATGGCCAGGAATACTCGGGAGTTCCCGTTCGAGAAACGGACAGCGAATTGATCATCCGCGATGCGGCGGATCGCGAAGTGTCGATACCGAAACACGGGATTGAACTCCGCACCGTTGGCGGATCGATCATGCCGTCCGGTTTGCTCGATGCCGTGGCGGTCAGCCAGCAAATCGACCTTTACCGCTTCTTGTCGGAGTTGGGACGGCCCGGTCCGTTCGACGCTTCAAAAGGAAATGTTGCGCGATTGTGGAAACTATTTCCGCTGACGATCGACGCGGCTCAGTTTGGGGATGATCGGGTGTTAAACAGCAGCTTCAACAGCAAGGGATGGAGTACGGCCCTAACTTTTGCTGACGGGCGACTTCCGAGATCAGCGCTCGAGATGGCAATGAAGGCGATTTCGCATCGCGAGCCTTCAGGAATCTATGCCGCGGCCGAATTTCAAACAGCGGAAAGCGGGAAGATCAATTTGCAGTTCCATGAGGCGAAAGAGTTCGTCGTCTGGGTTGACGGGAGATCCCTGCTCTCAGAGGGCGCAGGCGAAATGGAAGTGCCGGCAGGTCAGCACCGTGTCGTGGTGAGGTTGGATGGCGGGCATCTCCCTCTGTTTCTTCGTCTCGAGATTCCTGAGGCTACTTTTGTCACCCAGTAAAGTGTTTCAAACTGAGAGGGAAAAAGAATGAAGCTTATGAATATTGCGGGAAAACTGAACTGGCTCTCTCTGATCGTTTTGGCTCTTTTGTTTTCCGGATGTTCCACATTTAACCGTGATTGGAAAGCGGCAGGTTCTTTGCCCAATGCGACCGATGGAATGCAGGGAAGATGGGCGGGGAAGTGGGTGAGCAATGTCAACGGTCACAGCGGCGCGCTCCGGTGTCTCGTTTCAAAGGAGACAGAGGGTAACTACAAGGCGCGATTTTACGCGGAATACCGGCGAATCTTTCGGTTTGGTTACACAGTGATCTTGAACGCGAAGCAAACCAACCGAGTGGATCAATTTCAGGGTGATGCGGATCTAGGGTGGTATGCCGGAGGACAATATCATTACGAAGGTCACGCGTCGGAAAAAGAATTTTTTGCGACGTACAGTTCAAAACAGGATCACGGAACGTTCGAGATGCGACGGTCCGACTGAAGGGGCGTTCAGGCGTGTCCTCATGGAGATGCGCCCGACTGCTGGAAAGAGCGGATTTCGTAATTGCGTGCTGTTGCGATCGAGCGCAGGATTTGGCGAAGTTTCGATTAACAAACTGACGAAGATGCTCTTAACATTTCTTTTCTGGTGTGTGCTTCTGGTTCTCTGCTGGCCGTTGGCGATCCTGGCTTTGCTGCTGTTTCCCTTGGTCTGGCTTTTGATTTTGCCCTTTCGCCTGATCTTCCTTCTGATTGAAGGATTTGTTGCTTTTTTGAAAGCCGTGTTTTTCTTGCCGGCTCGGTTGCTCGGGTTTAGGGGTTCCTGAGGTGCAGCCTCTTGAAATCATAGAATCCGGTCGCGTGATAGCGATTCTGCGCGGGGATTTTGGTGGACGCGAAGCTGAAATTGCCTGTGTGCTCTTTGATGCGGGCGTTACTGCAGTGGAGGTTACTTTGAACTCACCGGACGCACTGGGGACGATCAGGCGAATCGAGGAGCTTTGCGGAGATCACATGGCAATTGGCGCGGGTACTGTCATGTCGCCCGATGACGTGAGAGCTGCCGCTGATTCAGGAGCGCAATTTATTGTTTCTCCCAATCGAGATCGATCGGTGATTGAAACGACGAAGCGATTAAATCTCGCCTCCTTCCCCGGCTGCTTCACGCCCTCGGAAATTGTCGAGGCTTTGGATGCCGGCGCGGACGCGGCGAAGGTTTTTCCGGCTTTAAGTCTCGGTCCCGCTTTCATCAAGGCGCTGCGAGGGCCGTTGGAACACGCGCGGCTTGTTCCAACCGGAGGGGTTACACCTGCTGCCGCACGTGACTATTTCGCCGCTGGCGCGTGGGCTGTCGGAGTTGGATCGGAGCTCGTTGGAGGGGAGTGTAACACAAAAGGATGGCTCGATCGTGTTCGAGAGCGGGCGGGAGCGTATTCGAGTAGCGCGCGCGGAGTTTAGAATGTCGCCGATTCTTAACCAGGAGGGAGCTGGCCCGCGGTGCTGCGTCTGTGTGGATATGGGAACGACCAACACACGGGTCTGGTTGGTTCAGGGAGATCAGGTTCTCTCGCGCGCCACGGCGAGCGTCGGGATTCGAGACAGCGCCCGCGACGGTTCTTCGGAGCGCATTCGGAAGACACTGCGGGAACTTGTGGAGGAAGTGCGGCATAGCGCTTCCCGAACGGCTCCGGACCTAAAGCCAACCTGTATCGTGGCGGCCGGCATGATAACGTCCAGCTTGGGACTCTGTGAAGTGCCGCACGTAATGGCTCCTGCGGGTCTCCACGAGCTTCGAAAGGGCGCCCACTGGTTTCGATTCGAGGATGTTTCCGAACTGCCCGTCTTCTTGATTCCCGGCGTCCGATGTGGCAAAGCGGGAGAGAGTTCCGGCGATGTCGAACACTGCGATGTCATGCGTGGTGAAGAGACATTGTGTGCCGGTCTCATCGAGATGGGTTTGACCTCCGTTCCCTCAGTTGTCCTAAACATCGGTTCCCATTGGAAGGCGATCGTGCTGGATGCGGAAGGCAGGATTGCATTGAGCGTTACCTCCTTATCCGGCGAGATGATTCACGCGATCCAAACACAGACGGTACTCGCGAGCGCTGTTCCGACAGGGCGTCCAACCTCGATCAACTGGTCTTGGTGCGAGGAGGGAATGAATGAACAGCGGCGATCCGGATTGGCGCGCGCTCTTTTCTGCGTGCGATTGCTCGAACTGAATCGCCGGGGTGCCGCTGAGGAACGGCTTTCTTACTTGATCGGATGTTTCATCTCAATGGACTTGGACAATTTGATCGAAAGGAAAGTTCTGCATGCGAATCAAACCGTGCTCTTGGCAGGGGGAGAGGCCGTGTCCGAAGCGTGGGGCCTCGCACTTGGAAAGCATTCGATAAGAAGTGTGAAACTGGAATCTCCCGACCTCGAGAGCGCGTTGCTGGCCGGATTAAGATGCGCGGTCTCCGCGTCCCTCACTCAGCCCTAACGGGCTCGTGATGGATCTCGGACTTGGGTTCGGCGTACGAATGTCCTGATGTTCGAAAGCGCAATTTCGGTTCTTCGCGGTTGAAGCGCCGGAAGCGACAGGACAGGGGTGGCGACACGGTTAGTGCGCTTTGATATTGTTAGAAAACTTCGGCATTGAGGCCGGCGATCGCTCGGACAGCGCGGGCGATCTGTGAAAGGCTGTTTAACGGTAAATGACGGCATTCCGAGTGGGGTGTGGGCCTTGTTGCCGAATAGATCTGAACGAGTGGGATTTGCGCCCCCGCTTCCTTGAGCTCTCTCAGCCTGTGTGCGTATTGATCGATTTCTACGGGTGTGGGAGGGGAGCCGTTGAGTAGTGGAAACAGGCTTTGTATCACGACGGGTCGTTGCTTTGCGGTGGCGAGGATATTGGAAAGCACCTTCTCCAGCGTTACCGTCGATCGGTTCACAAGCTGCATGTAACGCTGCGTCCCCGCGTCTAGCTTTGCCCAAATCTCGTCGTGTTTTGTAAAATGCTGAAGACCCATCTGGACCTCGGGGCGATCGAGTCCCGTTGAGTTCGTGATCAGAACAATCTTAAAAAACTTTTCCGAATTCAACGCTCGGACATGGACGGCAGCCTGGACGGCTTCAGCGAAGTTTTTGGCTTGGGTAGGTTCCCCATCGCCGCTGAGGGAGACATGCCGCAATTCCAATAATTCGATTGGGAGAGACGAATAGGCGGGTGACTCGTGAAGGTGCCCGGAACGAACCATCTCAAGCGTATTCTTCAATTCCATTGCCATGGTTTCGACATCCAGGTCACCAATGCCGATCGAATCGCCCCGATGGACCTCGCAATAACCGCAATCGAAATTGCACTCGCGATTAGGGTTCATGTTCACACCGACGGACAAGCCGCGAGCTCGCGCAGAGATCACGACATACACGAAGCGGTTGCTCAGAAAATTCCGCGGGCACCCAAACGCTGTCTCCCATGGTTCTCTGTGTCTCAACCTCGCGGGCTTTCGCTGCTTCGATTCTGGCTCGCGTTTCGAATCCGCCTGTGTGGTTGATCGAATATCCAACGGATCAGGTTCCAATGAATTCATGTTCGTGTTTGCGAACGGTTAAGATTTGGCGCGGTACGTTCCGGACCAGATTCTCGGTTGTGTTTTGCCGGAACCATTCAACCCAAGCGCGACTGGGTTCATTGTTTTCTTTGGTCGTATTCTCATTGTGTCGAGCGTATAATCGGTCAAAGCCGTCTTGGTTCGTCCGTTCGCGAAATAAGCTGTATTCAAACTGTTGCTCAACTCATGATTGACACTACACTCCGGTTGTAATTCCTTGGACATTTCTTGTTTAGCCCCGCCAAA
Organism: Verrucomicrobiota bacterium; assembly: GCA_027623095.1. Taxonomy (GTDB): domain Bacteria; phylum Verrucomicrobiota; class Verrucomicrobiia; order Limisphaerales; family SIBE01; genus JAIPJX01. Next base: position 9,782 of record JAQBVM010000099.1, read on the forward strand.
TCCACAGTTTCTTAGGGCTTGGATTAGGCGCGACACCTTCAAAACGCAGTTCGCTCGCTGAACCCGGAATATTCGAATTATTTCCGATTGAGATCGGTCGAATAGCAAAAATATGGAATGGGAATGGCCAGGGAGGACAAGTTTCGACTTCGTTTCACTTTACGATCCAGTGCCCAGCCACAGTTGAACGAATAGAAAGGGATGGCTAGATATCTCAGTTGAGATGAAGGGAGTTCTCGGGGCTTGATCGCCCATTCCACAACTCACGGCGCAAGCCGGTCGATCAGCCAAATGTCCGACTCCGTCCTTGTATAAAGGAAGCGGTCGTGGAGGCGGTGCGCGCCTCCTTGCCAAAACTCGAAGGTTCCGGGCACCACCCGGAATCCTCCCCAAAACGAAGGGAGCGGAATCCTCCCTTCAGAAAACTTACGCTTCATCTCGTCGAGTTTCGCCTCCAAGAGTTGGCGGGATGTAATAACCCGGCTTTGTGGAGAGACCCAAGCGGCCAACTGGCTGTGTATGGGTCGGGTGACAAAATACTTCAAAGCGGCTGCGGCCGGAAGTCTCTCGGCAATGCCGTTGATGATCGCTTGCCGCTCGAGCGCGAGCCACGGAAACAAAAGAGAAACGTTTGGATTTTTGGAAATGTGCCTGGCTTTCGTGCTTTCTAGATTCGTGAAAAAAACAAATCCGTGTTCGTCAAACTCCTTCAAAAGCACAGTTCGGATGAATGGCCGGCCTTCGTCCGATACGGTCGCCAGGCTCATTGCATTAGGCTCCAGGAGTTGGGCCGAGACGGCTTGTTCAATCCAGTCGCGGAATTGTTCAAACGGATCTTTCCGGAGGTTTTCGACGTTGAGAGGATGCGATGCATACTCTCTCCTCATTTGGTTGAGTGGGCCGATTGGATTCAAGGATTCTGACACTCTGATTTAGTAGTTCAAAAGAGTTCAATCGGAATGCGCGAGGGGCGCAAGCTTCTTCTTTTCTGCGGTGCCAGCTTCAGGCTGACGGGTGTCAAGACCGCTTGGTCCTTGCGACTCGCAGAAAACAATTGCGCAAATTATGCGCTGCCATGGCCAATCCTGGGTTGGCGTCTGATTCTGCAATCGGGTTTTCTAATGCCGTGCAGCGCGCAATACTTTCGAACGGCACGGGACGAATGATGAGAAATCCATTGAACGAACTCAGACGCACGGCGATCGTTGCGAGTCTTCGAAACTGCCAGCTCTTCGCGGGACTTCCTTCGGCGGATTTACATCACGTAACAGATATTACCGTGGTGAAACCCCTCGAGAAAGGCGAGTACCTGTTTCATGAAGGCGAGCCTTCGGCAGGATTTTACATCGTGCAACGGGGCGCGATTAATGTTCATCGAGTCAACGCCCAGGGAAAAGAGCAGGTGATTCACATTTTTCGAGCCGGCGAATCGTTCGCAGAAGCGACACTGGCCATTGACGTGGGATATCCGGGTGACGCCCGTTGTCTTGAACCGTCACAAGTCTTGTTGGTGCAGAAACCGGGGATTCTCGAACTGCTAAGAAAACAACCCGAACTCGGGTTGCGCATGCTGGCTTCGATGAGCCTGCATCTCCGCGATCTCGTGGGGCAGCTTGATGACCTCGCATTGAAGGATGTGGAGACACGCTTGGCGAACTGGCTGGTTCGTCGATGCCCGAATCCGAATAGCACTGAACCCTGCACGATCGAATTGACCATGACCAAGCGGGTGCTTGCCGCCGAGCTTGGCACGGTCAGTGAAACTTTCTCACGGACCTTGGCGAAGTTGCGCGAGCAAAAGCTTCTCTCTGTAAACAAGAAGACCCTCACCATCCACTCTCCTGCACGTTTGTTGGCGCTGCTGCGCGCTAATTTAGGTGAATAATCCCAGCGCCGAGGTTGACCTGAATCAAATCCCTTCACTTGAGAGGTGTTAGCTTTGAGCCAGACTATGAAGGTTACTACGGTGACATTGGATGTGCGCGAAGATATTCGAAAGGGACGGGAGCCCTTCTCAAAGATCATGCGCGCGGCCTTGCGTTTGAAGCAAGATCAGAGGCTTCGCTTAATTGCGCCGTTCGAACCCCTCCCGTTGTACAGTGTGACGGCGCGAGAAGGATTTTCGCATAAATCGAGACCAACGGGAACTGGTGACTGGGAGGTGTTATTCCAGCGCGTGGCGGTTCCGGAAGCGGTTCCGGAATCGCCCGCGCCCTGCCCGTAAATTCCTATCGAGCATCTTGGTTTCGGGGGCGGAACCGGATTGTGATGCCGGCTTCAGTTTTCCGAGGGATAGGTGCGGGGCTTCCGTAAAGGGGTCATAAAGGCGTAAAGGCGTCAGACCAAACAGTTGATAGACGTGCCGTGAGTTGCATAATCCTCACGGCGTGGCCAGAAATCTTCGCATCGAATACCCACGAGCGGTCTATCAGCCGCTGGACGATGATCTCTTCGATCTGACTCCACCACCGGGTTATCAAAGGGAATTGAATCCTTTGGAGAGAATTGCGGCTCGGATTGAAGCGGCTCTCGCGGCTGACGGAGAAGAGCCGGGCGGCCTACTTCACGTGAAGGAAGCCCTCACACTCTGGCACGAGGGAGACAAGGAAGAAGCGTTAAGCTTGCTGCTGGGCGACCCGCAGCCCGAACCCGGACCAGTCCGTCTTTTGGAATCTCTCACCCTTCGGGAATCCGACTTGCCCATGCTGGAACCGAGCCATCTTACAGAATTGGGAGAACAGTTCGGGACGGTCGCGAGCGCCGCCAAGGAATTGGGCCGGGAAATTCGTTCCCGTGTTCGGGAAGCGGAAGAGGCCGGTGAAACTGCACAGGCCGCTCTGTTGAAGAAACGTCACAAGGCTTTGGGCCGCGAGCTCATGAGACCGGACTACGTCTCTATCCTCAATTTGGTCGGGCTCTCGTTCTATAATAATTATCAATTCGACTAAGAGACATTGATCGGCAGCGTTTTTAGGATACGCCTGGAGGAACTGTATGGCCGGGTTGTGGCTTTGAACCCGACGTTGACGGATGTCAGCAACTTGTGTAATTCCGGAGACGCCGATCAATTCGGAGCTCGCTCCACCCTGGTTTTGTGGGTAACGGTGGACAAGAAGCATGAGAAGTCGGACTAAAAACGCCCGGAACATCGCACTTCAAATTGTGGCGGCGCTGTGCCTCGCAGTCCCCGCACGTGCGGCGGCCGGCGGTGGCCCGCTCACACGCAGCACAGTTTGGTCCTCCACTGAAGAGATTCATGTAACCGGCAGTATTACGGTGCCGGAAGGGCTTACGCTGACCATCGAGTGCGGCGCCATCGTTCGCCTCGCCAGCCACACATCCATTATTGCTCAAACCGGCGGCACGATCCGCGTGAACGGCACCGCGCCGAGTCCCGTGCAATTTCGTTCGCTGGAAAACACCAAAGTCTGGGGCCGTATCGGCGCGGAAGGCTCGAACGCCAGTTTGATCATGCGCTACGCGGAGGTGCAACAGGGCCAGATTGCCGCGCTCAACGGTGCGAATGGAACATTCGAGTTCTGTTTTTTTCATGATTATTACGGTAGCGGCGGACCCGTTTCGTTCGGCCAGCCGATCCTTCTAACGGAGAGCGCCTCGGCGGTGGTTGTGCGTGCTTGCCATTTCGACAATTATTTCGAGACGCTATTTCGATTGGGTGTAGTGGTCATCGAGGACAGTTTGTTCGAGCGCGTCACAGGCGATGCGATTGATTTCGATACCGCGGCGCCAGGTTCGGCCATCCGGCGATGCACATTGCGGCACGGCCCCGTCTCAAATGTTGACGCAGTGGATTTGGGCAGCGGATCGCGCGGCGTGCTCGTCGAGAACTGTCTGATCTATGATTTCCCCTTCGACAAAGGCGTCTCCATTGGCGAATCCTCCCTCGAAATCACGGTGCGCGGCTGCGTCATTTACGGTACGGACATCGGGGTCGCCATCAAGGACTCTTCCGAAGTTAGCCTGGAGAATAATACCGTTGTGAACTCGAATTACGGTTTGAGTCTCTATGAGAAGTGGCCCGGGCAGGGAGGCGGAAGGGCGATCGCGATGAACAACATCCTCTGGAACAATGTCGCTTCCATCGCAATCGCGGACGGGTCGTTCATCGAGGTCGCTTATAGCAACATCTCCGGCGAGGCCGTATTTCCCGGCAACGCTAACCTCAATGTGGATCCTCTCTTCCGAAATGCGGCGCTGCGCGATTTCAGGCTCGCGGACGGTTCTCCGGCCATCGGCGCGGGCTCCAACGGCACAAGTTTAGGAGCGCTCTTGCCGGCCGGCTCTTTCCTCGTGGATACCGATGGCGACGACCTTCCGGACACTTGGGAGATACTGCACGATCTCGATTTCAACGATCCCTCCGATGCTCCCCTCGACTCAGACGACGATGGCCTCAGTAACCTGGTCGAATACCGATCGGGGACGAATCCGCGGGACGCAGCCAGCGGGCTCAGGATCGATCTCCGCCAGGATCCAAGCGGCGAGTTCATGCTCGTCTTCATGGCTGTCGCGAACAAACTCTACAGGATCGAGTTCAGGAATTTGGCGACGGGGAGCGATTGGCAAACGCTTGCCGAGATAAGTGCGGAGCCAATCGACCGTGCTTGGCAATGGCCGATCGCGCCTGAAGGGATTGCGGGGTTCTTCCGCCTGGTTTTACCGGATTAATGCTTATGATTCTATCTCGTGTCACACTCAACCACCTCGCGCTGCCCTGTTTTCTATTTCTTCCTTGGCGCCTCCAGGCCGCCGAGCCGCTGCGCGAAATCGTATTTGGGTCGTGCCTGGACAAGACCGAGCATCCCATGCTTGACCGCACGTTGACGCTGCCCATGGACCTCTTCCTGTTTTTGGGCGACAACATTTATGCCGACACAACCGACATAGCCGTGATGCGCCGAAAGTACGACGCGCTGAAGACGAGCCGCTTCTTGGTTGGTTTGCGGGCCAAAGCGCCCTTTCTTGCCACGTGGGATGATCATGATTTCGGCGCCAACGATGCCGGAGCCTCGTATGCTATGAGGCGTGAATCGCAGCAGGAATTCTTCAACTGGCTCGATGAGCCGGCGGACTCCGCTCGTCGCAAGCAAGAGGGCGTTTACGACTCTCGCCTGTTCGGCCCGGAAAACCGGCGTGTGCAAGTGATCCTTCTCGATACGCGATACTTCCGAAGTGCCCTAGCGCGGGGCAATCACGGGGCCGTTCCGAGCGGCGGCCCGTACGTGCCGAACCCCGACCCGCAAGCCACCATGCTGGGAGAAGCGCAATGGCAATGGCTGGCGAGCGAACTCCGGAAACCGGCCAAACTTCGGCTGATCGTCTCAAGCATCCAATTCGTGGCTGAATTCGGCGGTTCTGAATCATGGGCCAATCTCCCGCTGGAGAAACGGCGTTTTCTCGACTTGATCGCCGCAACGCGGGCCGGCGGCATTCTTTTTGTGAGCGGCGACCGGCATTGGTGCGAATTGTCGCGCATGGATGGCCCGCTCGGCTACCCCTTGTATGACCTGACCGCCAGCGCTATGACGCAACTGCATCTCCGCGGGACTCCCACTCCCAATCGGTTCCGTTTTCTTCCCAAGACGTTTCACAAAGCCAATGTGGGCCGTTTAAGCATTGATTGGGAATTGACCGATCCGCGGCTGACCCTGCAAATCCTCGACGCGGACGGCGAAGTCCAGATCGAGCACGCACTCGCGTTGAGTGAGCTCCAGCCATGATCCTGGCCAGCTTACTTTGGATCGCCTTTCGCGAACCGAGTCCTCCGCAGCCTTAGCGAAGGAGGAACCGCCCTGGCCTTAGGCTAGCAGCAGGAAGACTTTCGGAGCCTTCATCCTTGTCTAAACTCGGCTGGAGTTCTATCGTCCGACCCACAGTGAAAAAGAAAATTCCCATTTGCAAACACGTGCTGGCCGGTGTTCTGGGGGCCGCGCTGGCGTACATGGCCGTGGCGCAGGAACCGGCGATGGTTGGGTTCAGCGAGGCGTCCGCTCAGGCCCAACGCAATCTGGAGGAGCAGTATGATTCTCATCTCAAGGTTCAAAACCTCCGCGACTGGATGAAACAAATGACCGAGCGGCCGCACCATGCGGGATCAGCCAAAGCAAAAGAGAATGCCGATTTCATAGCGGAATTGTTCAAGGAATGGGGTTACAAAACGGAAATCGAAGTATTCCATGTGCTCTTCCCAACTCCTAGGATTCGCAAGCTCTCGCTTATCGAACCGGAACGGTATGACGCAAAACTCCTTGAGCCTGCCGCGGAAGCCGATTCGGTTTCGCTGGCGATCAAGGAGGAGGGTTTGCCACCATTCAATGCCTATTCGGCCGATGGCGACGTCACGGCGGAACTGGTTTACGTGAACCAGGGACTCCCGAGCGACTACGAAGAACTCGAGCGGAGGGGAATCGATGTGAAGGGAAAGATCGTATTGGCGCAGTACGGCGGCTCTTGGCGCGGTATCAAACCGAAGGTGGCCGCCGAGATGGGCGCCATCGGATGCATCATTTACAACGACCCGAAAGCCGATGGATTCTACGAGGGCGACGGCTATCCGGAAGGCGCCTTCAAACATCCCGCCGCCGTGCAGCGCGGATCGATCATGGATCTTCCCGTGCGACCCGGCGATCCGCTCACGCCGAACTACGGCGCTACCAAAGGCGCGAACAGGATCTCGTTGCAAGAAGCCGAAACGATAATGAAGATTCCTTGCCTGCCGATTTCCTACGAAGACGCCCTGCCGCTGATGGACGCCCTTGGCGGTCCGGTGGCACCCGAGACGTGGCGTGGCGCTATGCCGGTGACCTATCGAATCGGGCCGGGACCGGCAATAGTGCGTCTCAAGCTGGAGTTCAACTGGGATCTCGTTCCCGCCTACAACGTCATTGCGCGAATGGAGGGCAGCATTTTTCCAGACGAATGGATCATACGGGGCAACCATCACGACGCGTGGGTAGTGGGGGCGTCCGATCCCATTTCGGGCATGATTTCGGTTATGGAACAGGCCCGCGCCATAGGCGAGCTGGCGAAGACCGGATGGCGTCCGAAGCGCACATTGATTTTCACGGCTTGGGACGCGGAAGAGCCGGCGCTCCTCGGTTCCACAGAGTGGGTCGAGCATCATGCCGAGGAACTGAACGCGAAGGCGGTAGCCTATATCAATACCGACGGGAATTCGCGGGGCTTTCTTGGAATAGGCGGGTCGCACGCATTGGAACGGCTGGCCAGTGAGACGGCGTTCGCAGTAGTGGATCCGCAGACCAGTGTCAGCGTTGCGGAAAGACTGCGGTCGTCGCGGTTAGTAAACGGTACGGCCGATCAAAAAAAGGAGGCCAAGGCCGGCGGTTTTGGTATTAGCGCCCTCGGCTCCGGCTCGGACTACTCGGCGTTCTTGCAACATCTCGGAATCGCTTCGTTCAACGTCGGGTTTGGCGGTGAAGGACGAGGAGGCGAGTATCACTCCAACTTCGACACTTTCGACCACTACACCCAGTACAAGGATCCGACCTTTGAGTATGGCATCGCGTTGATTCAAGTCTGCGGGCGATTAACGCTTCGATTGGCACAAGCCGACATTCCGCCGTTTCAATTCACGGGAACCGCCAGGGCCATCTCGGAGTACGTGGGCGAGGTCGTGGAGATGACCGAAAAGAAACGGAAGGATACGGAAGAACGCAACGGCCTCATTGATGGGGGACATTACGCGCGAGCCCTCGATCCGAAAGAGAACGTGCGTCCGCCGAAGAAAGAAGATCCTGTTCCACACATAAATTTCGCGCCGCTCTTGAACGCCCGAGACACACTCGCCAAGAACGCGGATGCGTATGAGAAGGCGCTGAAGGCGGTATTGGTCGGCGAGAAAACGCTGAGCACGGACCGGCAAGCTGAATTGAACAAGATTGTGTACCGATCCGAGCGCGCGTTTATTCGCGAAGAAGGGTTGCCGCGGCGTCCGTGGTTCCGTCATTTGATATACGCTCCCGGATATTATACGGGATACGGCGTGAAGACCCTGCCGGGAATACGAGAAGCCATCGAGGAGCGTTCTTGGAATGAAGCGGACGCCTTTGTTGATCTCACGGCGGCAGCCATCAGTAAGTTCGCGAAAGAGATAGACCGCGCGGCAAGAATCCTAAACGGAGAGTGAGTCGATTAGGCCGGATCTCACGCCGCACGCTTCACATTACGAATCTTAACTCCCATCACCAACAGCGAGCCCACCAAAACGGTCCAGACTACACACCGCGCAATCCACAAAGGGAAACTCGTCCATTTGATCAGCGAATCGACGATTACCGGCGCCAGCAAGAGCGCCGCGGATGTCACCGCAAGGATTGCTCGTTCCATTCGGCTTAGCCCGCGTATCCAGAATCCTTCCAATGCCAGCACCCAGGCGGCGATGCCGATGAATAAGATCGTCGTAGCGCCCAGAATCGCCGGCAACGAGTCTTGGAATAATAGCGCCGGATTGAAGGCGAACGCGAACGGAATAAAGAATCCGACCAACCCCAACCGAAACGCCGCCACACTGGTGGAAAAACTGTTCGCCTGCGCAAGTCCAGCCGCCGTGTAAGAAGCCAACGCTACCGGCGGAGTCACCATCGATAGCACGCAATAGTACATGACGAAGAAATGCGCCGGCAGTTCGTCCACACCCAAGTCGATCAGAGCAGGAACAAACAAAACGGCCCCGATGATATACGCCGCAACGGTCGGAAGTCCCAATCCCATCACCAAACACCCCACGACAATCAGCGCCATGGCCCCCAGCACGGTGACACCGCTGAAATCGAGCAACAAAATCGAAAACTTCAAGGCGAGATTGGATTGCACCGCCACTTCAATGATCAAACCGATGGCCGCAATCGGGATCGCCACTTCCGCAGCTTGGCGGGTTCCCTGCAATATCGCCTCCCGCCACTCAGTCCAAGATTTGCGCAACGACGGCCACGCGCCGCTCATTAGCACGCAGAGCGCACTCGCGGCAACCGCCGCGAAGCTCGCGGACCAGCCGGCGATCAAAAGACCTACAAGAAAGACCGGAGGCAATAGAAGGTGCAGCCGCCCGCGGATCCTAGGAGTGGCCGCGTCTTCGCTCCCAGCCGTAATCCGAGATTCCATTCGCCGCGCTCGAAAGTCCACTGCGAGAAAGAGCGCCCAATAAAAAGCAAGAGCGGGAATCAGCCCGGCCACCGCGATTTTTCGATACGGTTCCTGCATCAGTTCCGCCATGACAAATGCCGCCACCCCCATTACCGGAGGCATAAGCTGTCCACCCGTCGAAGCGATGGCCTCCACCGCACCGGCATAGACCGCCGAGTATCCCGCGCGCCTCATGAGCGGGATTGTAAATAGTCCGGTGGTGGCGACGTTGGCGACGGCGCTGCCGCTGATGCATCCCATCAAACTGCTCGCAAGCACAGCCGCCTTTGGAGCACCACCAACGCTGCGGCCCGCCGCCTTCAGTCCAATATCAATGAACAAACGCCCTCCTCCGATGGCGGAATAGATCGCTCCGAATAGGATGAAATAAAACACAAAATTCACCGACGTCGCAGTGGTCACACCCAACAATCCATTGGAGGTTAGCGCAAAATTCTCCATAGCCTCCGGCAGAGTAAATCCGCTGAACTTGAAAAGCTCCGGCAGCCAGTTCAATTGTGTCCACGAGGGAATCATTCGGCCCACAAACCCAAAAGCGAGGAACACAAGAATCACACCCAGGAGCGACCATCCGATAATGCGCCGGACCGATTCCAGAACCACGAGAATGAACAGTCCCGCGAAGAAAATATCCGCCGTGAAGATTGGGTCCACCGACTCCATGCGCGCGTCGAGGCGGTTCATCGATACGAGAAAGTACGCGCAAACAGCCACGAGGCAGAAAAACAGGGCACCGTTCGACCATTGCCGAAACCGAGAGTGCGATGATGTTCCGTCCTTCACCTCGATCCATCCCAGAATCAGAATTGCCAAAGCAAACGCAAGATGAACGAAGCGCTGTCCCATCGGAAGCATGGGATGCAGGAGGATCACGATCTGACAGGCAATCCATCCCAATCCAACGATTAGCCGCGCCATCGAAAGGGCACTTGGCAGCTGCTTGTTCAAGGCGCCCGCTCCAAGGTATTTGGCAATCCAGGCAGACGCGGCTCGGCGGCCATCCATCCCCGCTCGCGATAATAACGCGCAGCGCCCGGATGCAACGGGATGCCGTTGTTCTCAGGTGTCCAAGCAGATTCGGGCTGAAATCGCGACCACGCTTTGTGAGCTTTTGCCAGCGCTTCCTTGTTTTCGCAGACTGTCTTGGTGATGCGATAGGCCAATTCCTCGGAAAGATCGCTGCTGGCTATAATCACCGTGCCCAGATCAACTCCTTGGATGGGACGGTTCTGTCCTTTGAACATAGCCGGGACTTCCGCGCGCTGTAATCCTGCCGCAATCAGTTTGTCCAGGACTCTCTCGGGCAGATCGAGAAATCGCATCGGAATGGTCAACGTAACTTCCGTCACTGTGGGATGCCCGCGCGGTGTCGATTCAAGGTAAATGTCTGCCCGGCCATTGCGCAGAACCGTCGGGATCTGCTGCGCGTCCACTTGTATAATGGCGCCGCCTCGATCGCGAATCTTCTGACGGCTTGTTCCGAGCGAGTCAAAGATCAAGTCTGCAACGACGGGCACGGAACTTCCGCGCGGTTTCATGACAATGCGGACTGGATGGTTGCCCGTTAAAATTGCCGCCAAGTCCGTTTGGCCGGTGTCCTTGAGAAAAGACTCTCGAGCCAGAACGGAAATCCAGACCGGATTCAGGCCTCCCACCAAAGCGCGCAGCTTCCGGTGTTTGACACCGTCGTAAACCAGCGGATTTCCCTCCCACGCCCAAGCGGCGGTCGCCCGGGTTGAGAGGGCGATCTGCACATCGCCGCGCTCGATCAAGATCGGGTTGCCGATACCCCCTCCCTTTGCCACTATCTCCATCCGGTCCCCTTGCGGCAGTTCCGACCGCATCAATTTGTAAAGCGTGGCGCCAAACACATACCACGACGTTCCGAGGCGCATCGTGGCGAACCGAACTTCCTCGGCAAGGGCGGGCCGCAACACAATCAGACACACAAGAAGGAACCTAACCCAGATCAAGCGACGGCGTCTCCCAAATGCTGCTGAACTCAGCGCTTCACTCATAAATGCCCACAAGACTGGGTCAGTGCAAAATCTAAGTCAATTCTCTCTTGCCAGTCTAAGCTGAAGTGTCGCCCCACCTTGGTCTATCGGTAGGGAAAAGAACTCAAAATCTTTCCAACTCTCCCAGCAAGAACACCCGCCGGTCACGGATGAAGAGCTTTACTTCGTCCACACCCCGCGAAGCATTCCATGCCGATCTCCATTTTTCGTGATCCATATCCGCCGCAGCGGAAATCTTCTGGCGTAACGATTCGACGATCGGATATAAATTAGCCTCCGTGAAGACCGATTCCAGGAGTTCGTTTAGTCGTTCCTTGTAAAGCTTCCGAAGATGGGGATCACTGAAAAACCGGTCCGCCATTCGGTTCCAACCCGTAACACCCGGAAGATCTCGAATTCCCAACAACAGAGGCAATCGCGTCTCATCGAAATGACCGTTCCAATGATCCCCGAGTGTCCGGTCCAAGTCCCAGGGAATCGCAAACCATTTTCCACTATTCTCACGATCGACCCCGATGAAGTGATTCTTATTGTAGCCGTCCCAATTCTGGCAGAGCGTCGTCGCGCACAGGAAATTGACGTAACGGGGAAGATCCACGCGCGCTTCGAAAAACTCCTTCACCTTCCGGGTTTGCTCGAGGTCCCGGCAGAACTCAGCTAGATCATCGTAAGGTTCTTCCTCGTCCGTCTCTTTCTCGTAATGTTGTCGAAACGAATTCGCGTCGCCAAGATTTCGCTCGTCCGAGACGTTATTCCCGGAATCGGCTTTGTAGAGAACAGCCCCACTGATTCCTTGGGAATCAAGATACCGTTTATCCGGCTGCTCGATCGCGGTAAAAAGGCCTAAGAACTGTCCGTTCACTCTCACAAAAACGGGTTCCGCATTCAGGGAGAAGGCGCCGGAATCCCGATAGATGCGATAGGAGAGAATCTCCCGAATAAACGCCGGATCACGCCAGCCCGAATTCAAATTGATCCGGCTTCGGTTTCCAAAGAGGTTTCCTTTTTCAAAGAGAATCTTGAACGATTTTTTTGGCCAGCTCCGTGCGAAAGCGCCGCGGACCCGGATACGAACCGAGTCATAGACTTCCTGCTTAACAACCAGAGTTGCTGGAAAAGTCTGATTGTTCCAGCTATTGGCCTGCATCGCCGCCAAGTCCGATCCGAGCAGCCGGAGAGAATAGACCGGAAGAGTCTTCGCAGAGTCTCTCTCTTCCACAAAAAACCCATGAAACGGAACGGGCAACTTTTCGGACGGAGACCGATACGCATTGCCCATCGCGTCGCGAGCGGTGAACCAGTATCGAACCAGAGTGAAATGCGGCAAAGGAGGAAGGAACGCGGAAAAACGAGACGCCTGTCCTATGGTCGCGAAATTCGGTTGGGGAGATGGGGATCGCAAAGTCAGCTATCGCGCAATGGGTTAGGTTGAGGTCG
>JAQBVM010000491.1 GCA_027623095.1 Verrucomicrobiota bacterium
GCAATGATCGCAATCGGCAGCCTGGCGGGATTAAGAACCGCAGAAATGTTGCGCTTGGACTGGGCAGACGTTTGGAGGGTGCCGGGACATATCGAAATCTTTTCGGCAAAGCAAAGACACGCCAGCGACGTTTGGTTGAGATCGTTCCCGCTTTGTCGGCATGGCTGAATCCTTTTAGAGGCGTCACAGAAGGCAAGCTGTGGACGCTTCACGAAATCACCTTCCAAGAGCATCTTCGGGATCTCTGCGATCGGGCAACGGTGAAGCGGAAACCGAACGGACTGCGCCACAGCTTTTGCAGTTTTCATTTTGCGCTGCACTCGAACGAAGGATTGACCGCCGCGCAAGCAGGCAATTCGCCAGCAATGATTCACGGGCACTACAAAGGGCTCGCAACGAAATCGGAGGCAGAAGATTGGTTCAACGTGGCGCCCTCGAAAGTGGACAACGTGATTGCACTCGATCCGGTCGCATGAAGCCGAAGAAATCGCAACTCGATTTTCCGTTCGCAACGATCAAGGGATTGCTTCGAATCATGCGCGGTCACAAAATCATCCTGGACTGCGACCTTGCCGAAATTTACGGCCTTTCGACGACGGCGTTGAATCAAGCGGTGCGCCGGAATAGTGAGCGGTTTCCTGATGAATTCGTGTTCCAACTCACCAAAGCGGAAGCCGGTTCTTTAGGGTCACGAATTGTGATCTTAAAGGAACTGCACCGGGGTTCGCGACGCGGCCAGCATCTGAAGTATCTCCCACTCGCCTTTGCCGAACTCGGCTTCGAAGCCAGCGGCACAAGAGTCCTCGCAATCGATTATTCGGCATGCGTGATCGCCGCCATGCTGCGGAAAAAGGGTGCGATCATCGTCTGAGCCATTAAATCCCGATGAAGAAAAGAAAAAGAAGTTCGCCCCAGGAAGGAGCAGACGGATTGCCGATTGACCTGGAATCACTCCGCGAACTTTTCGGTCAACCTATTCCTTTGTCACCCCGCGTTGAGCAGCAAATTCGCCCGGGCCTGTGGCGAAAAGTCTATTCGTGTGCCACGCCAAAAAGCTACCAGATTCGCGCCAGGTTCATGCACTGCCCAACGCCATTGCTCCCCAGCGAAGAAATCGCTGCGCGGATCGACGAGCGCACTCTGGTTCAACTCAAAAAAGAACAGGACGAAGTCACCGGCCAACTCTTTCTCCGCGCTTTGGATGGCAGCGTAGAAGCGATCTTCATGCTTGCTGATCTTGCGCGCGAACTCGCTGATGCTCTGGAGAAGGTCGAACAAACTCAACCAGGCTTACTGAGATTTGTGGCGGAAACGTCCGCCAATTGGCCTGTTGTGTTGAGCCCGAACCCACAGGACATCAAAGCGGCAATCGATCAGGTTAAACGCTTGAAAGTAGGTTTAACGGCCGACATATCCCGGCGAGAAGGGCGAATCGACGCTCGAAATCTTTGGACGCAATTGGCCGAATACGCTTTTAACACTTGCCTCACTTGCAGGGTGTTTGTGCCCAAATTGCTGAGTCACTGCTCTGGCGTATCGCCGCATCTGCAACACCCCAACGCTTGGCGAACGGAAATGAAGGCGGAGATCTATCCCGTTAGTCCGACCGATCAAATTATCATTTCAGATTGGGAACTGAGATGCGTAGGGCTTTCCCGTCCCGTAACGCGGGAAAACTTCGCGCAGTGGTGGAAGTGCGTCCATGATTGCGTCCTCGAACATTGGTGGGTTTACCGGGATGAATACTGCAAGGCCCTCCGACAAATCGGTCGCGAGAACGAGGAGGAATGGAGAAGGCGCGGAATGGCTTTGGATCGAGTTAAGCAAGCCTTCGAGAGCCTGGTCAACCTTCCGAAGAAGAAATCCAAGTCACGAACACTCACAGGAACAAAGCCGGGTCAACCTTGAAGTGTTCGGCAAGCCGTTTGACATGCTCCAAAGTCAAATTGCGTTCACCGCGCAGAATCATCGGCCCCAACGCCCGGCTTGCGCCAAGAATGCTCGACAAGCCGGAACCGCTTGCACCGTGTTCATTCAGCAGAAACTTTAGATTCCGAAGCGGTGTGCCCTTCAAGGGCGGAGCAGTCTCGGATTCGTACGCTTCCAGCAGGGCACAAAGAGTGTCAAAGTAGTCCGCTTGGTCTTCCGTAAATTCGGTTTCGAATCCAGCCATTGCTTCCGCCACTTCTCCGGTGTTCTCATAATCCGACCGGTCGTGGATGACACGCGGCGGGAGCATGGCGCATAAGGCACCGTACTCTTTGGGCAATTTCTTGAAGGACAGTTTGCTTTTCGTTCTCATAACTCAGCCTTCCAATTCTCTTTGTCGTATTCGGCGTGCGACAGCAGCCGCAGAACGAACACCCTTTGTCGGTCGAAGTGCATTGCAACGATCAAACGAAACGCATTTCCACAGACGTTGAAGACCGTTACCTGCCGTCCACTGGCGACCTTCACCAGATCGGCGCTCGGAAACGTCCGCCGCACGTCCGCCAGGTTATTCCAGGCTGCCGCCCGGACCACCCGTTGCCAATCGTCCAGGTAACGCCCCGTCTTGGGATGCCTGCCAGCAAACTCCCGCAACGTCGGACGCTTGATGATTCGCACGGATACAAATTGTGTCCAGAAAGCGAGCGCAGTCAACAGAAAACCTCAGTACCTGAGGCCGCGAGGTACTGAGGGACGGTCCTGCTCGTCCATGCGAATCTGTGCGTGTGAATTCGACTACACACCCACTGACACCACTCAGCGAAAAGTCGGGACTGCTGGACGAAGGGAAATTGCTTGCAAAACTCCCGGTGTCGCGACGGACACTATACGCACTCCGCAAGCGCGGACTGCCGCACATCGTCCCGCCCGGCGGAAGACGCGTGTTGTACTCCTGGGACTCCGTCACGGCCTGGCTTCGGCGGCACGAGCGCGGAGGCGCGCAATGATTCCGACCGAAACGCCGAATCGACCGGGTATTGCCGCCGAAACAATTCGAACCGCCGGAATCTGTCTGTCCAACGAACCGGAACCGGGCAGCATCGAGATTCCCTACTATGATCTACTCGGCCAACCAACGAGCTTTTCGAGATGGCGTTTGCCCAACTCCAAGGTGGACGGTCAGAAGTACTACCAGGCCCCTGGGACCGGAACACGCGCGTACGTCCCTCCGCAGTTTCGTTCCTTTCAACAGGGTGGCGATCTAGTTATCGTCGAAGGCGAGTTTAAGGCACTTTCGTTGATCGACGCGGAAATCAAGTCCATCGGGCTTCCGAATTTTAACACCTACACTCGTTTGGCATCAGGCGAGCAGCGACTGCTGAACGGCATCGACCGCGCAATTTCCTACACAAAGCCAAATCGTGTTCTGTTTCTCGGAGACGCTGATACCGCGACGAATTACGAGTTCGCGCGAAACGCACTTTTCCTTGCAAAGGCCATCCAGCCCATTAAAGGGGTCGGACAGATAAACTAAGAAGTGACGGCCCTCTCCAGGGTTGAGAGACTGCAGCCATGGCA
>JAQBVM010000492.1 GCA_027623095.1 Verrucomicrobiota bacterium
TGACCGCCTATCAAGCCTCAAACGCACATTCGGACCTCAAAACTACCCACTCGACTTCCAGAAGACCCATAAAACTTTTGTCATCGCCAAACTTCAGGATGACCTAGAGTTGTCCGATTCATTTCGACGTTCAAGGATTGTTTATTGTTTGTGGGCGACATTTATTGTCTGTGAGCGACATTTGCCTGCGAAAACGCAAAAAGATGCCGATTCCTGATCGTTCATGGCAGCTTTCTACTCGCGTGGAAGACCTTCGCAACCACACGCGGACTTCGCAGATGATCAATCATTCCCCGCGCACGGTGCCTCCTCCCAGCGAGTGAGTCTTACTCGGAGCTGGCTCTTCTTCATTTTGAGGCCATTCAACTGCGGGTTTTAATCCGACGCCGTGCGGATTCGCGCTATCGCTGGATCTCGAAGACCTCTACTGATCCGTGCGTGGAATTATCCTGAGAACGGCGGTTCAGCCGAAAAAAACGAAAGAATCCAAAAAGATTGAGGACTTTGCAGGAACCGGGGAGCTCACCCAGCGGGTAAATGACTCGAATCCGAAGTTGCTCTTTTTTCGGCAATTCGACCGCCAGACTATCGATGATCCCCTTGATGCGGAAATACGGCGAGACAGGGAGGACCGGAGAAGCGCGAACATCGGAGTTTCGATTGTCCTTGGATGGTTGGGTTTTCCATCACAAAAGAAGCTTGACCACGGATTACACTGAATACACGGAATATGGACCAGGCTGCAATGAGTCGGAATTCGTGTCGTCCTTCGTCCGTGAAACGAGAGAGGGCCGAGATGTTCCATATGAACCATCGCCAACATGAAAAGCATCCGCTGCTGAAGAATCTGACGAGACTTCGATGAACGCGGCAGCGTCTTGCCTGTCACGCCGCAGCCTTGGCGCAGGCTGAGACTGCGGTGACGAGCGAAGCGATTCACCGCTTTCGCGTCGGCGAGTCCTTGCGCTCGGGACTTCCAAATAACTTGGTTCCATGTCAAAAGCGGCAACTGCGCAGGCTCCGTTGCCGCACTCCAAAACCTGGCGGAAGATTTGACGGAACCCTGAGTCTCTTTGCGAATGCAATGAGTCGGAATTCGTGTCCACTTCCTTCCGTATGTTCCGCGTATTCCGTGGTTCCACAATCCGTCATTCGGTTGCGGCTTCGCTGCTCCGGGAAATCCGTGGTTGGCTGAGTTTGGTAGTGGCTTCGTCGCGTTGAGGGGCGTGGTTAAAACCTTCTCTTTTCTTTAGCGCCAAACTGGGCTCCTCGTGGATTTGGATGCAGAAAACGGCGGGCTTTTGACAACCGCGAAATACGCGAAATACACGGAAACAAAGGGCATTGGCGGGGTAGCCTCGTGCATGGGTGTGGCTGGCATTTCTCCAATTCCTTCATTCCCCTTGGTTGTTTCTGCGCGAGGGTGAGGCTCCTGTCGAAACCATTCTTCGGCGGATTTCAGGGTTCGGCGGGAGCCTCACCCTCCCGTTTTTGGGGGCAGTTCGGTGGAACGTGGCGCTGTCGTTCCCTGCTTTTTCGTTATCACAGTGTCGATCAATTTCCACACGGAACAGGTGCTGAGGAGCGCCGCAATCATCACGGCGGCCACAAAAAACGTCGGAGTTCGGAACTGATACCTGGATTGCACAGCGGCAAGAAACTCAGCCGCCTCGCTTTCGAAAGCGGCGTTCGCTGCGCCCTGATCCACGGTTGGGCTCGCTCCCCTCTTAAAAAGATAGAAGTGCTGCTTTTCGAGGATAAGTCCCCAGTCCGGGTCGTGCAGTTTTTCCCTCATCGCCTCGACGAAATCCGGCGCGTGCATTTGGAAAAGCGTGTACGGCGCGGCGGTGGGGAAATACGAGGAATCGGAACCGCGGTCATATCGCAGACGAAACAGGAGGAAATCGGCGGTTGAACTGCGCCGAGGATATACCGCCACATCGCGCCTTTTTGCAAAATGCGCTCTCAGGTTATTCGGTACAGATTGGCATCGTGGACAATCGGGCTGAGCAAGAACGCCGCCGCGGGAATAACCGCCGGCCAGCCATCGCCGAGATGCAGACGGGAGAAGAAGTAAATTCCCAGACCGGCAAGGCCGCACGCCAAGCTGGTCAGAATCAGGAGGAACTCGGGTTCGGGCCAGAGTTTGAACAGAAAACCAAGCGGCCAAAAAATAACGTTGGCATGAACGCCAATTCTGCTGCGCAACTGCTCATCCAGATCATTCATTTGCGTGCGGAGCGCTCCGTGGCGTTCAATCGAAAGAGCCGCCATCACCGCGGTGTAAACCACCACACCGGCCAAAACGCCGGCCAAGAAACGATGTTTGCCAAGGGCGGCGTACATGCGTGGGATCAAGCCATAAACATTTGTCTTGGACTAGGTCTCAAACTGACTCCGCACTTCAGGCGCGAGATGATTCCTTCCAGAAGAGGTTGCGGCAAGGTGGCCATTTCGTTTCCCTTCAACGCGGCTTTCGAGACTTTGTTGGTCTCGAAACCAAGCCAACGACACCGGACTTTTGAGAAACATTGGCGACCTGTTGAGAATCTCCAAAGCGCGAGCATACTTCGGCTGCTGCAGCCGCTCCGCGGCGTCGCTTTCTTCATTCAAGAACGCGTTCCGCAGAGATTCACGCCTTACGGATTCACGCTGCTGATGAATTTCGAAAAACTGAATCGGTGTGCAACCGTGATACATCTTAAACCGGTGGTAAAAGTGGCTAACATCTTTGAACCCGCAATTCAGCGAGATCTCTTTTACATCCAGGCCTTCCTCCAAAAGCCGCGCCGCGTCCCATAATTTCACCTCCATCAGCCAGGCTCGAGGCGGTTTGCAATGGCACTGTTCGAAATGGCGCTGAAGTCCGCGTAATGAGCAGTCGCAAAGTTTCCTCATCGTAGCCCGCTGAACGGGCCTTGCTAACCCAATCCTTGATTCCGTGAATCTTCCTGTTCATGCGTTCTCCCCTGACCAGCGCAAATGCGAATCTCACAAACACATCCCTCGCTTCGATCTATTCTTTCAAACGCTGCCCCACACATCCCCTTCAAGACTGCTGAAGCTAACCGTACTGACAGTGTGCGTGTCAATGAGAGAGTGCCTCCAACATTGTGGCCGCGAGGTTGCACTCGACATACTGTTCGCGGCTGGTCCATTGACGCTTCCTTTGTGTGTGTCAACTATTTCTATTCGTGCGGACAAGGAGAGAGGAGGAGTCGAAGGCTCCCGCTCGACCCAAGTTGATCGATGCGTATCCGGTTTGTTGACATTTCGAAGATGCTGCGGGTCACAGACCCGCGCTCCGGAGCGCGCCTCTGTGAGGCGCAGCAGCTCAAATCACTGCGATTGTCAACAAAGCGGATAAGCATGAGTTGATCGAGCGGGCGCCGGCTTCGGTTAATTTCACGGAAGCGCTTGCTCGCCGCACTTCGAGTCGGCAGACTTCGCCGCAATGCGGGAAACGATTCGAGCGTGGACTGAGAGCATCGAAACATTCGT